>NZ_VBVX01000331.1 GCF_005981925.1 Streptomyces albidochromogenes
GCTCCGTACGTCACCGCCATCGCCAGCGCCCCGCCCGCCATGTTCCGCAGCACCGCCGGCCGGGGCGGCGCCGCGCCGAGGCGGGCGCTGCTCCAGCCGGTCAGGGCCAGGGCGACCAGGACGGAGACGACCGTGACCGCCAGCCGCCAGGACGGCGGCGGCAGGGTCATCGCCAGGAGCGGCAGCAGGGCTCCCACGGTGAAGGCCACGAAGCTGGCGGCCGCCGCGTGCCAGGGGTTGGTGAGGTCCTCGGGGTCGATACCGAGCTCCACGCGCGCGTGGGCGCGCAGCGCGTCGCGTTCGGTCAGCTGCTGGGCGGCCTCGCGGGCCACGTCGCCGGACAGCCCGCGCGCGGCCAGGAGCGCGGTCAGTTCGGCCAGTTCCGCCTCCGGTTCCTCGCGCAGCTCCCGCTTCTCCTGAGCCAGCGCGGCCTCCTCCGCGTCACGTTGCGTCGAGACCGACACGTACTCCCCCGCCGCCATCGACATCGACCCGGCCAGCAGCCCCGCGAGGCCCGCCGTCAGGAGCGCGGAGCGCTCGTCGGTCGCTCCGGCGACGCCGACGACGATGCCCGCGGTCGAGACGATGCCGTCGTTGGCCCCGAGCACCCCGGCGCGCAGCCAGTTCAGGCGCGAGCCGAGGGCTCCCCCGTGGGCTTCGTCATGCGTCTGATCGCTCACTCGGGGAGGTTCTCACCCGTGCTGTCACCAGACGCGTACCGACCCGCCCGGCGCGAAGGCCGGGCTCGTCGCGTCGGGCGGGATCTCCGTGGGCGGGAGCGGCTCGGCGATCTCCGCCACCAGCGGTCCGGCCTTCGCCGCGAGGGGGTCCAGGAGGGCGAGGTCGAAGCCGTACACGCGGGCCGCGTTCCCGCCCACCATGACGGCGACCTCCTCGCGCGGCAGACCGGCGTACGCGATCCGCAGGCCCTCGCGGGAGTACGGCGCCGTGCCCTCGTCGTGCGGGTAGTCGCTCCCCCACATGATCTTGTCGAGGCCGATCCGGTCGCGCAGCGGTACCTCGTGGGGGCGCATGAAGCTGGCCCCGACGTAGCAGTTGTCGCGCCAGACCTCGCTCGGGCTGCTGCCCATCGAGCCCGCCAGGCCCGCGCCGAACTTCGACTCGGCGGTGGCCGCGCGGGTCGCCGCCGCCACCAGACGGGCGTGGTAGTAGTCCAGCATGTCGATCACGCCGGGTATCCAGCCCGAGCCCTGTTCGGTGAGGACCAGCTTCAGGCCGGGGTGCCTGCGGAACGCCCCGCCGAACGTCAGGTGCCACAGGGCCCGGTGCGAGAACCACGTCGTCTCCACCATGAACACGGCCCGCGCGGCCGGTTCGTCGCCCAGCGGCGGCGACGCCGACCCGCCGTGGTGGTTGACGGGCACGTCCAGTTCCTCGCAGACGGCCCAGATGGGGTCGTACGCCCGCGAATAGAGCTCGGGCACGCCGGAACCCGGTGGGGCGCCGGGCAGCAGGATGCCGCCGGTGAGGCCGGCCGCCTTGGTGCGGCGGATCTCCCGTACCGCCTCGTCCACGTCGTTGAGGAGGATCTGTGCCACGCCCGCCCGCCGCCCCGGGGCCGCGTCGCAGAAGTCCGCGAGCCAGCGGTTGTGGGCCCGCAGGCCCGCCCAGCGCTGCTCGTACTCCGACTTCGACGGCGCGGGGGCCATGAGCGAGGCGCTGGGGAAGAACGGCGGGACGGTGTTGGGGAAGACGACCTCCGCGACGATGCCGTCCGCCTCCAGCTCGGCCAGCCGGCGGGCGGAGTTCCAGTTGCGGTCGGCGGTGTCGGCGAGGAGGTCCTCGTACGGATTGACGTACGTCGCCGCCCAGGCGTCGAAGTCGTCGTGGTGGCGCTTGTCCAAGTACGGCTTGTAGTCGGGCAGATCGGCGCCCGCGTGGCAGTCGGCCGAGATGACGGTGTAGCGGTCCCCGGTCACGGCGAGACCCCCAGCGCCGGGAAGTCGTGGCCGGTCAGCCAGTGCCGGCCCACCTCGCGCGACCTCGCCCACGACGCCTCCACGGGCCCCTGGTCGTCCGGCTGGCCCAGCTCCGCCGGCGTCGGGCCGACGCGCCGCGCCAGCGGGGCGAGCTTCGCCGTGTCGAAGCCGAAGACCTCGGCGGCGGCCAGACCGAGGATGCGGCGGGTCTCGCTGACGGGGATGTCGTGGAAGGTCCGCTTCAGCCACCCGCGCGTGTCCGGCCAGGTGCCCTCGGGGTGCGGGAAGTCGCTGCCCCACAGGATGTTGTCCACGCCGATCTCGTAGCGCTGGGCCAGTTCGCGGCGCTTGGTGTTGGTGGCGCAGACGAAGACCTGCCGGTCCAGGTACTCGCTCGGGGGCCGCTTCAGCTCGGCGAAGGGCGACAGCTTCTTGCCGCCGTGCGCGCCCAGGTAGAGGCGGTCCATGAACCACAGCTGGTTCGGCAGCCACCAGCAGCCGGACTCCGCGACGCCGAACCTCAGCCCGGGGTGGCGCTCGAACGCGCCCGACCACAGCAGGAACCACAGCGGCCTGGCCGGCCACCACGTGACCTCGGAGACGTAGATGCCCAGGTGGTCGCCGTACTCGTGGCGGGGCGCGGCCCCCGAGTGGGTCACCACCGGCATCCGGGTCTCCGCCGCCGCCGCCCACACCGGGTCGTAACGGCGGTCGTGGTACGGGGCCTTGTCGACCCACATCGAGGGGATCATCAGCGCGCCGAGCCCCGACTCCCTCGCCCGGTGGATCTCGGCGACGACCTCGTCCACCTCGCCGGTGACGGGCAGGAGCGCCACGCCGCAGTGCCGTTCGGGGTGCTGCGCCACGAACTCGGCGAGCCACCGGTTGTGGGCCCGGGCGCCCGCCATGCCCAGGCGCGGGTCCTGGTCGCCGGAGAGGCCGAGGCCGACGCCGAAGGGCGCCGCGGTCCCGCTGTCGACGGCGTCGGCGTCGGGGAAGACCACTTCGGCGGCCACCCCGTCGCCGTCGAGCTCCTTGAGGCGCTGAGCCGTGTCCCAGCCGCCGCGCAGCCCTTCCTCGTTGTCCTCGAACCACTTGGCCGCGAACGCCTCGTTGCGCACGCCGAGGCGCGTCATCTCCTCGCGGCGGGCGTCGCGCTGCCCGAGGAAGTCGTCGAAGTCGCGGTGGAAGGCGCTGTCCAGGTAGGGCCGGTACCGCTCGGTCGGCAGACCGGCGTGGCAGTCGGAGGAGATGATCAGGTACGGGTCGCTGTGTTCCGTCATCGCGTGTCCTCCCTCGGTGTGGCCTCAGTCGAGAATGAAGTGCTCCAGGTACGACGGCTCGGAGCGGTCGAGCATCGACCGCGCCCGCGCGCGGATCTGCCGGTCGCTGTGCTCGCTCGCCGGCAGCATCCAGAACCGGTCCGCCTCGATGCCGTCCACGACGGTCTCGGCCACGTCCTCGACCGGCGTGAACTCGATGTCGTGCCCCGCCTCCCGCATCGCCGTCTCCCATTGCCCGAGGCTGCGGTAGGGCGTGCGGCGGGGCCGTTCCTTGGCGTAGCGGGAGGGCCGGTTGCGGTGCGACTCCCACAGCCCTGTGCGCAGCATGTGCGGTCCGGGGAACAGCACCGACGCGCTCACGGGAACGCCCTCGGCGCGCAGATGGGCGTACAGCGACTCGGTCATCGTCACCACCGCCGCCTTGGTGACGGCGTACACGGACGCGGTCGGCAGCGGGGCGATCCCGCCGTCGCCCGACGAGGTGTTGACGACGTGCCCCGGTCCGCCGCCGGCGATCATCCGGGGGACGAACGCCTGGATGCCGTGGAAGACGCCCCAGACGTTCACCGCGAACGCCCACTTCCAGTCGTTCACCTCGTGCTCCCACATGCGGCCCTCGGCCCCGGAGCCCACCCCCGCGTTGTTGCACAGCACGTGCACCGCCCCGAAGGTGTCGTACGCCGCGTCCGCGAGGGCGGTGACGGACTCGCGCTCGCCGACGTCCACCACGCGCGCGAGCACCCGCGCCCCCTCCGCGCGGAGATCGCAGGCGGCCTTCTCCAGCGCCCCCTGCTCCACATCGGCGAGTACGACCCTCAGCCCGCCGGCCGCGAACCGGCGGGCCATCGCGAGCCCGATGCCGCTCGCCGCGCCCGTGACGACGGCGACCTGCCCCTCCCGCAGCCGCATCAGACGCTCCCCTCCGGCGGGCCGTCGAGGATCTGCAGCGGGTCGTCGTAGCGCTGGTGGATGTACGGCAGCAGCGCCCGCGCGCTCACCCGCTCCACGACGCGCCCCTTCTGGCCGGTGGTCTTCTCGCCGACGGTGATCTCCACGACGCGGTGTACGGGCAGATCCGCCACGGGGTCGTACATCGACTCGCGCAGCACCACGTCTCCGGTGATCCGTTCCAGCCGGCGCACCTTCTCGGTGCGGACGCAGTGCACGAGGACCGGGTCGGCGTCGAAGCCCCGGCCGTCCACCGCCGGCAGGAACTTGTAGTAGAAGTCCGTCTTCTCCGTCGGTCCGGGCAGCGGAAGCGGCCCGTCCACCGCCCCCCGCACCTCGACGAAGGCGATGCCGTGCCGGGCCAGCGCCGCGCGGACGACCAGGCCGTCGCGGTCCACGGTCACCTCGCCGAGCTTCTTCGGCTCGCCGAAGACCTCGCGGCCCCCGGTCAGGGCGCGTTCGTGGGTCATCGGCATGACGAGGGGGTACCAGCCGGTGACGCCGTCGTGGACGGCGGCGACCGCCACCGAGCCGGCGCCCAGCGGGTAGCCGGGCAGCTCGACCCGGCTGATGTTCGCCCGTACGAGCGGCCGCTCGCCGGGTTTGAGGGGCGGCGGCAGTACGGCCGCCACCGCTTCCGGGTCGCTCTCCCAGACGGCCACCACGCCGGTGGACCAGATGTCGGGGAGTCTGGAGACGGAGCCGCGCGCCGCCGCGATCTCGGCTTCGGTCCGCGCGCCGTACCGTACGCGTGCCATGTCGTACCGCCCTTCGTCGGGAGGAGAGCCTGTAACACTGTTACACCGGCGCCGATGAAGGTGAAAGAGCCGTGCGCGTACGGGATTCGGAGGCTCCATGGCAGGCAGCACGCGCGCCCCGGGAGGCGGCACGGGACCACGCGGCCCGCGCACCGCGCTGACCCGCGAGGAGGTCCTGGACGCGGCCGCGTCCCTGGTGAAGCGGAACGGTCCGGCGGCGCTGACCATGCGCGGCCTCGCCGCCGAACTCGGCACGGCGGTCACCTCCATCTACTGGCACGTCGGCAACCGCGAGTCGCTCCTCGACGCCCTCGTCGAGCGGACCGTCCAGGAGATGGGCGCCGTCCGCCCGGCCGGCCGCACCCCGGCCGCCCGGATCGTCTCCGTCGCGCGCGGCCTGCGGCGCGAGTTGCGCGAGCGCCCCCACCTGATCGCGATGGTCCACGAACGCGGGCTCACCGAGCGGATGTTCCTGCCCGCCCAGCAGGCCCTCGTCCACGAGGTGCACGCGGCGGGCCTGCGCGGGGCGAAGGCCGCCGAGGCCGTGCGGGCGGTCCAGTACCAGGTCGTCGGGTACGTCCTCGTCGAGCGCAACCGCGAACGGGCCCCGGCGCAGCGGCCGGGCGAGGAGGAGCTGTGGGACGCCCGGAGCGCGGAACACGATCCGGCGCTGGCGCGGGCCCTGGCCCGGCCCGCCGATCCCGAACGTCTCTTCGTCAACTCCGTGCGGGCTCTGGTGGACGGTCTGCTCACCCGGGCGGGCGGGGCTGTCAGTGGGGGCCCGTATCCTCAGTGACCATGCTCGAAGACCAATCGACAGCAGCGCCGTGGCCGACCGCCTACCCGAAGGGGTACGCGGTCGTCGACGTGGAGACCACCGGGCTCGCGCGCGACGACCGGATAATCTCCGCTGCCGTCTACCGGCTGGACTACCGGGGGGACGTCGAGGACCACTGGTACACGCTCGTCAACCCGGAGCGCGACCCCGGCCCCGTCTGGATCCACGGCCTGACGAGCGATGTGCTGACGGGCGCTCCGCTCTTCCCCGACATCGCCGCCGAGCTCTCCGAGCGGCTCGACGGCCGGGTGCTCGTCGCGCACAACGCGATGTTCGACTGGTCGATGATCGCCCGGGAGTACGCGCGGGCCGCCCGCACCGCGCCCGTCCAGCAGCGGCTGTGCACCATCGCGCTCTCCAAGGAGCTGCGCCTGCCGCTGCCCAACCACAAGCTGGAGTCGCTGGCCGCGCACTTCGGCGTCGTACAGCAGCGCGCGCACCACGCCCTCGACGACGCCCGCGTCCTGGCGGAGGCGTTCCGTCCGAGCCTGCACGCGGCGGCGCGGGACGGCGTGCGGCTGCCGCTGCTCGAATGCCTGCCGCTCACCGAGTGGTCGGACTCGCCGGCCGCGCCCCGGGTGGGCCGTCAGGCGTCGTACCACGGCGGGGGCATGGGCAGCTGGCGTCCGTCGCGCAAGCGGCCGGCGTGCCCGTATCCGAACCCCGGACGGTACGAACCGGGCAAACTGCTCAAGCAGGGCATGCGGGTGGCGTTCTCCGGCGACACGTCCGTGGACCGGGAGCTGCTGGAGGACCGCGCGATCGAGGCGGGCCTGCACGTCGCGACGAGTGTGTCGCGGCTCACCAGCCTGCTCGTCACCAACGACCCCGACTCGGCCACGTCCAAGACGGTCAAGGCCAAGTCCTACGGCACCCCCGTGGTCGACGAGGCCGCCTTCACGCAGCTGCTGCGGGACGTCACCCCCGCCGGCTGAGCCGGGGCGGTCCGTCCCGGCAGACGGGTGATTGACGCGCGACTCGCCCGCCCGCCACTCGCC
>NZ_VBVX01000332.1 GCF_005981925.1 Streptomyces albidochromogenes
GAGTCACCGCCCACACCCGCCGCCCCGGGTACGAGCGCCGGACGCCCCGCAGCCACCCCCGCACGCACCTGCGCCGCGCCCGCCGACGCGCCCGGCTCGGCACGAGCGGGAACCGGAGGGCGGACCGAGGGAGTCGGGTCCGCACTCGCGGGAACCGGCGAAGTCGCACGGGGTCCCGAGGAAGCGGGGCTCGAGCCCCGCACACGCGGAACCGTGCCGGAAGCCCGACCGCGAACCGCACCCGCACCCGCACCCACACCCACGGAAGCGGAACGGGAGGCGGAACCCGCGCCCCGGACCCGCGCAGCGGCAGCCCGGCCCGATCCCGTACCGGGGCCGCGAGCCGAACCCGGCAAGGACGGCGGAGCTGCCGTACGAGCGCCCGTCCGCGCGAACGGAATCCGCCCGGAAGCAACCGGCGCGGAAGGAACCGGCGCAGCGGGCACCAGCGCGGAAGCCACCGTCCCGTCGGCCGCCGGTGGGCGTCCGCGCGGTGGCGACTCGAAGAGTGCCTCCGCGCGGCGGCGCAGCGCCGCCGAAGCGGGGGCCTCGTGAACGCGGCGGCGCAGGTGCCGCCCGCCCCGGCCGTGCCGGGGGCCGCCGTCGGGAGCCCGGCCGTCGGAGGCCGGGGCGCGTCCCGGGCCACTGGTCGCGGAATGTGAGCGTGAGCGTGATCGAAGAGCCATGCCACGAGACGCTAGGCACATCCGCCCAGCCCCGCTGATCATGGTCAATTCCAGTGGAAAACTGACCGGTTGTGGATATCTCCACCACCCGGAAGGCGGCTGTCCGCCCTCAGTGGGGCGCGACCACGACCGCCAGCAGCCCGGGCCCCGTATGTGCTCCGATCACCGCACCCACTTCGCTGACGTGCAGCTCCGCCAGGCCGGTGACCCGGGTCCGCAGGCGCTCCGCCAGCCGGTCGGCCCGGTCGGGGGCCGCCAGGTGATGCACCGCGATGTCGACGCGGCGCGTGCCCGCCCGCTCGGCCACGAGCTCCTCAAGCCGCGCGATCGCCTTGCCGGCCGTGCGTACCTTCTCCAACATCTCGATGCGCCCGCCGTCCAGCTCCAGCAGCGGCTTCACGGCGAGCGCCGAACCCAGCAGCGCCTGCGCCGCCCCGATGCGACCGCCCCGGCGCAGGTAGTCCAGCGTGTCGACGTAGAAGTACGCCGACATACCGGCCGCGCGCTTCTCCGCCGCGGCCACCGCCTCGTCGGCCGTGCCGCCCGCGTCGGCGGCCTCCGCCGCCGACAGGGCGCAGAAGCCGAGGGCCATCGCGACCATGCCGGTGTCCACGACCCGCACCGGCACCGGAGCGTCCCGCGCCGCGAGCACGGCCGCGTCGTAGGTGCCGGAGAACTCGGAGGACAGGTGCAGCGACACGATGCCGCTCGCGCCGGCTTCCGCCGCCGCGCGGTAGGCCGCGGCGAACACCTCGGGGCTCGGCCTCGACGTCGTCACGGACCGGCGTTTCTGCAGGGCCAGTGCCAGGGAGCGGGCGGAGATCTCCGTACCCTCTTCGAGGGCCTGATCACCGATGACGACGGTCAGCGGCACCGCGGTGATGCCGTGCCGCTCCATCGTCTGCTGCGGCAGGTAGGCCGTTGAATCGGTGACGATCGCGACATGGCGGGACATGAGCGGGAGGTTACCCGGCGGGGGCGCCCAGCGGCAGTCCGGCCCCGCCCAATGATCCGCCCGGGTCACGCTTCGCTCCCCCGGCGGTCCACGACGGGTTTAGACGGTGCCCTCCGGGCGGGCCGTCTTCTGCCACGGGTACGTGGGCTGCCACTGCGGGTCACGCGCCGTGATCGCCTCCGGCCCGGAGGCCGCCCGGCGTGCCGCGTCGCCCTCCGCCGTCCCCGCCCGGTCCCCCGCGGGGCTGCCGGCCCCGGCCGGCCGGTGCGCCGCGTCCGAGCCGTCCGCCGCCGACCGGGACGCGTCGGCATCGGGCCCCGTGGCCCAGTGCCGCAGCGCTCCCGACTCCACCTCGATCTGCGCGCTCAGCGACGCCAGGTCGTCGTCGGCGAACCGCTGCGCCCGGTCGCGCGCCGCCCAGCGCAGGGAGTCGGCCGCGTGCGTCACCCGTTCGGTGCGCTCGCGCAGGTCGGGCAGCCGCTCTGCGACCCTGGCCCTGTCCGGCTCGCGCTCCAGCCGCTTCAGTTCGTCGTCCAGTTCGCGCCCGTGGGCGCTCAGCCGTTCGAACAGGGCCACGGACTCCGACAGCGAGGCGTCCTCTGCGACGCCCGCGTTCAGGGCTTCCTGGGTGGCCCGCATCGACGTACGCAGCGAGAGCCTCAGCTGGGCCAGCTCCCCCGCGACGCCGACCTGTCCGAAGCTCTTCGCCCGCAGGGTGGTGTCCTCGACGGAGCGCCTGGCCTGCGTGAGGGTGCGATCCACGCCGCGCTTGGCCGCTCCGACCGCCTTCACGCTCACGTACACCCCCGTCGCCACGAACGCCACGCAGAGCAGCGCCAGGATGAGGATCAGGGTGACGGCTTCCATGAGCGCCCCTCCAGGTTGTCGGTCCACTCGGCTCGCGTGGTCTCTCCACCGTAAACGGAACGGGCAGGCCGAGGGTTCCATCGGAACCCCCAACCTGCCCGTAGGGGAAAGGCCCTAGTAGCCCTGCCGCGCGATCATGCCGGAAAGATCATGCCGGAACGATGTTGACCAGCTTCGGCGCCCGCACGATCACCTTGCGGATCCCGGCGCCGCCCAGCGCCGCGACCACGGCCGGGTCGGCCAGCGCCAGCTTCTCCAGTTCCTCGTCACCGATCGACGGGGAGATCTCCAGACGCGCCCTGACCTTGCCCTTGACCTGCACCACGCACGTCACGGTCTCGTCCACGACGTACGCCGGGTCGGCGACCGGGAAGTCCTGGTACACCACGGAATCCGTGTGCCCCAGCTTGCGCCACAGCTCCTCGGCGATGTGCGGCGCCAGCGGCGCGATCAGCAGCACCAGCCGCTCGGCGACCGACCGCGACAGCGGGCCGCCGGCCTTCGTCAGGTGGTTGTTCAGCTCGGTGACCTTGGCGATGGCCGTGTTGAAGCGCATCCCCGCCATGTCCTGCCCGGCGCCGTCGATCGCCTTGTGCAGGGCACGCAGCGTGTCCTCGTCCGGCTCCGTGTCGACGACCGTGGCCTCGCCCGTCGCCTCGTCGACGATGTTGCGCCACAGCCGCTGCAGCAGCCGGTACTGGCCGACCACCGCGCGCGTGTCCCACGGCCGCGACACGTCCAGCGGACCCATCGCCATCTCGTACAGACGCAGCGTGTCCGCGCCGTACTCGGCGGAGATCTCGTCCGGAGTGACGGCGTTCTTCAGGGACTTGCCCATCTTGCCCAGGACGCGGCTGACCTTCTCGCCCTGGTACCAGAACGCGCCGTCGCGCTCCTCGACCTCGGCCGCCGGCACCGCGATGCCGCGCGCGTCGCGGTAGACGAACGCCTGGATCATGCCCTGGTTGTACAGCTTGTGGAACGGCTCGGACGACGAGACGTGCCCCAGGTCGAACAGCACCTTCGACCAGAACCGCGCGTACAGCAGGTGCAGTACGGCGTGCTCGGCGCCGCCGACGTACAGGTCGACGCCGCCGTGCGGCATGCCCTCGCGCGGCCCCATCCAGTACTGCTCGATCGCGGGGTCGACCAGCTTCTCGCCGTTGTGCGGGTCCAGGTAGCGCAGCTCGTACCAGCAGGAACCCGCCCAGTTGGGCATGGTGTTGGTCTCGCGGCGGTACTTCTTCGGGCCGTCGCCCAGGTCCAGGGTGACGTTCACCCAGTCCTCGTTGCGCGACAGCGGCGTCTCCGGCACGGTGTTCGCGTCGTCCGGGTCGAAGGTGCGCGGCGAGTAGTCCTCGACTTCGGGCAGCTCCAGCGGCAGCATCGACTCGGGCAGCGGGTGGGCGATGCCGTCCTCGTCGTAGACGATCGGGAAGGGCTCGCCCCAGTACCGCTGGCGGCTGAACAGCCAGTCGCGCAGCCGGTAGTTGACGGTGCCCTCGCCGATGCCGCGCGCGGCCAGCCATGCGGTGATCTTCGCCTTGGCCTCGACGACACCCAGGCCGTCCAGCGAGATGTCCTCACCGGAGGAGTTCACGATCTTCGCGTCGTACGAGGCGAACGCGTCGTCCCACTCCGCCGGGTCCGTGCCCCGCCCGTCGGACGGCTCGACGACGCAGCGCATGGGCAGCTCGAAGGCGCGCGCGAAGGCGAAGTCGCGGGAGTCGTGCGCCGGTACGGCCATGATCGCGCCGGTGCCGTAACCCATCAACACGTAGTCCGCGATGAAGACGGGCACCTGCTCGCCGCTGACGGGGTTGACCGCGAACGCGCCGGTGAAGACACCGGTCTTGTCCTTCGCCTCGGCCTGCCGCTCCACGTCGGACTTCGAGGCGGCCTGGGCTCGGTACGCCGCGACGGCGTCGGCCGGGGTGGCGTGACCGCCGGTCCACACGTCGTGCGTGCCCTCGGGCCAGGCGGCCGGGACGATCTTCTCGACCAGGTCGTGCTCGGGCGCCAGCACCATGTACGTCGCCCCGAAGAGGGTGTCCTGACGGGTGGTGAAGACGGTGATCGCGTCGTCGCCGACCGCGAAATCGACCCGCGCGCCCTCGCTGCGCCCGATCCAGTTGCGCTGCTGCAGCTTGATCGCCTCGGGCCAGTCCAGGCCGTCCAGGTCGTTCAGCAGGCGGTCGGAGTAGGCGGTGATGCGCATGTTCCACTGGCGCAGCTTGGCCTTGAAGACGGGGAAGTTGCCGCGCTCGGACCGGCCGTCGGCGGTCACTTCCTCGTTGGCCAGTACGGTGCCCAGGCCCGGGGCCCAGTTCACGGGCGCGTCGGAGGCGTACGCCAGGCGGTACTGGCCCAGCACGTCGGCGCGCTCGGCGGCGCTCAGCTCACTCCAGGGGCGCCCGTCCGGCGTCGCACGCTCCCCACTCTCGAACTGCGCCACCAGCTCCGCGATCGGCCGGGCGCGGTCCGCCTCCTTGTCGTACCAGGAGTTGAAGATCTGCAGGAAGATCCACTGGGTCCACTTGTAGTAGTCCGGGTCGATCGTCGCGACGGAGCGGCGCCTGTCGTGGCCCAGGCCCAGCCGACGCAGCTGCTGCTTCATGTTGTCCATGGCGGCCTCGGTCGACACCCGGGGGTGCGTGCCGGTGGCGACCGCGTGCTGCTCGGCGGGCAGGCCGAAGGCGTCGAAGCCCAGGGTGTGCAGGACGTTGTGGCCGGTCATGCGCTGGTGACGGGCGTACACGTCGGTGGCGATGTAACCGAGCGGGTGTCCGACGTGCAGACCCGCGCCCGAGGGATACGGGAACATGTCCATGATGAACTTCTTGGGCCGGGCGGCCAGCTCCGCGTCGCCCGCCAGGTCGCCGCTGGGGTTGGGCGCCTCGTACGTGCCCTGCGCGTCCCAGAAGTCCTGCCAGCGTGCCTCGATGTCAGCGGCCATCGCGGCCGTGTAGCGGTGCGGCGCTGCCACCTCGGCAGCAGAATTCGTCTCGCTCATGATCCTCAAAGCTCCATCGATCGTCTCTGCCAGCGGCTGCGACATTCAGGCTGTGACGTTCAGCGAATGAACTGTGACGTTCAGCCAATGAAAAATCCCCTCGCACAGGAGGGGACGCCGCGCCGATTCCGACCGGATCTCTCATCCGTCGGGACTGATCAGCGCGGCTCGCTAAGCAGAAGGCGTACGGCACGCATGGCGTCAGGGTACCGCAGCGCCCGACAGGGCCGCATCGAGTATCCGTCCTACGGACCGATCCCCCCTTGCCAAAGGGGTTACTCCGCGTATCGGCCTTATCCGGGGCACCGACCGGACAAGTTTTCGCGCTTCCTGAACGCTAAACCTCGAAAGCTCGTACTGCCTGGTATGGAGCGACCTAGCATGCGGCAACGGGACCACTTTGCCGAACCATTCGGAGTCGCCCCCATGAACCCTCATCGAAAAATTTCGACCTCCCTGGCTTTCCCCTCATTGAGCCGCCCCGCACAAGGAGTCCTCACAGTCGTCGCGTTGCTCCTCATACCGCTGTTCGCCGTCCTCGGCAGCGACAGCCTGCGCGCCGCGCTCGACTTCACCACCGGCGTGCTGTCCCTGGTCTCGCTCACCGCCGCCGTCGCCTGGGGCCTGATCGCGCGGGACCGGCTGCTGCTGCGGCCGCGCCACCGGCTCCTCGCCCAGGGCGTCCACCGCGCCACGGCGGTCGCCTCCATCGGCTTCCTGCTGCTGCACGTGACGGTCAAGGTCTCGCTGGGCCATGTCGCGCTCCTGGGCGCCCTCGTCCCCTTCGGCCTGGGAGTCAGCGGTACGTCCGGCCTCATCGGATTCGGCTCGCTGGCCGGCATCCTGATGGTCGTCGCGGCCTCGACCGGCGCCCTGCGCAGCGCGTTCGCCACCCCGGGACGGGTCGCGGGCCGCTGGCGGTCGCTGCACATGGTGGCCTACCCGGCGTGGGCCTCCGCCCTCATCCACGGCCTGTTCACGGGCCGGCCCGCCGCCGGGTGGGTTGTCACCATGTACTCCCTGGCCCTGGCGGCGGTGATCGGCGCCCTCTCGCTGCGCCTGCTGCCCCCGCCGCTCAAGCGGACCATCACCGACCGGGTGTTGGCTCTGGTCACCTCCCGCTCGCTGGCCCCGGCGTCCGAGGCGGCTCCCCGCGACCCCTCGCTCTCCCCGTTGCCGGGCGGCGGTTTCGGGCCTCCGCAGGAGCCGCCGCGGCGGCAGCCGGAGCCGCTGTTC
>NZ_VBVX01000333.1 GCF_005981925.1 Streptomyces albidochromogenes
ACCTACCACCACCCCCGCGACTCCCAGCCCCCCCGCGTGGCTGTGTGCTGCACCCATGTCCCCGTGCGGGCCTCGGGGATGGCACCATGTGCGGACCATGACGGACGCCCGGTCGCCTCTGCGCGCGCTGCGAGCCGCACTTTTCGCGGCGGTGTGCGTCCTTGCGGCAGCCGTGGGGCATTCGTCCATGTCCGGGCATGAAGTTCCGGCTTCGGCGCTGCTCACGGCTTTCGCAGTGACGGGCGGCCTCGCCTGGAGCGCAGGCCGGCGTCGGCGCGGGGTCTTCGCCGTGGGCGGCGGACTCCTCGCCGTACAGGGCGTGCTGCACCTCGTCTTCGGAACGGCGGGGGCTCCGGGCGCGGGCCACCACGGCATGCCCGTCGCCCACCAGCCGGCGGCCATGAGCCCCGAAGCCGTGGTGGCCGCGGCCTCCGCCCACGGCCAGGGTTCCGACTCCCTGGCCATGACGGCCGCCCACCTCGCCGCCGCGCTCGTCTGCGGCCTGTGGCTGGCGCGCGGCGAGGCGGCCTTCTTCCGCATCGCGCACACCGTCGGCACGTCGGCGTTCACTCCGCTGCGGCTGCTGCTCGCCGTCGTACGGGCCCCCGCACTGCCGAAGCCCGTACGCCTTCGCAGGTCCCGTGCCGCGCACCGCCGCGGCCACGGCGTCGTCCTCGCGCACACACTGTCGCGGCGCGGGCCGCCGCGCGCCCCGTCAACCCGCGCCACGGCCCCCGCACTTCTCTCTGTCTGACCGCGTGACCAGGGGGCCGCCACCCATGCCCCGTGACCCATGTCACCAGTCGACACTCCGAGGACAGTCATGGCCATTGACGACCCCGTACGCCCCCCCGCGGCACACCCAGGAGGACCGGCGCCGGCCCCCGCGGCCGAGCGCGGCAGCACCTGGAGCGCCCTGCGCCCCCTCGTCCTGCGCGTCCACTTCTACGCGGGCCTGCTGATAGCCCCGCTCCTGCTGGTCGCCGCCGTCAGCGGGATGCTTTACGCGCTCTCCTTCCAGGCGGAGAAGTTCCTCTACAGCAACGAACTCGAAGTCCCCGTGGGCGAGCGCACCCTGCCGGTCGGCGACCAGCTCGCGGCCGCCCGCAAGGCCCACCCCGAGGGCACGGTGACCGCCGTCTGGCCCTCCGCCGAGGACGGCGCGACGACCAGGGTCCTGATGACCTCGCCCGAGGTCGAGGAGGGCAAGTCGCTCGCCGTCTTCGTCGACCCGTACACCGCCGAGGTGCGCGGCGAGCTGACCAGCTACGGCAGCTCCGGCGCCCTGCCGCTGCGCATCTGGCTCGACGAACTCCACCGCGACCTGCACCTCGGCGACCTCGGCCGCCACTACGGCGAACTCGCCGCCAGCTGGTTGTGGGTGGTCGCCCTCGGCGGCCTGCTGCTGTGGCTCGGGCGCAGGCGCACCTCCAAGCGCGAGCTCATCGTCCCGGAGCGCGGGGCGAAGGGCCGCCGCAAGACACTCTCCTGGCACGGCACCGTCGGCATGTGCGCGGTGCTCGGCCTCGTCCTGCTCTCGGCGACCGGCCTGACCTGGTCCCGGTACGCGGGCGAGAACATCGGCGCCGTACAGGACCAGCTCGGCGGCGCCACCCCGGTCGTCTCCGCCGCGCTCGCCGAAGGCGGCGGTGACGGCGGCGGCGAACACGAGGGCCACGGCGGCGGCTCGGGCTCCCACCCGGGCACGGCCGGCAAGGACGTCGGCATCGACAACGCCCTCGCGGCCGCCCGCCAGGCCGGCATCGACGGCAGGATGTCGGTGATCCTGCCGAGCGAGGGCAGCGGTTATGTCGTCAAGGAGACCGACACCCAGTTCCCGGTCCACCTGGACTCGGTCGCCGTCGACCCCGCCGACGGAAGGGTCATGGACGAACTGCGCTTCGCCGACTACCCGCTGCTCGCCAAGCTGACGCGCTTCGGCATCGACGCCCACACCGGTGTCTTCCTCGGCATCGTGAACCAACTGGCGCTGGCCGCGCTGGCGTTCGCCCTCATCATGCTGATCGTCTGGGGCTATCGCATGTGGTGGCTGCGCAGGCCGACGAAGGAGCGCAGGCTGAGCGCCGGCCGGCCGATGCCGCGCGGCGCCTGGCGGAAGGTGCCCGTCACGGTGCTGCTGCCGCTGGTGGCGCTCACGGCGCTGGCGGGCTGGTTCGTACCGCTGCTGGGCATCAGCCTGCTGGTGTTCCTGGCGGTGGACGTCGTCGTGGGGCTGGTGGCCAGGGCCCGCGCCCGTACGGCGGCCTAGGCCCGGGGAGGGTCCGCCCGGTCCGGGCGGGCCCTCCCTTTCGCCGCGACTCGGCGGCGGGCAGGCGGACCTGAGCGGCCGTCAGGAACACCGCCCCGTGAGAGCGCCGGGCGGGGGCACCGCAGACGGGCCCCGTCGCATGCGGCAGGATGACGACCGCGTCGGACCGCCCCCGTACGCCATCCGTACGCCCTCGGCACGTCCCGACGCGACCGCGCCGCACCCCTCGGACCACGGGAGAGAATCACTGATGTACCGGGCCCTCACACTGCACGACGTGATCGTCGCCGGAATCGCGGTGGCCGTCGGCGTCGCCGCGGGTCTGCTCCTGCGGGCGACGCTGCGCTGGCTGGGCGAACGCGCCAGCCGGACGCGGTGGGGCGGCGACGACGTCATCGTCGACGCCCTGCGGACCCTCGTCCCGTGGGCGGCGGTGGCAGCCGGCGCGGCCGCCGGGGCTGCGGCTCTCCCGCTGACCCCCACGACCGGCCACACCGTCAACGTGGCGCTGACCGCCCTGCTCATCCTGGCCGGCACGCTCACGGCGGCCCGGGTCGTCGCCGGCCTCGTGCGGTCCGTGGCGCAGTCCCGGTCCGGAGTCGCCGGCTCGGCCACCATATTCGTCAACATCACGCGCGTCGTGGTGCTGGCCATGGGATTCCTCGTCGTACTCCAGACCCTGGGCGTCTCCATCGCCCCGCTGCTCACGGCGCTCGGCGTGGGCGGACTCGCGGTGGCGCTGGCGTTGCAGGACACGCTGGCCAACCTCTTCGCGGGCGTGCACATCCTCGCCGCGAAGACCGTCCAGCCCGGCGACTACATCCGCCTCAGCAGCGGTGAGGAGGGTTACGTCGTCGACATCAACTGGCGCAACACCGTCGTGCGCAACCTGTCGAACAACCTGGTGATCATCCCCAACGCCCAGCTCGCCGGCACCAACATGACCAACTTCAGCCAGCCGGAGCAGCAGCTCTCGATCATGGTCCAGGTGGGGGTCGGCTACGACAGCGACCTGGAGCACGTCGAGCGCGTCACCACCGAGGTCGTCGAGGCCGTGATGTCCGACATCACCGGAGCCGTCCCCGACCACGAACCGGCCGTCCGCTTCCACACCTTCGGCGACTCCAGGATCGGCTTCACGGTGATCCTGGGCGTCGGCGAGTTCAGCGACCAGTACCGGATCAAGCACGAGTTCATCAAGCGCCTGCACCAGCGCTACCGGGCCGAGGGCATCCGGGTCCCCGCCCCCAAGCGGACCGTGACCGTGCAGCAGGGCGAGCCGCAGGGCGAGCCGCTGATGCCGACGGCGTTCCCGCACCAGCGCGAGGCGGGCGAGCCGGTGCGGTGACGCCGTGACGCGTGGTCAGGGCGCGTACTTGTACCCGACCCGCCGCACCGTCTGGATCGTGGCCCGGTGCTCGGCGCCCAGCTTGCGGCGCAGGCGGGCGATGTGGACATCGACGGTCCGGCCGTCGCCGACATGCCCGTACCCCCACACCGTGGTCACCAACTGGTCGCGCGTGTGCACCCGGTGGGGGTGCGCGACCAGGTGGGCGAGCAGCTCGAACTCCAGGTACGTGAGATCGAGCGGCCGCCCGTCCACGGCGGCGGTGCGGTCGGCCCCGTCGATCCGCACGGGACCGTCGTCCGGCGCGTCGTCCGGGCCGGGAGCGGGCGCCACGGCCGGCTGCTGATCGGCCGGTACGAGCACCAGGTAGCCGATCATCGGCGGCTGCCCCGGCAGCGCGGGCAGCGTGTGCGGGGGCGCGGGCAGCCAGGTGGCGCCCCGCGGAAGGAAGTCGGCCACGTCGAGGCCGGGCGCGGGCCGCACGCCCAGGGCCCGGCCGGGGCGCGCCACCTCGTCCCGGTCGACGGCCCGCAGCCGGTGCCGGCCGAGAGGTGCGGGGGACTGGACGGGGGCGGCGGAGAAGGTACGGGTGTTCGCCATGAGAGGTCAGCTCTTTCGCGCGGAGGAGTCGTCGAGGGACGTACTGCGTCGTGCGCGCTGGACCGAAGACCGGGGTAACGGCTTTAGAGGGCCCGCGCGTTCGCCGCGCGACAACACACCCGGTCGAAGTCGTGATGCTGACGGGAGGGCCAGAACGGCTCGAGGTCGCTGCGACCCTTCGAGGTGTCCTGGTGGCTGGCCATGGGACCCATTGAATCAGACGGCCGCCCGCGGCGGAATGCGCAGGGGGCGCCCACCGGACCGGTGGGCGCCCCCGACTGCGTGTGCCGCACGGTCAGACCTGGCCGGCCTTCTCCAGGGCGGTGCAGCAGGTGTCGACGATCAGGCGCGTGACGACGTACGGGTCGACGTTCGCGTTCGGCCGGCGGTCCTCGATGTAGCCCTTCCGGTCCTGGCCGACCTGCCACGGGATGCGGACCGACGCGCCGCGGTCGGAGACGCCGTAGCTGTACTCGTTCCACGGGGCGGTCTCGTGCAGACCGGTGAGGCGGTCGTCGATGCCCGCGCCGTAGTTCTTGACGTGGTCCATCGGCTTCGAGCCCTCGCCCAGCGACTCGCACGCGGTGATGATCGCGTCGTATCCCTCGCGCATCGCCTTCGTCGAGAAGTTGGTGTGCGCGCCCGCGCCGTTCCAGTCGCCCTTGACCGGCTTCGGGTCGAGGGTCGCGGAGACGTCGAAGTCCTCGGCGGTGCGGTACAGCAGCCAGCGGGCGACCCACAGCTGGTCGGCGACCTCCAGCGGCGCCAGCGGGCCCACCTGGAACTCCCACTGGCCCGGCATGACCTCGGCGTTGATGCCGGAGATGCCCAGACCGGCGGCGAGGCAGTGGTCGAGGTGCTTCTCGACGATCTCGCGGCCGAAGATCTCGTCCGCCCCGACGCCGCAGTAGTAGCCGCCCTGCGCGGCCGGGAAGCCGCCCTCGGGGAAGCCCAGCGGGCGGTGTCCGTCGAAGAAGGTGTACTCCTGCTCGATGCCGAAGATCGGCTCCTGGCCGGCGAACTGCTCGGCCACCGGGCGCAGCAGCGCACGCGTGTTGGACTCGTGCGGCGTCATGTCGATGTTCAGGACCTCGCACATGACGAGGACGTTGTCGCCGCCGCGGATCGGGTCCGGGCAGGAGAACACGGGCTGCAGCACACGGTCGGACGCGTGGCCGACGGCCTGGTTCGTGCTGGATCCGTCGAAGCCCCAGATGGGCAGCTCGGCGCCGTCGGCCAGTATCTTGGTCTTCGAGCGAAGCTTGGCGGTCGGCTCTGTGCCGTCGATCCAGATGTACTCGGCCTTGAAGGTCACGGACGCCATCCTTTGCGGTGCTGCTGCGGTACTGCGGCTTGTGAGGGCAGCTTCGCAAGCGCTGATTTCCCGTCCGTTGCCCGATTGTGAACCCCGTGTTACTCAGGTTTCCGGCGCATCACGCCCGCGTATCGCGGCTTTTCACCGGTTACGGGACCTTGGGGCCGCAGGGTTTCGGCGGCGGCCGCCGCCGGGCACGACGGCCGGCCGCGCGGTGGCCCGGAGCGCCCCGGGCACACTGACGGCATGAGCGAATCGTTGATCAGGCCCGCGCCGGCGAGCACACCCGACGCGCCGCCCGGGCCCGGACCGACACCCAGGACGCGCGTCGGACTGCTCGGCACCGGCCCCTGGGCGGCCGGCACCCACGCGCCGGCGCTCGCCGCGCACCCCGGCACGGACCTCGCCGGTGTCTGGGGCCGCAGGCCCGAGGCGGCCGCCGCGCTGGCCGCCGCCCACGGCACCACGGCGTACGACGACGTCGACGCCCTCCTCGCGGCGTGCGACGCCGTCGCGATCGCCCTGCCGCCCGACGTCCAGGCCCCGCTGGCGGCCCGGGCCGCCGCCGCGGGATGCCACCTGCTGCTGGAGAAACCGCTGGCCACGACGGTGGCGGCGGCGCGGGAGGTCGTCGACGCCGCCGCGAAGGCGGGTGTGGCGTCGGTGGTCTTCTGCACGCTGCGCTTCGCCCCGGGCACCGCCGAGTGGATCGCCGCACAGGCCGCGACGGACGGCTGGTTCACGGCGCACGCCCGGTGGCTGGGCGCGCTGTACTCGCCGGACGCGGACAGTCCGTACGCCACGTCGCCGTGGCGCGGCGAGAAGGGCGCGCTGTGGGACGTGGGGCCGCACGCCCTGTCCGTACTCCTGCCGGTCCTCGGCGACGTCACGTCCACGACCGCGACGCGGGGCCCCGGGGACACGGTCCATCTCGTACTGCGCCACACCTCGCAGGCGTCGAGCACGGTCACCCTGAGCCTGAGCGCCCCGGTGGGCGCGGCGGGAGCGGCGGTGGAGCTGCGCGGCGCGGCCGGGGTGGCCGGCATGCCGTCGTGGGGCGACGGGGTCACGTCCTTCGGCGCGGCGGTCGACGCCCTGCTGCACGCCGTACGCACCGGTGAACCGCACCCGTGCGACGCGGCGTTCGGCCTGCGCCTGACGGAGATCCTCGCGGACGCCCAGGCGCTGCTGGACGGCTGACGCGCCGGTGCGGGAG
>NZ_VBVX01000334.1 GCF_005981925.1 Streptomyces albidochromogenes
TGGCGGGGCCGGTCGGCGGTCCGGGCACGGCGGACTCCCTGACGTACGCGGGTGGGACGTGCCTAACGGACGGCGGCCCCGAGGGGTCACTGAGGGGTCCGCCTGTCGAGACGCCTGTAGGGGCCAACCGGCATTGCCTTACGCTCCGGGCTCGTGCATGCTCCCTGAAACGCCGTGCGAGGGACCGGCGGGCTCTGGGCAGGAAAGGAGTGTCGCCGTACCCTTGGGGGTATGGGCTTGGGAAGATGATTCCCAGACACAGTTCACTGTTCAATTGTCATAGCTTCCCTCAGGAAAAGCGACCCTCCCCAGAGGACTTCTCGCCGAGACACCCATGGCCGGTCACGAAATCCCCGAACCCGCGGACCGCAAGCAGGTCGCCGATCCCCTGGACGACCTCCGGGCGGTGGAACGAACACGCCACTCCTGCGACCCCGCCTTCCAGCACGGTGTCGTCGTCGGCTTCGACGGCTCCACGTCCAGCGAGCGGGCGCTTTCGTATGCCATCGGCATGGCGGTGCGGTCGGGCTCCGGCCTGATCATCGTCCACGTCGCGAACCGGCTGCCGACCACGGTCTGGGCGGGCTGCGAGCCCCCGGTCTTCGTGGACGTGCCCGATCACCGCACCGAGGTGCTCGGTCTGGAGCTGGCCTGCGCCGACTACCTCGCCGAAGTGCCGTGGATCCTCGTCGAGCGCGGCGGCGACATCTGCCACGAGCTGGAGGAGGTCGGCCAGGAGTACTCGGCCGACGCGATCGTGGTCGGGTCGACGCACGGCATCGTCGGGCGGATCTTCGGCTCGGTCGCCGGCCGGCTCGCGCGGCGCGCGCAGCGGCCGGTCATCGTGATCCCGTAACCGTTCGCACGGGATCACGACGACCCTCAGACTGCTACTCGACCGTCACGGACTTGGCGAGGTTGCGCGGCTTGTCGATGTCGCGACCCATGGCCAAAGCCGTGTGGTATGCCAGGAGTTGGAGCGGAATGCCCATGAGGATGGGGTCCAGCTCCGTCTCGTTCTTCGGCACCACAATGGTGTGGTCGGCCTTTTCCTGCTCGCGGTGCGCGACCGCCAGGATCCGGCCGCTGCGGGCCTTGATCTCCTCCAGCGCCGCGCGGTTCTTCTCCAGCAGCTCGTCGTCGGGCACGATCGCGACCGTCGGGAGCGCGGGCTCGATCAGGGCGAGCGGGCCGTGCTTGAGCTCGGAGGCCGGGTACGCCTCGGCGTGGATGTAGGAGATCTCCTTCAGCTTGAGGGAGGCCTCCAGCGCCACCGGGTAGCCCCGCACGCGCCCGATGAACATCATCGACTGGGCGCCGGCGTACTCCTCGGCGATCTTCTTGATCTCGTCCTCGGTCTTGAGGATCTCGGCGATCTGGGCCGGCAGCTTGCGCAGGCCCTCGATGAGGCGCTTGCCGTCCGAGACGGACAGGTCGCGGATGCGGCCCAGGTGCAGCGCCAGCAGGGCGAAGGCGACCACCGTGTTGGTGAAGCACTTGGTGGAGACGACGCAGACCTCGGGGCCGGCGTGCACGTACATGCCGCCGTCGGCCTCGCGGGCGATCGCCGAGCCGACGACGTTGACCACACCGAGGACGCGGGCGCCCTTGCGCTTCAGCTCCTGCACTGCCGCCAGTACGTCGTACGTCTCACCGGACTGGGAGACCGCGACGTACAGGGTGTCGGGGTCGACGACCGGGTTGCGGTAGCGGAACTCGGACGCGGGCTCGGCGTCGGCGGGGATGCGGGCCAGCTCCTCGATGAGCTGGGCGCCGATCATGCCCGCGTGGTACGAGGTGCCGCAGCCGAGGATCTTGACCCGGCGGATGCCGCGCGCCTCGCGGGCGTCCAGGTTCAGGCCGCCCAGGTGCACGGTGGAGAAGCGGTCGTCGATGCGGCCGCGCAGCACGCGGTCCACGGCGTCGGCCTGCTCGGAGATCTCCTTGTGCATGTACGTGTCGTGGCCGCCCATGTCGTACGACTCGGCCTCCCACTCCACGGTGGTCGGCGTGGCCGTCGTACGGGAGCCCTCGGTGGTGTACGTACGGAAGTCGTCGGCCTTGAGGGTGGCCATCTCGCCGTCTTCGAGCGTGACGATCTGGCGGGTGTGGGAGACGAGCGCCGCGATGTCGGAGGCGACGAACATCTCCTTCTCGCCGATGCCGAGGACGACCGGCGAGCCGTTGCGGGCGACGACGATGCGGTCGGAGAAGTCGGCGTGCATGACGGCGACGCCGTACGTGCCCTCGACGTGGCGCAGCGCCTCGCGGACCTTCTCCTCCAGCGTCACGGCCTGCGAGCGGGCGACGAGGTGGACCAGGACCTCGGTGTCCGTCTCGGAGAGGAACTCGACGCCGTCGGCGACCAGCTTGGCGCGCAGCTCGGTGGCGTTGTCGATGATGCCGTTGTGGACGACGGCGACCTTGCCCTCGGCGTCCAGGTGCGGGTGGGCGTTCTCGTCGCTCGGGGCGCCGTGGGTGGCCCAGCGGGTGTGGGCGATGCCGGTGGTGCCGGCGAAGCGCTTGGGGACCTTGGCCTCCAGGTCGCGGACGCGGCCCTTCGCCTTGACCATCTTCAGGCCGCTGGCCTTCGGGCTGGTGATGACGATGCCCGCCGAGTCGTAGCCGCGGTACTCCAGGCGCTGGAGGCCTTCGAGCAGCAGCGGGGCGACGTCGCGCTTGCCGATGTAACCGACGATTCCGCACATGTGATGGGTATCCCTCGAGTCGTTGGGTGCGTGCTCTCAGCCGTAGACGATGCGGCGCAGCTGACGGAGCGAGAGCTCCGGCGGCGCCACGGCGCGGTGCGGCATCTCGGCCGCGATCCGCTCGAAGATCTCCGCGTTCACCAGACCGCCGGACTGGAGCTCACGGTGGCGGCGGCGCACGAAGTCCTCCGCCGTCTCGTCGAAGTACGCCAGTACGTCGAGCACCACCCGGGCGGCCTCACCGCGCGGGAGCGCGGTGCTGCGGACCAGGTGGTCGATGAGGTCGTCGTACGGGGACGACGGGCGGCGTTCGAGCACCCGTAGATACTGCGGGGGATCCGGGGCGTACGCAAGAAATCTGCCCGCTATCGGGCAGGATTTCCGTCACAACGCGAAAAGGCCAGGTCGCAGGCGCGTGGGGGAGTGGGGTGTCGGGGGCGCCCGTGGGCGACACAGGGCGGTCAACTGGTCTACACCCTTGACCCGGAAAGGGGCGCGCGATACGCATGGTGACCGTTCGCCTGCACCATGCCACTGTTGCGAAGCCCCGCCGAAGGGACCGCCCGTGAGTCAACGCAGAAGGATTCCAGGTCTGTTCGCCCCGCTGCTCCTGGTCGTCGCCGCCGGCGCGACGAGCCTGGGGACCCCGGCGTCCGCCGCCGAGCCGGCCGCCCGCGCCAGACCGTTGAGCCAAGTGGTTCCGGCGCCCGCCTCGGTGTCCGAGGGCGGGCCTTCTTACGCCCTCACGCCCCGCACGCGCATCCGGGTCGACGACGACTCCCGGGAGGCCCGGCGCATCGGCTCGTACCTCGCGGACGTCCTGCGCCCCTCCACGGGCTACGACCTCCCCGTCACCGCGCGGGACGCCAGGGACGGCATCCGGCTGCGGCTCGGCTCGAAGGACGCCTCGCTGGGCGACGAGGGATACCGGCTGGAGTCGGGGCGGCACGGCGTGACCATCACCGCCCGCAGGGCCGCCGGGCTCTTCCACGGCGTCCAGACGCTCCGTCAGCTCCTGCCCGCGGCGGTGGAGGAGGACACCCGGCAGCGCGGCCCCTGGACGGTCGCGGGCGGGACGATCAAGGACATGCCCCGCTACGGCTACCGGGGCGCGATGCTCGACGTGTCGCGGCACTTCTTCAGCGTCGACAAGGTCAAGACGTACATCGACCAGATGGCCCTCTACAAGATCAACAAGCTGCACCTGCACCTCTCCGACGACCAGGGCTGGCGGATCGCCATCGACTCCTGGCCGCGCCTGACGACGTACGGCGGCTCCACCCAGGTGGGCGGCGGCCCCGGCGGCTACTACACGAAGGCCGACTACCGGGAGATCCTGCGGTACGCCGCCTCCCGCCACCTGGAGGTCGTCCCCGAGATCGACCTGCCCGGCCACACCAACGCGGCCCTGGCCTCGTACGCCGAGCTGAACTGCGACGGTGTCGCGCCGCCCCTCTACACGGGCACGAACGTCGGCTTCAGCTCCCTGTGCGTGCCGAAGGCCGTCACCTACGAGTTCGTCGACGACGTGGTGCGCGAGATCGCCGCGATGACACCCGGCAAGTACCTCCACATCGGCGGTGACGAGGCGCACTCCACGCCGCACAAGGACTACGTCGCCTTCATGGACAAGGCGCAGGCCGTCGTCGGGAAGTACGGCAAGACGGTGATGGGCTGGCACCAGCTGACGGGCGCCGAACCGGCCGAGGGCGCGGTGGCGCAGTACTGGGGCCTCGACAAAACGTCGGCCACCGAGAAGGCGCAGGTCGCCAACGCCGCCCGGAACGGGACGAAGCTGGTCCTGTCCCCGGCCGACCGCGCGTACCTCGACATGAAGTACGACAAGAGCACCCCGCTCGGCCTCGCCTGGGCGGGCTACGTCGAGGTGCGGCGCTCGTACGACTGGAATCCCGGGGCGTACCTGCCGGGCGCGCCCGCCCAGTCCGTGCTGGGGGTCGAGGCGCCCATGTGGTCCGAGACGCTGTGGACCAACGACCAGGTCGAGTACATGGCCTTCCCGAGGCTGCCCGGCATCGCCGAGCTCGGCTGGTCGCCCGCGGCCACGCACGACTGGGACGCGTACAAGGTGCGGCTGGCGGCCCAGGGGCCGCGGATGTCCGCGCTGGGGATCGACTACTACCGCTCTCCGCAGGTGCCCTGGCCGGCGGAATAACGGGCCTCGAAGGTGCGGCGGGCGTCCGTGAGGGCCTTGGACACGGGCGCCCGCCCGCACATCCGTCCCGGTCAGGCGGGTGCGTACCGCGCGATCGGGTTGTCGAGGGTGCCGACGAGCTGGAGCGCGCCCGCCGGGTCCTGGAGGTCGACCATCTGCTTGTTGTTGCGCAGCTGGAGCCGGTTCAGGCAGGAGAGCGCGAACTCGGGGGCGAACATGTCGTACTGCTTGAACTTGTCCGCGAGCTCCGGGTGCGCCTCCTGGTAGTCGGCCACGCACTCCGCGACCGCCCGCCAGAACGTCTCCTCGTCGAGGACGCCGTCGGTGACGAGCGTGGCGCCGAGGAAGCGGAAGAAGCAGTCGAAGACGTCGGTGAACAGCGACAGCAGCTTCATGTCCTCCGGGACCTCGGCGCGCACCCGCTCGACGGCGGGCGGCAGCACCGCGTCCGGGTCCATCACGCAGATCTCCTCGGCGATGTCCTTGAAGATCGCGCGTGTCACGGCGCCGTCCTCGACGGCGAGGATGACGTTCTCGCCGTGCGGCATGAAGACCAGGTCGTACTGGTAGAAGCTGTGCAGCAGCGGCGTGAGGTACGCGCGCAGGTAGCCGCGCATCCAGTTCGCGGGTTCGAGGCCCGACTCGGCGATCAGGGCGCTCGCGAAGGACCGGCCGTCGTGGTCGGTATGCAGCAGCGACGCCATGGTGGCCAGGCGCTCGCCGGGGGCGAGCGACGGGACGGGGCTCTCGCGCCACAGCGCGGCGAGCATCTTCAGGTACGGGGAGCCCTTGGCGGTGGCGGCCTCGTACTGGCGGTGGTGGTAGCCGATGGCCGCGCGCTCGCGGATGATCGTCAGGCCGGTCGCGCCGAAGGTCTCGTCGCTCGCGATCAGGTTGGCCAGCCAGTCGTTGATGGCGGGCGTGGCCTCCATGTAGGCGGCGGACAGGCCACGCATGAAGCCCATGTTGATGACCGACAGGGCCGTCTTGACGTAGTGCTTCGACGGGTCGCTGGTGTTGAAGAAGGTGCGGATCGACTGCTGGGCGAGGTAGGTGTCGTCGCCCTCGCCGAGGCAGACGAGGCGCTGCTGGGCGACCTCGGCGGAGAAGGTGACGGACAGCTTGTTCCACCACTGCCACGGGTGGACCGGGATGAAGTAGTAGTCCGCCGGGTCGAGGCCGAGACCGGACAGCCTCGCCGTGAACCGGTCGGCGGTGGCCTCGCCCAGCTCCTCCCGTACGAAGCTCTCGTAGTCGAGTCCCGCGCCGGCCGTGAAGGTGGCGTGGTCGCGGCGGGCGGCCAGCCAGATCATCCGCACCGGGGTGGCGGCCTCGGGGGCGTACGCCCGGTACTCGTCGATGCCGAAGCCGAGGCGGCCGTTGTTGGCGACGAAGCAGGGGTGGCCCTCGGTCATACCGGTCTCGATGGCCTGGAAGCCGGAGCGGGTGAGGGCGGCGGCGCTCACGGGCGTCTTGGTGAGCTTGTACGCCGTACCGGAGAGGGTGGAGCTGATCTCCTCCAGGTAGACGGGCAGGATCTCCGCGCTCAGACCGAGCGACGCGCGCAGTTCGATGAAGAACTCCAGCGCGTCGAGGGGGATCTCGGCGCCGTCGCGGTGGCGGGTGATGGACTCGGCGAAGACCTGCCAGTGGTCGAGCGCGTGGCGGCGGGCGGCGAAGCGGTACTCGGTCGCGCCGTCGTCGGAGCGGACCGCGTACCGGTCGTCGCCGAGCGGCTCGGGGGTGAGCAGGCGCTCGTGGGAGAACTCGGCGAGGGCCTTGCGCACGAGCAGGCGGCTCGCGTGGGCCCAGCGCTCGGGGGTGAGGTGGGCGACGGAGTCGGCGGGGGACGGGGC
>NZ_VBVX01000335.1 GCF_005981925.1 Streptomyces albidochromogenes
CGTCAACGTCCTCAAGAACGCCGGCTTCGAATCCGGGCTCAGCAACTGGGCCTGCTCCGCAGGCAGCGGTGCCACCGTTTCTTCCCCCACCCACGGTGGCGCCGCTGCCCTCAAGGCCACCCCCGGCGGCCAGGACAACGCCCGGTGCACCCAGACCGTCACCGTCAAGCCCGGTGCGACGTACACCCTCAGCGCCTGGGTCCAGGGCGGGTACGCCTACCTCGGCGCGACCGGCACCGGTACCACCGACGTGTCCACCTGGACGCCCGACTCGTCCAGCTGGAAGCAGCTCACCACCAGTTTCAAGGCCGGCCCCTCCACCACCTCCGTGACCGTCTACACACACGGCTGGTACGGCCAGAGCGCCTACTACGTCGACGACGTCTCGGTCTTCGGCCCCGACGGAGGCGGCGGCACCGACCCCGAGCCCGGCATCCCCGCCGCCCCCTCCGGGCTCGCCGTAGGCGCCACGACCTCGTCCTCCGTCGCGCTGTCCTGGTCCGGCGTCAGCGGCGCCACCGGCTACAACGTCTACCGCGGCGGTACGAAGGTCCAGTCCGTCACCGGGACCTCGGCCACCGTCTCGGGGCTGGCCGCCGACACGGCGTACGACTTCCAGGTCAGCGCGACCAACGCGGCGGGTGAGTCCCCCAGGTCCGCCACCGTCAGCGGCCGGACCGCGCCGACCGGCGGCACCGGTCCCGGGCCCGCCGTGCCCAAGCACGCGCTGACCGGTTACTGGCAGAACTTCAACAACGGCGCCACCGTCCAGAAGCTCCGTGACGTGCAGGCGCAGTACGACATCGTCGCCGTCTCGTTCGCCGACTCGACCGCCACGCCCGGGCAGATCGTCTTCAACCTCGACCCGGCCGTCGGGTACGCGAGCGTCGCCGACTTCAAGGCCGACATCGCGGCGAAGAAGGCCGCCGGCAAGTCGGTGATCATCTCGGTGGGCGGCGAGAAGGGCAACGTCACGATCAACAGTGACGCGTCCGCCACCGCCTTCGCCAACAGCGCCTACGCGCTCATGCAGGAGTACGGCTTCAACGGCGTCGACATCGACCTCGAACACGGGATCAACTCGACGTATCTGACCAAGGCGCTGCGCCAGCTGTCCGCCAAGGCGGGCTCCGGGCTCGTCCTCACCATGGCGCCGCAGACCATCGACATGCAGAACACCGGGACCGAGTACTTCAAGACGGCGCTCGCGGTGAAGGACATCCTCACCGTCGTCAACATGCAGTACTACAACAGCGGTTCGATGCTGGGCTGCGACGGCAAGGTCTACTCGCAGGGGTCCGTCGACTTCCTCACCGCGCTCGCCTGCATCCAGCTGGAAGGCGGGCTCGCACCGAGCCAGGTCGGCCTCGGCGTGCCGGCGTCCACGCGGGGCGCGGGCAGCGGGTACGTCTCACCGTCGATCGTGAACGCCGCCCTGGACTGTCTGACCCGCGGCACCAACTGCGGTTCCTTCAAGCCCGCCAAGACCTACCCCGGTCTGCGCGGCGCGATGACCTGGTCGACGAACTGGGACGCGACGGCCGGCAACGCCTGGTCCAACGCGGTGGGACCGCACGTGCACAACCTGCCGTAACTCGGCCCCACGCAGCAGCGCCGCCGCTCCCCCGGCGGCGCTGCCGTGTTCCGTCCGTATCCGCGGCGGTCCGGCTACCAGGGGATCTCCCGCACCTGCTGCACGCACAGCACGATGAACAGCAGACCCGCCGCCACCAGCATCGCGTTGCTCAGCAGGCCGTTTCGCCATTCGACGGGCGTACGGGAGGAGTTGAGCAGCCACACCAGCGTCAGCGCCAGGAACGGCATGAAGAACGCGCCGAGCACGCCGTACACCACCACCAGGCCGAACGGCTGGTCCAGCCACAGCAGCGCCATGGGCGGAAATGTCAGCCACAGCAGGTACGCGCGGAACGGCAGCGAGCGTTCCTTCACGCCGGCCGCGACCTCCCGCGCGGTGCCCTCGTCGACGGGGGCGCCCTTGCGGTCGCGCTGGAGGCGCTCGACGAAGTCGGCGAACATCAGGCTCACGCCGTGCCACACGCCGATCAGGGAAGAGAAGGACGTGGCGAAGAAGCCGACGAGGAAGAGCTTCGCGGTGACCGCTCCGTACCGGTCCTCCAGGATCTGGCCGAGGTCGATCAGGCCGCGGTCGCCCTTGGTGAGGGCGAGCTGGGACGAGTGCAGCAGCTCCGCGCCGACGATCAGCATCGCGACGACGAAGATGCCGGTGGTGATGTACGCGACGCGGTTGTCGAGGCGCATGACCTTCATCCAGCCGGAGTCGGTCCAGCCCTTGGCGTTCACCCAGTAGCCGTACGCCGCCATGGTGATCGTGCCGCCGACGCCGCCGATCAGGCCGAGGGTGTAGAGGAGTGAGCCGTCGGGGAGGACCGGGGCCAGGCCGGCGAAGGACGCGCCGATGTCCGGGCCGACGCGGAGCGCGACGTACACGACGACCACGAACATGATGCCGATCAGGACCGTCATGACCTTCTCGAAGACGGCGTACTGGTTGAACCAGACGAAGACCAGCCCGATCAGGCCCATGATGATCGCCCAGGTTTTGAGGCCCGGCCCGTCCGGGAAGAGCGCGACGACGGGCAGGGCGGAGGACGACATGGCGGTCGCGCCGTAGACGAAGCCCCAGATGACGACGTAGATCGCGAAGTAGACGGTGGTCCACTGCCCGAGGCTGCGCCAGCCTTCGAAGAGGGTGCGGCCGGTGGCGAGGTGCCAGCGGCCGGCGGCTTCGGCCAGCGAGATCTTGACGACGCAGCCGATGACGGCGGCCCACATCAGTGTGTAGCCGAACTTGCTGCCCGCGATCAGCGTCGCGACGAGGTCACCGGCTCCGACGCCGGTCGCGGCGACGACGATGCCGGGGCCGATGTACTTCCAACTGGACTTGCGCGGCGGGGAGAGTGCCTTTCCCGTGCCGCTGCCGCTCTCTGTCGTCTCTGCCATCTCCGGCGTCCTCCCGCTCGTCCCCAATGGGTGATCCACGTCACCAAAGCGGGGCGGGGGGTGATCGCGCAAGAGGACCGCTGTGCGGACCGGGTGGCCGAACCCCGCTCTTGACCGGTTCATGCCATGCGCTCACCATGTGCCCAGCACTCCCGCACGACATGCGTCGCACACCCCCACACTCCCCACCCAGGAGACAGCATGCGACTTCGCATACGCGGAAGAGGGTCAGCCGCGTCCGGCGCCTCTGCCAAGTCCGCCACCCTCGCGGGCCTCGCGGCCCTCGTGGCACTCGCCGTGGCGGCGCCACTCACCGCGAGCGCGACCCCGACCGGGGCGCGACCCGCCCCCGCGGCCGCGACGGAAGAAGTGATCAGGCAGTACGAGATCCACGGTCCCGCCTCCGCCGCCGCCCGTACCGCCGTGGCGGCCACCGGCGTGTCGGTGGACGAGGCCGACGACCACTCGGTCGTCGTCAGCGCCAACGCCGCGCAGCTGGGGCGGCTCAAAGCACTCGGCTACGCGCCCAAGGCGCTGCCGGGGCCGCCGGCCCGCTCCAACGGAATGGCCGTCGAGCCGCTGGACTTCCCGCCCGCCGACTCGCGCTACCACAACTACGCCGAGATGAACGCGGAGATCAACCAGCGCCTCCAGCAGTACCCGAACCTCATGAGCAAGCGCGTGATCGGCAAGTCGTACCAGGGCCGCGACCTCATCGCCATCAAGATCAGCGACAACGTGGCGACCGACGAGAACGAGCCCGAGGTGCTCTTCACCCACCACCAGCACGCCCGTGAGCACCTGACCGTCGAGATGGCGCTCTACCTGCTGCGCGAGCTGGGCGCGGGCTACGGTTCGGACTCCCGGATCACCAACGTCGTGAACAGCCGCGAGATCTGGATCGTCCCGGACCTCAACCCGGACGGCGGCGAGTACGACATCGCCTCCGGCTCGTACCGCAGCTGGCGCAAGAACCGGCAGCCCAACTCCGGTTCGTCGTACGTCGGTACGGACATGAACCGCAACTGGGACTACAAGTGGGGCTGCTGCGGCGGCTCCTCCGGTTCGTTCAGCTCCGAGACGTACCGGGGCCGGGCTCCCGAGTCCGCACCCGAGGTGAAGGTCGTCGCCGACTTCGTCCGCTCGCGGATCGTCGGCGGAAAGCAGCAGATCAAGGCCGGAATCGACTTCCACACGTACAGCGAGCTGGTGCTCTGGCCGTTCGGCTACACGAACGCGGACACGGCGCCCGGCATGACGCAGGACGACCGCAACGCCTTCGCCGCCGTCGGCCAGAAGATGGCCGCGAGCAACGGCTACACGCCGGAGCAGTCGAGCGACCTCTACATCACGGACGGGTCGATCGACGACTGGCTGTGGGGCAACCAGAAGATCTTCGGGTACACCTTCGAGATGTATCCGCGCGGCTTCGGCGGCGGCGGTTTCTACCCGCCCGACGAGGTGATCGAGCGCGAGACGAGCCGCAACCGGGACGCGGTGCTGCAGTTGCTGGAGAACGCGGACTGCATGTACCGGTCGATAGGCAAGGAGCAGCAGTACTGCGCCGCCTAGGCGCGGGCGGTACGACGTGACGGGAGGGCGCCCGGTCGAGTCCGGGCGCCCTTCGTGCGTCTAGTGGCCGCGTCCCGCGAGGTAGTGCGCCAGTACGGCCCCGAGTTCCGCGAACCACTCATGGAGTTTCGCGCGGTTGCGGGCGACGACCACGCCTTCGTAGAACCGTCCGTCGGGCAGCACGACGGCCACCATGAGGACCTCGCCGCCGGGCCCCGGCTTGTAGTGGACGGTGGCGATGTCGCGCCACGGGAAGTCGAGGGTGGCGCCGTTGCTTTCGAGCGAGACGCCCTCGGCGTCGACCACGAGGGCGTTACGCCGGTCGGCGGCCAGGAAGTCGGGCCCGGCGGGCATCGGTGCGGCCGGCGCGGCCGGTGCGGGGAACGCCCCGGGCGCGGGCATCGGCGCGGGCGCGAAGGCGGGCGGCGGCGGGCCGAACCCCTGCTGCTGGGGCGGGTGCGGCGGCGGCTGGTACTGCGGCGGCGGCTGCCCGTACGGGCCGGGTGCCGCGCCGCCCGGGTGTCCGGTCTGTTCCACTGTGCCGAGCCCTTTCGCCGCTTCGTCCGCCGCGCCCAGTATCTCCGACCGGCGAAAGGGCGCCCCGAGACGGACGGGTCCCGGGGCGCCCTCTCCCGCGTACGGTACGGCCGCAGGGGAGGGCGGGGCGAACGGGCCGCGTGAACCGGCCGGGTGGCGCGGCTAGATCACCAGGCTCAGGAGCGCCGCCACCACGAAACCGGCCACCGAGAGGACCGACTCCAGCACCGTCCAGGACTTCAGCGTGTCCCGCTCGGAGATGCCGAAGTACTTGGACACGATCCAGAATCCGCCGTCGTTGACGTGCGAGGCGAAGATCGAACCGGCCGATATGGCCATGATGACCAGCGCCAGGAACGCCTGCGAGTGGCCGCCGTTCTCGACGAGCGGGAGCACGATGCCGGCCGTCGTGACGATGGCGACCGTCGCCGACCCCTGGGCGACGCGCAGGACGAGCGAGATCAGGTACGCGAGGACGATGACCGGCAGGCCCACGTCGTTGAAGGTGTCGGAGAGGGCCTGGGCGACACCGCTCGCCTTGAGTACGGCGCCGAAGACGCCGCCCGCGCCGACGACCAGCAGGATGTTGCCGACGGGCTTGAGGGAGGAGGTCGACACCTGCTCCAGGGACTTGCGGGACCAGCCGCGCCGGATGCCGAGCAGGTAGTACGCCATCAGCAGCGCGATCGTCAGGGCGACGAAGGGGTTGCCGAAGAACTCGACGACGGAGCGGAGGGTGGAGGGGTCGAGTGCGATGGAGGAGAACGTCGCCGCGAGGATGAGGACCAGCGGCGTACCGATGATGGTCAGGACCGTGGCGAGCGAGACGGGCTGGTCCTGCGGGGTGCGGCCCGCGGCGGTCTGCTCGGCGACGACGGCGGCCCTGGCGTCCTCGGCGGCCTCGACCATGTCGTGCGGGACCTCGACGAAGACGCGCTTGCCGATCCAGGCGGCGTACACCCAGGCCGCGAGCACGGCGGGGATGCCGCAGACGACGCCCATGAGGATGACCCAGCCGAGCGACACGTGGAAGAGGCCGGCGGCGGCGACCGGGCCCGGGTGCGGGGGCAGGAACGCGTGGGTCATGGAGAGGCCGGCGAGCAGCGGCATGGCGTACAGCAGGATCGACTTGCCGGAGCGCTTGGCGGCGGCGTACACGATCGGCGCGAGGACGAAGATGCCGACGTCGAAGAAGACCGGGATGCCGAAGATGAGGCCGGTGAGGCCCATGGCGAGCGGGGCGCGCTTCTCGCCGAAGAGGCCGAGGAGGCGGGAGGACAACACCTCCGCGCCGCCGCTGACTTCGAGTATCGCGCCGAGCATCGTGCCGAGGCCGATGATGATCGCGACGTGGCCGAGGATGCCGCCCATGCCGGATTCGATGACGGAGACGACGGCCGACTTCTGGACGGTGCCGAAGAGTTCGGTGACGGACAGGCCCGCGCCGAGGCCGACGGCGATGGAGACGGCGAGGAGGGCGACGAAGGGCTGGAGCCTGACCTTGATGATCAGCAGGAGGAGCAGGGCGATGCCGAGGGCCGCGACGGTCAGCAGACCGGCCGTGCCGTCGATGAGGGTGAGGAGACCGCCGGTGTGGGGTGGGGTCTCCTCGGGCGCGGGGGCGGCAGCGAGCAGCGA
>NZ_VBVX01000336.1 GCF_005981925.1 Streptomyces albidochromogenes
AGCGTCGAAGTTTCGTTCAGCCAGTAGGCTGCATACTAGTTCATGTCTTTTTTTTTCAAGCAGAAGACGGCATACGAGGTGAGCGCTAGTCTCGTGGGCTCGGAGGTGTGTATAAGAGACAGCCCTTGGGGCGGCTGTACGCCGCTCGAACCCGTCTAACAGGAGATGTCTCCCCCGTGAGCCGCAGCCTTCGACGCGGTGCCCTCGCCGCCACCGCCATCGTGTTCTCGATCGCTTCGCTTGCCGCCTGCGGGGCGGGCAACGACGCGCAGACGCTGGGGGTCAGGCCGGACAACGCCGCGACCACCGTCGACGACGTGAAGATCCAGAACGCGACGATCGTCACCCAGCCGAAGCTCGACGCCGAGGGCCCGGCGGTCGTCACCGGCATGATCTTCAACAACGGCAGCAAGGCGGAGACGCTCCAAGCGGTCACCCTGCCCGGCACCAGCGCCAAGGTGAAGCTCAAGCCGGCCAAGGGCTCCGGCCCGCTGACCGTCCCGGCCGGCGGCTCGCTCCTGCTCGGCGGCGAGGGCAACGCCTCCGCCGTGATCGAGAACGGCCGCGAGGCGGCCAAGGACGGCGACGCGCAGCCCCTCCGCTTCGAGCTGAGCGAGACCGGCACGGTCGAGCTGCGGGCATTCGTCGTCCCGGCCACGCACTACTTCAAGGACGTCGGCCCCACCGAGCTCCCCCAGCAGCCGTCCCAGACGCCGTCCGGCTCGGCGACCGCCACCCCCTCGGGCACCCCGACGGGTTCGGCCACCGGCGAGGCGGGCGCCACGGCGTCGGCCGGCGCCCCCGAGGGCGGCTCGGACGACGCCGGGGACCACGGCGCGGGCCACTGAGGCGTACGACCGCACATGGGGAGGCCCCGCCGGTACGGACCGGCGGGGCCTCCCCATGTCATGTCCAGCCGCTGCCGGGCCACGGCCGCCGCCGCGCCCGGCCGCCGCTGTCTACGGCTCGAACTTGTAGCCGAGTCCTCGCACCGTGACCAGGTATCTCGGCGCGCCCGGGTCCGGTTCGATCTTGGCGCGCAGGCGCTTGACGTGCACGTCGAGCGTCTTCGTGTCGCCCACGTAGTCCGCGCCCCAGACCCGGTCGATGAGCTGCATGCGGGTGAGGACACGGCCCGCGTTGCGCAGCAGCATCTCCAGGAGGTCGAACTCCTTCAGCGGGAGGTCGACCTTGCCGCCGCCGACCGTGACCACGTGGCGGTCGACGTCCATCCGTACCGGACCGGCCTCCAGGGCCGCCGGAGTGACCTCTTCCGGCTCGCCGCGGCGGCGCAGGACCGCGCGGATGCGGGCGACCAGCTCGCGCGAGGAGAAGGGCTTCGTGACGTAGTCGTCGGCTCCTATCTCCAGACCGACGACCTTGTCGATCTCACTGTCCTTGGCGGTCACCATGATGACCGGAACGTTGGAATGGCTGCGCAGCTGGCGGCAGACCTCGGTGCCGGGCAGGCCGGGGAGCATGAGGTCCAGCAGGACGAGGTCGGCGCCGTTGCGCTCGAACTCGTCGAGCCCGTCGGGGCCGGTGGCCGCGATGGCGACCTCGAAGCCCTCCTTGCGCAGCATGTAGGACAGGGCGTCGCTGAAGGATTCCTCATCCTCGACGACGAGCACTCGGGTCACGGAAGGACCTCCGGGTGGGGAATGGGTTCGCGATCAGTGGTCTCGTACGGACCGACTGCGTCGTCTGCGGAATCGTCGACGTCGTCGTCCGGGGCGGCGACCGGGGACCGGTCGCGTGACGCGGCCGCCTCGGGCAGCCGCAGGGTGAACGTGGAGCCCTGTCCCTCGGAGCTCCACACCGTGACTTCCCCGCCGTGCGAGGCGGCCACGTGCTTGACGATGGCCAGGCCGAGGCCCGTGCCTCCGGTGGCCCGGGAGCGGGCCGGGTCCACGCGGTAGAAACGTTCGAAGATCCGCTCGCGGTCCTTCTCGGAGATGCCGATCCCCTGGTCGGTGACGGCTATCTCGATCAGGTCCCCGCCGGGGGCGGAGATCCGGCGGCCGGCTATCCCCACGCGGGTGCGGGCCGGGCTGTAGTTGACGGCGTTCTCGACGAGGTTGCCCAGGGCGGCGGCGAGCTGGCCCCGGTGGCCCCAGACGTACAGGCCGTCGGTTCCTCCGGCGGCCATGGTGATGTTCTTGGTGGACGCGGCGTGGCGGCTGCGGTCCATGGCCTCGGCGACCAGTTCGTCGACGCGGACCGGTTCGGCGTCCTCCAGCGGGTCGTCGTTCTGGACGCGGGAAAGGTCGATGAGCTCCTGCACCAGATTGGTGAGGCGGGTCGCCTCGATCTGCATGCGGCCCGCGAAGCGGGTGACCGCCTCGGGGTCGTCCGAGGCGTCCATGACCGCTTCGGAGAGCAGGGAGAGCGCACCGGTAGGAGTCTTGAGTTCATGGCTGACGTTCGCGACGAAGTCGCGCCGTACCGCTTCGATGCGGCGGGCCTCGGTGAGGTCCTCCACCAGAAGCAGGACGAGGCGCGAGCCCAGCGGGGCGACGCGGGCGGAGACCGCGAGGGCCTCGCCGCGCCCCGTGCCGCGGCGCGGGAGGTCGAGCTCGACCTGGCGTATCTCACCGTCGCGGCGGGTGTCCCGGGCCATGTGGAGCATGGGTTCGACGGCCAGCTTGCCGCCCCGGACGAGCCCGAGGGCGTACGCCGCCGAGCTGGCCTTGACGACGCTGTCGCTCTCGTCCAGGACGACGGCGGAGGAACGGAGCACGGACAGCACGGTGTCGACGCCCGGCGGCAGCACCGCGTTGACGTCGGGCCGCATGGAGGACCGGGTGGGCCTGGCCTGCTCGCGCTCGCTCCAGCGGAACGTCAGCACGGCGATGACACCGGTCAGCAGACCGGCGATCGCTGCTGCTGCGGCGACTGCCGCGTTCACGTCCATGCACTCAGGTTAAGCGGGGGCGGTGACGCTGCCCCAGCCAAATGGGTGGCACCTCGAACACTCGTCGCTCAGAGTTCACCGAGGGGATGGGGTTGGTTCACTTGGGGTGCCGGAATCGGACGCGTACCGGACAGAACGTGGGAGCGTGGGGTTCCAGAGGCCTCAGAAGGACAAGAGAGGGACTTTCATGCGCGACGCGTACCACGAGGAACTTGACTCGATCGGTGAAGCCCTGGTCGAGATGGCCCGGCTGGTCGGGTCCGCCATCGGGCGGGCCACCACGGCCATGCTCGACGCGGACCTCAAGCTCGCCGAGAGCGTGATCGCCGCCGACCAGAAGGTAGACGATCTCCAGCACGACCTGGAGGCCCGGGCCATAGCCCTGCTGGCCCGCCAGCAGCCCGTGGCGACGGATCTGCGGATCGTCGTCACCTCCCTGCGGATGAGTGCCGACCTGGAGCGCTCGGGCGACCTCGCCCAGCACGTGGCGAAGCTCGCCCGGCTGCGTTTCCCGGCCTCGGCCGTGCCGCACGACCTGCACGCCACCATGCTGGAGATGGGTCAGCTCGCGCAGCGCCTGATGGCGAAGGCCGCCGAGGTCATCACCACGAAGGACGTGGACCTCGCGCTCCAGCTGGAGCACGACGACGACGAGATGGACCTGCTGCACCGCACGCTGTTCCAGCACCTGATGGACGACCGCTGGAAGCACGGCATCGAGACGGCGGTCGACGTGACGCTGCTCGGCCGGTACTACGAGCGGTTCGCCGACCACGCCGTGTCGGTGGCGAAGCGCGTGGTGTACCTGGTGACGGGTGAGCACGCCGACGAGCTGCAGGCGGCGTCCGGCACGACGCCGCCCGCGCCGGGCGAGTAGGGCCGGAATCCGGGATTGCGCGTGTGCGCCGTTGATGCGCCCGTACGAGTGGGCATGCAATGGGCAGCAGGAGTACGCCACGTGCCCCTTCGAGGAGGATCTCCATGGCCGATTCCCCCACGTCCGACTCCCGGCAGGACCCGCCCGCCGAGGCGGCCCGCCACCGCCCGACGCTCCCCGTCCTGGGCGCCTGCGGCTGCGGCGCCGGCTGCGGCTGCGGCTGCCAGTCGGGCGCCCCGTGCCAGTGCGGCGGCTAGTGCGGCGGGCGCGACCGGTGCGTGCGGCGCGACCGATGTGACCGGTGCGTCCGGTGCGCGCGGTGCGTGCGGTGCGTACGGAAAGGGCCCCGTCCTGATGCGGACGGGGCCCTGTTCGGCCTGGCGGGCCTTCCGGGGTCAGTTCACGTCGACGTAGTCGCCGGTGGAGTTGCTGGCGCCGGTCGTGGTGTTGCCGCTGTAGCGCCAGCGCCACGGTGGGCTCACCGTTGTTGATCACGACGTTCGTGAACGAGATGCCGCTCTCGGCCGCGTATGCGCTGGGATATGGAAGTACTCAATCCGCACGCCTGAGTCGAATGTCGGCGCGGCGGGTCGACTGCCCACCGCGGGAAACCTCAGATCATCCGACCGGGCACCACGACGCCCCAGGCGCCCCCACGCGCGGCGGACCGCGGGCGGGGGGCCTGAGGCGTGCCGGTTACTTCTTCTTGCCCTGGTTCTTCACGGCCTCGATGGCGGCCTTCGCGGCCTCCGGGTCGAGGTACGTGCCGCCCTTGGTGAGGGGACGGAAGTCCGCGTCCAGCTCGTAGTAGAGCGGGATGCCGGTGGGGATGTTCAGGCCGGTGATCTCCTCGTCGGAGATGCCGTCGAGGTGCTTCACCAGGCCGCGCAGCGAGTTGCCGTGGGCGGCGACCAGGACGGTGCGGCCCGCGAGCAGGTCCGGGACGATGCCGTCGTACCAGTACGGCAGCATGCGCTCGACAACGTCCTTGAGGCACTCCGTGCGGGGGCGCAGCTCGCTGGGGATCGTCGCGTAACGCGGGTCGTCGGACTGGGAGAACTCCGTGCCGTCCTCGAGGACCGGCGGCGGGGTGTCGTACGAGCGGCGCCAGAGCATGAACTGCTCCTCGCCGAACTCGGCCAGGGTCTGCGCCTTGTCCTTGCCCTGGAGGGCGCCGTAGTGGCGCTCGTTCAGGCGCCAGGAGCGGTGCACGGGGATCCAGTGACGGTCCGCGGCCTCCAGCGAGAGCTGGGCGGTGCGGATGGCGCGCTTCTGGAGCGAGGTGTGGAGTACGTCGGGCAGCAGGCCGGCTTCGACGAGCAGCTCACCGCCGCGCACCGCCTCCTTCTCGCCCTTCTCGGTGAGGTTGACGTCCACCCATCCGGTGAACAGGTTCTTCGCGTTCCACTCGCTCTCGCCGTGGCGGAGCAGGATCAGCTTGTACGGTGCGTCGGCCATGCGTACGAGACTAATGGACGCCCCCGACGGTTGACCGCTCGCGTCAATTGGGTGGCTGCGGTCCACAGCCCGCTTGTAACTTGCGGATACCGCATCAGCCGCTTACAGGCGTCCACCGCCGCCGCCGAAGGTCCCTGGGGGGATGACACATGTCCATGGCCACGCTCAGACGTGCCGCGAAGGAGTCGGTCTCGGGGTTGCCCGACGGGTTCTGGTGGCTGTGGACCTCGACGCTGGTGAACCGCACCGGGGCCTTCGTCCTCACCTTCCTGTCGCTGTACCTGACGCAGGAGCTGGGCTACTCGGCCTGGTACGCGGGGCTCGTCATAGCGCTGCACGGGCTCGGCGGCGTGGCCGGATCGCCGCTCGGCGGCATGCTCACCGACCGGTGGGGGCGGCGGCCCACGATGATCGCCGGCCACCTGGGCACGGCGACGGGCGCGGCCGCGCTCGCCGTGGTGACCAGTGCGGTCGGCGTCGCCGTCGTGGTGCTCCTCATGGGCGTCACCATGCAGTCCGTGCGGCCGGCCATCGGCGCGACCATCGCCGACCTGGTGCCGGAGCACGAGCGGCGGCGCGCGTACGCCCTGAACTACTGGGCGCTCAACCTCGGCTTCGCCATCGCCGCGCTCGGCGGCGGCGCGGCGATCGTCTTCGGCTACCGGACGCTGTTCCTGGTGGAGGCCGCCGCGACCGTGCTGTGCGCGGTCATCGTCTTCCTGCGGCTGCCGGAGACCCGGCCCGCCGTCCCGGCGGCGGCGAAGGGGGCGGACGCGGGCGCCCCGCTGCCGAAGGTGAGCCTGGTCGAGGTGCTGCGGGACGGGCCCTTCCGGACGCTGGTGCTGCTCAACCTGTTCGTCTGCCTCATCTTCACCGCGCCGTGGGTCGGCCTGCCGCTGACCATGGCCGGCGAGGGGCTGGAACCCGGTGCGTACGGCATGGTCATCGCGGTCAACGGCGTGGTGATAGTCGGCTTCCAGCTCCTCGTCAACAAGATCACCGAACGGCGGTCGCCGGCCGCGCTCCTCACCGTCTCCTCGCTGCTGTTCGCCGCCGGGACCGGGGCGACGGCGCTGGCGGGCACGCCGCTCGTGTTCGCGGCGACCGTCGTGGTGTGGACGCTCGGCGAGATGGTGCACGTGCCGACCAACGCCGCCGCCACCGCGCGCCTGGCCCCGGAGCACGCGCGGGGGCGGTACCAGGGCGTGATGGGCATGTCCTGGGCCCTTTCCGGCTTCCTCGCACCGATCCTGGCGGGCTGGATCGTGGACGGGCCGGGGCCGGACGTCCTGTGGATGGCGTGCGGGGTCATCGGCGTGATCGCCGCCCTGGGGTACGCGACGTTGCTGCGGCGGGTGCTTGCGGAGGCGGAGAGCGCGGGGAGCGCGGGGCTTGCGGAGGCGGAGGGTGCGGCTGTGGTGGGGGGTGCGTCCGGTGACCCGGTGGC
>NZ_VBVX01000337.1 GCF_005981925.1 Streptomyces albidochromogenes
GGGCGGGGGCTGCTGCTGAGACGGGGCCTGGCCGGCCGTGGTGCCCTGCGTCTGGCTCGGCCGCTGGGCGTCCGTGCCGACGGTGCCGGTCTCGCGGACCGTGCCGGGGGTCGTGGCCGGGGCCGAGGGGCCGGCCGAGCTGCTGGCCGTGGGGGACGGGCTGCGGCCCGTGGGGCTCTGCGAGGCGCGGCCCGTGCTGCGGCCGGTCTCCTGGGGCAGCGGGGCACCTGGGAGGTGGTTGGTCGGGTCGTCGTTCGGGCCCGGCACGGTGACCATGTCGGAGGAGCGTACGGCCCCGCCCAGCATCGAGCCGATCAGCAGCGTCACACCGACCACGAGGGACGCGACGACGGTGCCGCGCCGCAGGACGCGCCGCCGCAGCTCCCACAGTTCCGAGCGCGGTCCGAGCTTGCGCCAGGCCTCGCCGGCGAGGCGGCCGTCGATGGAGTAGACGGGCGCGCCCGCGATGATCAGCGGGGACCAGGCGGCGAGGTAGATGATGTCGGGCGCGTCGTACGCCGGTACGGTCTTCCAGCTCACCGTCATGATCAGGGCGGCGGAGAGCAGCGTTCCGATGCAGGCCGCGACGCGCTGCCACAGTCCCAGCACCGTCAGCACGCCGACGACGACCTGGAGGAACGCCACGGTCAGGCCGGCGCCCACCGGGTGGCTCAGGGCGAAGTCGCGCAGCGGCTCGGCGACGGTCCAGGGGTGCAGCGACGTGAGCCACTTGACCATGGAGCCGCGTTCGCCGCCGTCGAAGTACACGGGGTCGCAGAGCTTGCCCATGCCGGCGTAGATGGAGATGAAGCCGAGGAACACGCGGAGCGGCAGCAGCACCACGCCGAGGTTCATCCGCCGCCCGGGGTAGTACGCGTGCCGGACCGCGTCGGCGTTGCGGCGGGCGGCCTCTGCGGACGCTCCGTACGCGTCGTCGTCGTAGTCGTCGTCGAACTCCTGGCCGGAGCGGGTGTCCTCCACGTCCGGCAGGTCGTACGCGCCGACGGCCTGCTTCATGCGCGGCAGCATCTGCGTCATGGGCGGCTCGGAGCCGCGCGGCCCGATGACGGTGGGGATCGCCTCGGTGTCCTGCGCGCTGTCGGCCTCGGAGAGCCGGGGGATGACCTGCGTGGCGCCGCTGTCGAGGCGCTCGCCGGACGAGGAGTTCCGTACGGCCTGGAGCAGGCCGGTCGCGCCGGGGTCCCCCGGCTCGGACTTCCCGCTCCAGACGACGGGTGTCCGCCGCCGTCCTGCGGTCGCACCGGCCATCGCCGGAATGCGGGCCGTGTCCCCCAGCCCGCTGCCCACACCGCCCGCCCCCGCGTACGGCGGGACGGGCCGTCGGCTCTGGGCCGGGGCGAGCTGCACGCGGAAGCTGGCGTGGTTGACGATGACCTGCGCTGGATCGCAGGGCACCTTGACCATGCTCAGGGCGGGCTGATCGTCGAACCCGGGTGTTCTGGTGTCCACACTCATCTAACCGAGTGACGTGTCGTTAGGACACTGCCTTGACGGCCCCGATCTGTCCGAGACCCGTCAAGACACCCTTACCGGGACATAACCGGCCCTGCCCGCCGGCCGCTTCAGCGACGGCGCTGCGCCGCCTCCCAGAGCACGATGCCCGCCGCCACACCGGCGTTCAGCGACTCGGCGCCGCCCGGCATCGGGATGCGGACCAGGTAGTCGCAGGTCTCGCCGACGAGGCGGCCGAGGCCCTTGCCCTCGCTGCCGATGACGATGACGACGGGGCCGCCGAGCTGCTCCAGGTCCTGGACCGTGTGCTCGCCGTCCGCCGCGAGGCCGACGACCGTGATCCCGGCCTTCTGGTAGCCCTCCAGGGCGCGCGTCAGGTTGGTGACGCGGGAGACCGGCGTACGGGCCGCCGTACCGGCGGACGACTTCCACGCGCCGGCCGTCATGCCCGCCGCACGGCGCTCGGGCACGACCACGCCGTGGCCGCCGAACGCGGAGACCGAGCGGACGATCGCACCGAGGTTGCGGGGGTCGGTCACGCCGTCGAGGGCGACGATCAGCGGGTCCTCGTGCTTGTCGTACGCCGCCGCCGTGAGGTCCTCGGGGTGCGCGTACTCGTACGGCGGGACCTGGAGGACGAGGCCCTGGTGGTTCAGGCCGTTCGTCATCCGGTCGAGCTCCGGACGCGGGGCCTCCATCAGGTTGATGTTGCCGCGCGCGGCCGCGAGCTGGAGGGCCTCGCGGACCCGCTCGTCGTTGTCGATGAACTGCTGCACGTACAGCGTGGTCGCGGGAACGCCGTCGCGCAGCGCCTCGAAGACCGGGTTGCGGCCGACGACCATCTCGGACGTGCCCTTGACGCCGCCGCGGCGCGGGGCCGGGCGGCGGACCGCGGCCTGCTTGGCCTTGGCCGTGGCGATGCGGTTCTTCTTGTGCTTCTTGCGGGCCTCGGCGGGCGGCGTCGGGCCCCTGCCCTCGAGGCCCTTGCGCCGCTGGCCACCGCTGCCGACCGTAGCGCCCTTCTTGTTGGACGTGCGGCGGTTCCTGCGCTGGCTGTTCCCGGCCATGACCTGTTACCTGTTCCGTTGCTTCAGACGTGCGTACGTATAAGGGAAAGTGTGCCGCCCGGGACGCCGGGCGGCACATCGCGCGTGCCGGTCAGCGTGAGCCGAGGGTCCATCGCGGGCCCGACGGGCTGTCCTCGATGACGAGGCCGGACTGCTGGAGCTGGTCGCGGATCGCGTCGGCGGCGGCCCAGTCCTTGCGGTCGCGGGCCGACTGCCGCTGGTCGAGCACGAGGCGTACGAGCGTGTCGACGACCCCGTGCAGGTCCTCGCCGCGCTCCGTGCCGCCGCCCGACCACTGCTCGGCGAGCGGGTCGAGGCCGAGGACGCCGAGCATCGCCCGGACCTCCGCGAGCCGCGCCACGGCCTCGTCCTTGTCGTCGGCGGCCAGCGCCGAGTTGCCCTGGCGCACGGTGGTGTGGACGATCGCGAGCGCCTGCGGGACGCCCAGGTCGTCGTCCATCGCCTCGGCGAACGCGGGCGGGACCTCGGTGGCGGGCTCCACGACGCCGCCCGCCTTCTCCATCACCCGCTGGACGAAGCCCTCGATGCGCGCGAAGGCGGACTCGGCCTCGCGCAGGGCCTCCTCGCTGTACTCGATGGTGGAGCGGTAGTGCGGCGTACCGAGGTAGTAGCGCAGCACGATGGGGCGCCACGCCTTGACCATCTCGGACACCAGGACCGAGTTGCCCAGCGACTTCGACATCTTCTCGCCGGCCATGGTGACCCAGTGGTTGTGCACCCAGTACGCGGCGAAGTCGTCGCCGAACGCCTTGGCCTGGGCGATCTCGTTCTCGTGGTGCGGGAAGATCAGGTCGATGCCGCCGCCGTGGATGTCGAAGGCGGAGCCCAGGTACTTGTGGGCCATCGCGGAGCACTCCAGGTGCCAGCCGGGGCGCCCGCGTCCCCACGGGGTCTCCCAGCTCGGCTCGCCGGGCTTCGCGGCCTTCCACATGGCGAAGTCGCGCGGGTCGCGCTTGCCGGTCTCGCCCTCGCCGGACGGCTGGAGGAGGTTGTCCAGGTCCTGGTTGGAGAGCTCCAGGTAACCGGGGTGGGAGCGCACGTCGAAGTAGACGTTCCCGTCGGCCTCGTAGGCGTGGCCGCGCTCGATGAGGCCGCGCATCATCTCGACCATCTCGGTGACGTGGCCGGTGGCGCGGGGCTCGTAGGTGGGCGGGAGGCAGCCGAGGGCGGCGTAGCCGTCGTTGAAGGCGCGCTCGTTCTCGTAACCGATGGACCACCAGGGGCGGCCCTGCTCCGCCGACTTCTTGATGATCTTGTCGTCGATGTCCGTGACGTTGCGGATGAACGTCACGTCGTAGCCGCGGTAGGTGAACCAGCGGCGCATGATGTCGAAGTTGAGGCCCGACCTGATGTGCCCGATGTGCGGGGCGGCCTGCACGGTAGCGCCACACAGGTAGATCGAGACGCAGCCCGGCGTGAGCGGGGAGAAGTCGCGAGTCTGCCGGGCGCTGGTGTCGTACAGCCGAATAGTCACTACACCAGGGTAGTGGGCGCACGGCAGTGCCCAGCGCCCCTTTCCCTTACCCGGGGCGGCGCGGCGCCCGGCGGGGCGGTGGCGCGTTTCCCCCGTACGAGGTCACCGGCGTGCCGCGGCGCTTCAGCCCGTGCGGACCACCAGCGCCGTGGCGATCGCCGCGAGGCCCTCGCCGCGTCCGGTGAAGCCCAGGCCGTCGGTGGTCGCGGCCGAGAGCGAGACCGGGGCGCCGACCGCCGCGGAGAGCACCTTCTGCGCCTCTTCCCGCCGCTTGCCGATCTTCGGGCGTACGCCGACGACCTGGACGGCGACGTTCCCGATCCGGAACCCCTCGGCCCGTACGATCCGTGCCGCCTCGGTCAGCAGGGTGACGCCCGACGCGCCGGACCACTCGGGGCGTCCGGTGCCGAAGTGCGCGCCGAGGTCACCGAGGCCGGCGGCGGAGAACAGCGCGTTGCAGGCGGCGTGCGCGACGACGTCGGCGTCCGAGTGGCCGGCCAGGCCGGGGCCCTCGCCCTCCCAGAGCAGACCGCCGCACCACAGCTCGCGGCCGTCCTCGAAGGCGTGGATGTCCGTGCCGACGCCGACGAGCGGCAGCGGCGGGACGGGAACGTCCGGGGAAAGCTCAGAAGCCATCGTTGGCCCTCCTGCGGGCGAGTACGGCCTCGGCCAGGACGAGGTCCAGCGGCCGGGTCACCTTGAACGCCTCTTCGTGGCCGGGTACGACGACGACCCGCACGCCGAGCTGCTCGACCATGCCGGCGCAGTCCGTCGCGCCTTCCCCGCTCGCGGCGATCGTGTCGTGCGCGCGCACCAGCGTGGCGCGGTCGAAGCCCTGCGGGGTCTGTACGGCGCGCAGCCGGGCCCGGGCGGGTGTGGCGACGACCGGCTCGGGTTCGCCCTTCTCGCCGGGCTCGACCTCTTTGACGGTGTCGGCGAGCGGGAGGGCGGGCACCACGGCCGGGGACCCGTCGCGTACGGCCTCGACGACCGCGTCGACGGTGTCGACGGGCACGAGGGGGCGGGCCGCGTCGTGCACCAGGACGGCGGTGATGTCGGCGGGCAGCGCGGCCAGGCCGAGCCGTACCGACTCCTGGCGGGTCTCGCCGCCCGGTACGACGAGGAAGTCCGTCCGTTCGGGCAGCGCGTGCTCGTCGAGAAGATGCTTGACCTCGGCGGCGCCGTCCTTGGGGGCCACCACGACGACGAGGGAGACGGCCCGGGAGTTGGCCATGGCCCGTACCGCGTGGATCAGCATGGGGGTGCCGCTCAGCGCGCGGAGCGCCTTGGGCGCGCCGGGTCCCAGCCGTACCCCGCGGCCGGCCGCGGGAATCACGGCGGCGGTGCGCGGAGTGGGCGTGGGGCGCGATTCGTCTGTCATCGGTAGCTCCGGGGCCGACAAGCTTCGGGAACGGGTTTGGCTCCGCCAGGTTTGTGTCCGCGGCCTCGGTGGGTATGGCCACAGCGTGCTGGGCGCGACGCCTTGACCGGCCCCTTCCGTGACGACTGGTCGAGCCAGCTGCCCGGGCCCGGCACACCAGGCACCAGGTGGATCAAAGGGGATCAGGGTCGCGCGGAGCACGCGGACGGGAAACGCGGGCGAAGTGAACGCGACATGCCGCAGCGCCCGGCAACAAGGGCTGGAACCTTGTCGGCGGGCACCGCGGCATCGTTACTGGGTATCAGGGAAGGAGTCCCTGCGACCCGGAGTCAGGACGCGAGGACCTCGTCGAGCAGAGCCTCGGCCTTGTCTTCATTGGTGTTCTCTGCGAGCGCCAGCTCGCTCACCAGGATCTGACGCGCCTTCGCGAGCATGCGCTTCTCACCTGCGGAGAGACCGCGCTCACGCTCGCGGCGCCACAGGTCGCGCACTACCTCGGCGACCTTGATGACATCACCGGAGGCGAGCTTCTCGAGATTTGCCTTGTAGCGCCGGGACCAGTTCGTCGGCTCTTCGGCGTACGGTGCGCGCAGCACCTCGAAGACCCGGTCGAGCCCTTCCTGACCGACTACATCGCGTACACCGACGAACTCCGCATTGTCCGCAGGCACACGAACAGTCAAGTCACCCTGGGCGACCTTGAGCACCAAGTAGGTCTTGTCCACGCCTTTGATCTGGCGAGTTTCGATAGCCTCGATCAGCGCGGCCCCGTGATGGGGATAGACCACGGTGTCGCCAACCTTGAACGTCATGTGACAGGTACCCCTTCCGTGGCTATCCAGAGTAACACGGAAACGGCTTCTTCTGAATGGCGTTTCCGCAGGTCAGGGCATATCTCGGGGCTTGACAACAGCAACAGGAACGTGCTGCGCCGGGCTTCCGGAAGCGGGTATTCGCAGGTCGGAGCGGCTGTACGGGCGCAGAGAAACGCGTACGTTACACCCATCACGGACCCCTCCGAAGACGCCGAACGTCCCGTTTTGCCGGGTTCCGAGCGGCGCATGTGGCGTACTCCCTTCGCCGATCGGTCACCCGTTCGCCGGAATCAGGAATTGATCAAGTACGCCCGTGATCAATTTCGCAGGCCATCCGCATTCCTTACGGATAATCCGCCCCGCGGACGCCAGGACGACCTGGCCGGGATATGGGAACGGCGTACGGAACGGGCCGCCGCGGCCTCCCGCGGCCGGTATGGGCG
>NZ_VBVX01000338.1 GCF_005981925.1 Streptomyces albidochromogenes
CTCGTCACCATGTCAATGCAGACCTCCGTACGCCCTCCGCCCGCGCCGTCCCGGAAGCCGGGCAGTGACTTCGCGCGGCTGTACAAGAAGATCGCCGCCGCCGGGCTGATGGGGCGCCGCCCCGGTTACTACACGGCCCGCATCGCGGCCGTGGCCGCCCTGTACGCCGGCGGCTGGGCCGCCTTCGTCCTCGTCGGGGACAGCTGGTGGACGCTGGCGGTCGCCGGCTTCCTCGCCTTCGTCTTCGGCCAGGTCGCGCTGGTGACCCACGACACCGCCCACCGCCAGGTCTTCCGGCTGCGCAAGGCCAGCGAACGCGCGGGCCGCCTCGCCGGGAACCTCGGCATCGGCATGGGCTACGGATGGTGGCAGGACAAGCACACCCGTCACCACGCCAACCCCAACCACGCCGAGCTCGACCCGGACGTGCTCCCCGACGTCCTCGTCTGGTCCCAGGACCAGGCGCGCGTCGCCAAGGGCCTCCCCCGGCTGCTCGGTCGCTCGCAGGCGTTCCTGTTCTTCCCGCTGCTCACGCTGGAGGGCTTCAGCCTGCACGTCGCCGGTGTCCGGGCGCTGGCCAACCGCACGCTCAAGCACCGGACCCTCGAAGGCACGCTTCTCTTCGCCCACTTCGCGGTGTACCTGACCGCGCTGTTCCTCGTCCTGCCGCCGGGCATGGCGATAGCCTTCCTCGCCGTCCACCAGTGCCTGTTCGGCGTCTACCTGGGATCGATCTTCGCGCCGAACCACAAGGGCATGCCGATCCTGACCGGCGACGAGCGCCCCGACTTCCTGCGCCGCCAGGTGCTCACCTCGCGCAACGTGCACGGCGGGCGGTTCACCGACCTGATGCTCGGCGGGCTGAACTACCAGATCGAGCACCACCTGTTCCCCAGCATGCCCACCCCGCACCTGCGGCGCGCCCAGGTCATCGTCCGGGACTACTGCCGGGACCTCGGCATCAGCTACCTGGAGACCAGCCTGATCACCTCGTACCGCCAGGCGCTCACCAGCCTCCACCGGGCGGGAGCCCCGATCCGGGAGGCCCGCGGGGCCGCCGCCCCGGCCGAGGGCTAGGACGGCGGCGTACGCGCCGGAGCCTGGGTCAGCGCGGCGAATGGGCCCACTGGGCGCGGGCGGTGTCCAGGGCGCGGCGGTAGGCGGCGTAGCCGTCCTCGTACACCGCGCGGGTGTCCTGGCGCGGCTCCACCGTGCGGAACCGCTGCGGCTCGGCCTCCGGGGCCTCGCCGAGGAAGCGCCGCGCCACCCGCACCGCGCCGAGCGCGCCCACCTCGTGCTCCAGCGGGATACGGACCGGTCGCCCCAGGACGTCGGCGAACAGCTGCGCCCAGGGGCCGGAGCGGGTGCCGCCGCCACAGGCCGCGAGGGTGCCGGTGAGGCCGGCGGCCTCCAGGCAGTGCCGGGCGGCGTAGCCGATCGCCTCGCACATCGCCCGGACGCCGTCGGCCCGCGTGTGGGCGAGGGTGAGGCCGTCGAGGCGGCCGCGGGCGGCGGGGTCCACGAACGGGGCGCGCTCCCCCGCGTCGGAGAGGAAGGGCAGCGCGGTGACGCCATTCGCGCCCGGGGGGCTCTCGGCGAGCAGCGTGTCGAGGTCGGCGGTGGTGGCGCCGGTGAAGGCGAGGAACCATTCGAGGGCGGCGGTGCCGACCATCGCGGGCATCGCGCGCAGCCAGCGGCCGGGGTCCGGGGTGCACAGCCACATGCCGGCCGGTTCGGTGGAGCCGTCCGTCCGGGCGCGGTCGGTCAGAACCTGGCAGGCGAGGGTGGTGCCGACGATCAGCAGGCCGTCGCCGACGTCGCGCACACCACTGCCTATCGCGCAGGCCGGCAGGTCGTACGGTCCCGCGGTGAGCGCGAGCCCCTCGGGCAGCCCGAGGAGGGCGGCGCCGTGGGCGTCGAGCGTGAGGACGGTTCCGGGCGGCGCCGGGGCGGGCAGCAGGCGCGCCAGGTCCTCGATGCCGCAGGCGGCGAGCGCCTCGGTCGCGTACGTGCGGCTCACCGGGTCGAGGAAGGGCAGGGTGGCGTCCGACGCGTCCACGCCGGCCCGGCCGGTGAGGCGCTGGGCGACGGCGTCGACGCAGTAGCCCGCGGTGGCCGCGCGGAGCAGGGTCTGCGGCTCGTGCTCCCGCAGGTGCGCGAGGAGCGGGGCGTGGCAGCCGGGGAACATGCCGGATCCGGTGTGCTTGTACACCTCCTGGACCGTGCCGTCCGCCAGCCAGCGGGCGACGAGGTCCGAGGCGCGGCCGTCCATCCAGGAGATCGCGGGGCGCACCGCGCGCCCGTCCGCGTCGCGCAGCCACAGGCCGTCGCCCTGGCCGGTGAGGGCGAGCGCGGTGGGCGGAACCGGAAGGGCGGCGGCGGTCTCCCGTACGACCTCGGCGACCGTGCGGACGACGTCGTCGAGGTCCTGTTCGACGCGGCCGCCGGACAGCCGCACCACAGTGCTGCGGCGGGTGGCCGAGGCCAGCGGGTTCGCCTCGCCGTCGAAGGCGACGGCCTTGGTCACGGAGGTGCCGATGTCGACGCCGATGATCACGCTCATGGCCGCACGGCCTCCTGGACCTCGGGGTTGGCCGGGTGCGCGAGCGCGTCCCCGCGTACGAAACGGCCCGCCTCGGCGGCGGTGATGGCGGCGGCGCGGTGGGCGGTCTGCCGGGTGGCGCCGGCCAGGTGGGGCGCGGTGACCACGTTCGGGGCGTCGTGCAGCGGCCAGTCGGCGGGCGGGGGTTCGACGTCGTACACGTCGAGGGCGAGGGCGCCCAGGCGGCCGCTTCGGAGCAGGCCGGGCAGCGGGGCGTAGTCGAGGAGGCCGCCGCGGGCGGAGTTGACCAGCACCGCGCCCTCGGGGAGCAGGTCCAGCTTGGCGGCGTCGATGAGGTGGTGCGTCTCGGGGGTGAGGCGGGCGTGCAGGCTCACCACGCCGCTGCGGCGCAGGAGTTCGTCGAGTGCGACCGGTTCCACGCCGTCGGCGCGGGCGGCGTGCGGGTCGGTGTAGGGGTCGGCGACCAGGACGTGGGCGCCGAAGGCGCGCAGGACGCGGGCGACGATGCGGCCGATCGCGCCGTAGCCGACGAGTCCGACGGTGGCGCCGTCGAGTTCGATGCCGCCCTCCTCGTACGCGTAGAAGTCCCCGCGCCACTTGCCGCGCTTGAGCTCGGCGTCGGCGGTGGTGATGCGCCGCATGGCGGCGAGCATCAGGCCGATGGCGAACTCGGCGGCCGCGGGGGCGTTGCGGCCGGGCGCGAAGGAGACGGCGACGCCGCGGCGGGTGGCGGCGGCGAGGTCGACGTTGACGGGCCCGCCCCGGGAGACGGCGACCATCCGCAGATGGGGGCAGGCGGCGAAGACCTTCTCCGTGAAGGGCGCCATCTGGGTCACGCAGATCTCGGCGCCGTCGAGTGCTTCGACGAGTTCTTCCTCGGTGCCGCTCGCCTCGTGGACGTCGCCGACCGGGCCGAAGGGCTCGTGGGGCCAGGGCAGGGTGAGTTCGGTGATCTCGTGGGCGGCGCCGAGCTCCTCGCGCAGTGCGGCGCGCAGGAGGTCGGGGCGTACGAAATGATCGCCGGCGGCGAGGATGCGCATGGGGCGGGGCCCTTCTCGGGGGTCGCGGTGGCGGTGCGCGTCTGGCGTTGCCGCAGCGCCACTAACACTGGCGCTGATAGATTTAACATCATTGTTTTGAAGAATCAATGGACCGGCGCGGCCTCCGGGAGGCGGCGCCGCCGCGGCGCAGGGGAGAGATCGTCCATGGCAGCACGCCTGTTGCTCGTACGGCACGGAGAGACCGAGTGGCACGCGGAGAACCGGTACGCCGGCGTCTCCGACGTCGCGCTGACGGCGAAGGGGCTGCGCCAGGCGGAGGAGCTCGGGCAGTGGGCGCTGCACCGGGGGGTCGACGCCGTGGCCTGCTCGCCGGTCAGCCGGGCCCGGCTGACCGCCGGACCCGCGGCCGACGCGCTGGGCGTACGGCCCCAGGTCGTCGAGGGGCTGCGCGAGGTGGACTTCGGCTGGGGCGAGGGGCGCACCATCGCGGAGATGGCGGCCGAGGACCCCGAGGCCGTACGGCGCTTCATGGAGGACGCCGAGCTGGGCGCCTTCCCGGGGTCGGAGCCGGCGTCCGAGGCGGCGGCCCGCGCCTCCACCGCGCTGCGCGGCATCGCGCGCGAGCACGCGGGCGGCACGGTCCTGGTGGTGGCCCACAACACCCTGCTGCGCATGGCGCTGTGCGCGATGCTCTCTATCCCGGTCGGCCGCTACCGGCTGGTGTTCCCCCGGCTCGACAACGCGGCGGTGACCGAGATCGAGGTGACCGACACCGGCACCGCCCTGCGCTCGCTCAACGTCCCCACCTGGGCGCCCGTCCACGGCGGTACGCGAAACTTGGGCACATGACGACGACCGGCGCACAGGCCCGCAGGCAGATCATCACCGAGCACGTCCTCAGGCACGGGGCGGCGAGCGGGGCCGAGCTCGCGGAGCTGACCGGCGTCAGCCTGATGACGGTGCACCGGGACCTGGACGAACTGGCCAGGCGCGGGGTGCTGCGCCGGTTCCGGGGCGGGGTCTCCGCGCTGCCCTCCACCGTCTTCGAGTCGAATCTCGACTACCGCCTCGGCGTCAACACGGCCGAGAAGGAGGCGATCGCCCGGACCGCGTCCGAGTTGGTCGAGCCGGGCATGTCGGTGATGCTGGACGACTCCACGACCGCGCTCGCGCTGGCCGGGCTGCTGGCGGAGCAGGCGCCGCTGACGGTGGTGACCAATGCCCGGCGGGTCGTCGACCTGTTCGCCGGCCACGAGGAGATACGGCTCATCTCCCTCGGCGGGGAGTACTCGCGCACCCATGACTCCTTCCTGGGCGTGCCGTGCCTGGAGGCCATCGAGGCGCTCTCGGTCGACATGGTGCTGGTCTCCACCTCGGCCATGGACGCCCGGATGACGTACCACCAGGAGCAGGACGTGGTGCTGGTCAAGCGGGCGATGCTGGCCTCCGGCACGCGCAAGGTGCTGCTGATGGACCGGACGAAGCTGGCCCGGACCGCGCTGCACCGGCTCGGCCCCCTGGAGGACTTCGACCACCTGGTGGTGGACGCCGGGGTGGACGGGGAACTGCTGGCGGCCCTGAGGGAGCGTACGGACGTCCGGGTCGCACCCGCCGCGTGACAACCAGATTCTTAAAGTCTTGCGTGTTAATTTCACAGAGGTCATGATGCATTCCCGGCGCGGCCGTACGTCCGCGGGCCAGGGCACGTCACTGTGGAGGCACGAGCAATGAGCAGCACCGCCACATCCGCCGCGCGCGCGGGAGAGACCGTCTGGGATCGCGTGGGAATTCCGAGGCCCCTCCTCTTCGGGTTCATCGGCGTCCTGATCTTCATGATCGGCGACGGGGTCGAGTCCGGCTTCATCGCGCCGTTCATCGAGGGCAACGGCGCGGGCAGCGAGGTGCGCGCGAGCTATGTGATCACCGCGTACGGCGTCACGGTCATGCTCGCCTCCTGGCTGTCGGGCGCCCTGTCCGAACTGTGGGGCCCGCGCCGGGTGATGCAGCTCGGCCTCGCCATCTGGATCGTCTTCGACATCCTCTTCCTGACGCTCGGCGCGGCCCAGGACGACTACACCCTGATGCTGGTCTTCTACGGGCTGCGCGGCTTCGGCTACCCGCTCTTCGCCTTCTCGTTCCTGGTGTGGGTCACGGCCACCGCCCCGGTCGCCCGGCTCGGCGCCGCCGTCGGCTGGTTCTACTTCGCCTTCACCGGCGGCCTGCCCACCCTCGGCTCGCTCACCGCCTCTGTCACCAACCCCCTCTTCGGGAAGTTCGGCACGCTGTGGGTGGCGCTCGCCCTGATCGCGATCGGCGGCGCCTTCTGCCTGCTCGGCGTACGGGAGCGGACCGGGTACTCCCGGCTCGCGCCGCCCGGGGTGAAGCCGGTGCAGTCGCTGACCCGCAGCCTGTCCATCGCGTGGACGAACCCCAAGGTCGCCGTCGGCTGCGTGGTGCGCGTCATCAACACGGCTCCGCAGTTCGGCCTGTGGGTGATCCTCCCGGCCTTCTTCACCGACGAGATGGGCTTCAGCGACGGCGACTGGCTGCGGCTGCTGTCCATCATGTTCGCCACCAACATCTTCTTCAACCTGCTCTTCGGCCTGGTCAGCGACCGGATCGGCTGGCGCACGACCATCGGCTGGTTCGGCGCGGTGGGGTGCGCGGTGAGCGTCCTCGCCCTCTACTTCGTTCCGAAGCTGATGACCGACAACTACTGGGTCGCGGTCGGCGTCGGGATGGTCTACGGCGCCACGCTCGCCGGTTTCGTCCCGATCTCCGCGCTGATGCCGTCGCTGGCCCCGGAGAACAAGGGCGGCGCGATGGCGCTGCTGAACCTCGGGGCCGGCGGCGCGGCCTTCGTGGGGCCCGCGATCGTCTCGCTGTTCCTCGGGCCGCTGGGCCGGGACGGCGTCGTCCTGATCTTCGCCGGCCTGTACGTCGTCGCCGCCGTCCTCACGCTCTTCCTCCGGCTCCCGAAGGCGTCGCGGGAGGCCATCGCGCAGGGCAAGTCCCTGCACGAGGCCGCCGTGCCGGTCGCCGCCCGCGCCACCACCTGACCCCTAAGCCCGTCTCCGCCACCGGAAGGACCCGTCCCGCGATGAGCCCC
>NZ_VBVX01000339.1 GCF_005981925.1 Streptomyces albidochromogenes
GTGGGGGCCTCGTCGGGGCCCGGCGTTCGCGGTGGGTCCGGCGGGCCGGGATCGTCGTGGCCGTGGCCTCGGTGGTCGTCGGCGCGGCGTTCGGCGTGCAAGGGCTGGTCGGCGGCGGCCCGTCCGGGGCGGCGCCCGCCGTGGAGAAGCGGAGCGCGGTCGCGCAGGCGCGGCCCTGGGACGTGCCGCTGCGGGCCGGCGCGGGGGGCAGTGCGCCGGTCTGCTCGTACGCGGGCGGCTCCCTGTACTGCAGCGCCCGGGGCGTCAAGGCCGCCCGGCTGAGCCCGGCGGACGGCCGGGTCGGCTGGTCGAAGAAGGCGGCCGGCGCCTCCCGTACCTCCTTCGACGACAGCGCACCCGTCCTCGCCGGCGGGCTTCTGCAGGTCGTGCCGCCCGGCGGGGACCGGCTGGAGGCCCTGGATCCGCGCACCGGCGACCGGCGCTGGAGCGTGGACGTGTCCGGCGGCCCCCTCGTCCTGCACACGGCGCGATCGGTACTGCTGGCGAGCCCGGACGGCACCGTACGGGCCGTCGACAACAGCTCCGGCAGGACGCGCTGGACCCGCCACCACGGCGGCACCGGCTCCCTGTGGGCCGCCTCGCCCGGTCGCGCCGGGACCTTGTTCGCCGCCACCCCGTCGCAGGACGGTACGTCCACCACGATCGCCGCGCTCGACCCCGGCAGCGGCGAGGCGCTGTGGGAGCAGCGGCTGGACGGGATGCTGAACCCGTTCGCCGCCTCGGACGGCGCTCTGTTCCTGCTGGCCGACGACACCGACGGCCTGACGCGAGCGGTCGTCCGCCTCGACACCCGCGCCCGCACGGCCCGCCGCGTCCCGCTCGTGACGCCGCTCGACCAGGCACAGGCCACGGTGCGGGGGGACACGGCGTACCTCTTCGGCGTCAACGGCTCCCTGGTCGCGGTCGACACGGGCCGTACGGGCAGCCCCAAGGAGGCGCAGCGCTGGCGCCTTGAGACGTCGGTCAGCCGCGCCTCACGGCCGGTGGCGACGGCGGAGCGCGTCTACCTGTCGGCGGCGGACGGGCGGCTGCTGGCGGTCGACGCCGCCGACGGCAGGCTGCTGGGCCAGACCGCGCCCCGCATGGGCACGGGGCGGTACACCTTCACGCCGACGCTTCCCGCCCCCGTGGCCGCCGGGGGCCAGGTGTTCGCGACCGCGCCCGACGGGTCGGTGTTCGCGGTGGCGGACGAGGATCCGGCGCGCTGGTGAAACGGCGGCGGGCGGGACCGGGCGTGTGCCCCGTCCCGCCCGCCGCGAAGACCGGCCGGGCTCAGCCCAGCTTGCTGATGTCGCGCACCGCGCCCTTGTCCGCGCTGGTCGCCATCGCGGCGTACGCGCGCAGGGCCTGCGAGACCTTGCGTTCACGGTTCTTCGGCGCGTACACGCCGCCGAGGGCCTCGCGGCGGGCCGCCAGGTCCTCGTCCGCGACGAGGAGTTCGATCGTGCGGTTCGGGATGTCGATGCGGATGCGGTCGCCGTCCTCGACGAGCGCGATCGTGCCGCCGGACGCCGCCTCCGGGGAGGCGTGGCCGATGGACAGGCCCGACGTACCGCCCGAGAAACGGCCGTCCGTGACGAGCGCGCAGGTCTTGCCGAGGCCGCGGCCCTTGAGGAACGACGTCGGGTAGAGCATCTCCTGCATGCCGGGGCCGCCGCGCGGGCCCTCGTAGCGGATGACGACGACGTCGCCCTCCTTGATCTCCTTGCGCAGGATCTTGTCGACGGCCTCGTCCTGCGACTCGCAGACGACCGCCGGGCCCTCGAAGGTCCAGATCGACTCGTCGACGCCCGCGGTCTTCACGACGCAGCCGTCGACGGCGAGGTTGCCCTTGAGGACGGCCAGGCCGCCGTCCTTGGAGTACGCGTGCTCGACCGACCGGATGCAGCCGCCCTCGGCGTCCGTGTCCAGGGTGTCCCAGCGCTCGGACTGAGAGAAGGCGGTCGCGGAGCGGACGCAGCCGGGCGCCGCGTGCCACAGCTCGACGGCCTCGGCGGACGGCGAGCCGCCGCGCACGTCCCACGTCTTCAGCCACTCGGCGAGGGTCGCGGAGTGGACGGTGTGCACGTCCTCGTTCAGCAGGCCGCCGCGGTAGAGCTCACCGAGGATGGCGGGGATGCCGCCGGCCCGGTGGACGTCCTCCATGTAGTACGTGCCGCCGGGCGCCACGTTCGGGGCGACCTTGGCCAGGCACGGGACGCGCCGCGAGACCTCGTCCATGTCGTCGAGGCCGAAGTCCAGCTCCGCCTCCTGGGCGGCGGCCAGCAGGTGCAGGATCGTGTTGGTGGAGCCGCCCATCGCGATGTCGAGCGCCATGGCGTTCTCGAAGGCGGCGCGGGTGGCGATGTTGCGCGGCAGGACGGTGTGGTCGTCCTGCTCGTAGTGGCGCCTGGTGATGTCGACGATCGTGCGGCCGGCGTTCTCGTACAGCGCCTTGCGGGCGGTGTGCGTGGCGAGGACCGAGCCGTTGCCGGGCAGGGCCAGGCCGATGGCCTCGGCGAGGCAGTTCATCGAGTTGGCGGTGAACATGCCGGAACAGGAGCCGCAGGTCGGACAGGCGTTCTCCTCGATACGGAGGATGTCCGCGTCCGAGATCTTGTCGTTGACCGCGTCGGAGATCGCGTCGACCAGGTCGAGCTTGCGGACGGTGCCGTCGACCAGGGTGGCCTTGCCGGCCTCCATCGGACCGCCGGAGACGAAGATCGTGGGGATGTTGAGGCGCAGCGCGGCCATCAGCATGCCCGGCGTGATCTTGTCGCAGTTCGAGATGCAGATCAGTGCGTCCGCGCAGTGCGCCTCGACCATGTACTCGACCGAGTCGGCGATCAGGTCGCGGGAGGGCAGGGAGTACAGCATTCCGCCGTGGCCCATGGCGATGCCGTCGTCGACCGCGATCGTGTTGAACTCACGCGGGACGGCTCCCGCGGCCAGGATGGCGTCGGAGACGATCCGGCCGACCGGCGCGAGGTGCGTGTGCCCCGGAACGAACTCGGTGAAGGAGTTCGCGACCGCGATGATCGGCTTGCCGATGTCCGCGCTCGCTACTCCCGACGCCCGCATAAGGGCGCGCGCGCCCGCCATGTTGCGGCCGTGGGTGACTGTGCGGGACCTCAGCTCGGGCATCGTCGCTCGCTCCTTAGGCAGTGGGACGCAGATGGGACGTACGAGGCTTACTCACGAGAGTAACTTCGAGCGTACGCCTCGGATCCACGATCTGGACAAACAGTCCGATATGCGGGACGGGCCGCTCGTTCCCCGGTCACGCCTCCCACGGCCCTTGGGCAGAGCGCCGGTCCGTGCCGCGCGGCGTGCCGGGGGTCACGCCTCCGTCAGGTACCGCTGGAGCGTCGGGGCGACCATCGCGACGATCCGCTCGGGGTCGGCCGAGGCCAGTGGCTCCGTCTTCACGACGTAGCGCAGGATCGCGATCCCCACCATGTGCGAGGCCGCCAGCTCGGCCCGGAACGTGGGATCCGGTACGTCGAGCTCCGCCGCCACCCGCTCCAGCAGCCGCCGCAGCACGAAGGTCCGCAGCACCTTCGCCGCCGTCTCGTTCGTCAGTGCGGAGCGGACGATCGCCAGGAGCGGGGCCCTGGTCGCCGGGTTCTCCCATACGTCGATGATGTAGCGGGCCAGCCGCTCGCCGATGCCGTCCGTGCCGCCCTGGCCGAGGACCGCGGGCACCACCAGGGCCGGCTCGAAGGAGATCTCGATGGCGGCCGCGAAGACGTCGTCCTTGGTGCCGAAGTAGTGGTGGACGAGCGCCGCGTCGACGCCCGCCGCCTTCGCGATGCCGCGCATCGACGTCTTGTCGTAGCCGCGCTCCGCGAACTCGTCGCGGGCCGCCTGGAGGATGCGCTCGCGGGCGCCGGGGCCGGCGTCCTCGGGCGAGCGGCGCGGGCGGCCGCGGCGGCGGGGTCCGGGCGTCGTACCCCCGTCCTGTGCGCCGTCCGTACCGCTCACTGCTGCGACACCCGGGACGCCAGGTGCAGCCGGGTGAAGGCGAGGGCCTCCGCCAGGTCGGCCTCGCGTTCGGCGGACGACATGGCGCGGCGCGTATTGACCTCGATGACCACATGGCCGTCGAAGCCGTTCAGGGCGAGGCGCTCCAGGAGTTCGGCGCAGGGCTGGGTGCCGCGCCCCGGCACCAGGTGCTCGTCCTTCGCCGACCCCTTGCCGTCCGCGAGGTGGACGTGCCCGAGCCGGTCGCCCATCCGGTCGACCATGGCCATCGTGTCGGTGCGGGCGGTCGCGGTGTGCGACAGGTCGACGGTGAAGTGCCGGTAGTCGTCCTTGGTCACGTCCCACTCGGGGGCGTACGCCAGCATCTCGCGGTCCTTGTAGCGCCACGGGTACATGTTCTCGACGGCGAACCGCACGTCCGTCTCGTCCGCCATCCGCCAGATCCCGTCGACGAAGTCGCGGGCGTACTGCCGCTGCCAGCGAAAGGGCGGGTGGACGACGACGGCCGAGGCGCCGAGCTTCTCTGCGGCCGCCTGCGCCCGCCGCAGCTTCGTCCACGGATCGGTCGTCCAGACGCGCTGGGTGATCAGCAGACAGGGTGCGTGGACGGCCAGGACCGGGACGCCGTGGTAGTCGGAGAGTCTGCGCAGCGCCTCGATGTCCTGGCTGACGGGATCCGTCCACACCATGACCTCGACACCGTCGTAGCCGAGGCGTGCGGCGATCTCGAAGGCCGTCGCCGTCGACTCCGGGTACACCGACGCCGTGGACAGCGCGACCTTCGCATCAGGGATGCGCACCACTGGTTCTGCCACGAGGGACAGCGTACGGGCCGTCACCGGGTGGGTGTCAGGCGGTCGGCAGATGATCCAGTCGGCGCAGGATCACGCCTTCGCGCAGCGCCCACGGGCATATCTCCAGTGCGTCGACGCCGAAGAGGTCCATCGCCCCCTCCGCCACCAGGGCTCCTGCCAGCAGTTGCGCGGCGCGGCCCTCCGAGACCCCCGGGAGCCCGGCGCGCTGCGACAGCGGCATCGAGGCGAGTTTGGGCACCCACTCCTCCAGCGAACTGCGACTCAGCTCACGCTGCACGTAGGGCCCGTCGGCGGAGCGGGCCGCGCCCGCGATCCTGGCCAGCTGCCGGAACGTCTTGGACGTCGCCACCACGTGGTCAGGGGTACCGAAGCGGGCGAATTCCCCGACCGTACGGGCGATCTCGGCCCGTACGTGGCGGCGCAGCGCCTTCACGTCCTGCTGGTCCGGCGGGTCGCCCGGGAGCCAGCCGGCGGTGAGCCGGCCCGCGCCCAGGGGCAGGGACACCGCCGCGTCGGGCTCCTCGTCCATGCCGTACGCGATCTCCAGGGAGCCGCCGCCGATGTCGAGGACCAGCAGCTTCCCGGCCGACCAGCCGTACCAGCGGCGGGCGGCCAGGAAAGTCAGCCGCGCCTCCTCCGCCCCGCTCAGCACCTGGAGGTCGATGCCGGTCTCGGCGCGGACCCGGGCCAGTACCTCGTCGGCGTTCGTGGCCTCGCGCACGGCGGAGGTCGCGAACGGCAGGACGTCCTCGCAGCCCTTGTCCTCGGCGGCCTGGAGCGCGTCCGCGATGGTCGCCACGAGGCGGTCGACGCCGTGGGCGCCTATCGCCCCGTCCGCGTCGAGGAGCTCGGCGAGGCGGAGCTCGGCCTTGTGCGAGTGGGCGGGCAGGGGGCAGGCGCCGGGGTGCGCGTCGACCACCAGCAGATGAACCGTGTTCGAACCCACGTCGAGGACTCCGAGTCTCATAGGCGGAACGCTACTGCGGCGGCGCGCTTACCCTTGGCCCCGTGTCGAAGACGAAAAAGGCGAAGCCGGGCAAAGCCGAAACACTGAAGCAGCCCAAGCGGCCCAAGACGATCCCCCCCGCCGTGCCGGTCCAGGACGAGAAGGGCGGGCTGGACTTCGCCCGCGCCTGGGTGGAGTTCCCCGATCCCGCCGACGACGAGCAGGTCTTCCGCTGCGACCTGACGTGGCTGACATCACGCTGGAGCTGCATCTTCGGCAGCGGCTGCCAGGGGATCCAGGCGGGCCGCGCGGACGACGGCTGCTGCACGCTGGGGGCGCACTTCTCCGACGAGGACGACGAGAAGCGGGTGGCGGGGCACGTCGCGCGCCTCACCCCCGACGTGTGGCAGTTCCACGGCGTCGGCACGGAGTCGGGCTGGACCCAGACCGACGAGGACGGCGAACGCCAGACGCGGCGCTGGGAGGGCTCGTGCATCTTCCAGAACCGGCCCGGCTTCGCGGGCGGCATGGGGTGCTCGCTGCACATCCTGGCGCTGAAGGAGGGCCGGGAGCCGCTGGAGACGAAGCCGGACGTGTGCTGGCAGCTGCCGGTGCGGCGGACGTACGACTGGATCGACCGGCCCGACGACACGCGTGTCCTGCAGATCTCGATCGGTGAGTACGACCGGCGCGGCTGGGGGCCCGGAGGGCACGACCTGCACTGGTGGTGCACGTCGGCGACGTCCGCTCACGGGGCGGGGGAGCCGGTGTACGTGACGTACGCGCCGGAGCTGACGGAGCTGATGGGGAAGGCGGCGTACGACCGGCTGGTGGAGCTGTGCGAGCAGCGGCTGGCGTCGCTGCTGCCGATGGCTCCGCACCCGGCGGACCCGGCGCCTTTGCCGGGGCGGCCCGGCTG
>NZ_VBVX01000033.1 GCF_005981925.1 Streptomyces albidochromogenes
GGGTGGAGGCGCGGAAACAAGAGCCCGGCGCCGTAGTAGCCGGTAGATGGTGTTGACCCCCGGGCCCTGGTGCTGTCGAGCACCAGGGCCCTTCACCTGTGCGGACGGCAGGGTCAGAGGGCTGAGCAGCGCGCTCTGCACCAACTGGAGCACAGCTCTGTGTGCTGATGGCCCCTGCTGAGAACGGCCACCGCCTGGCCGGGCCGCCGCCGCACCAGTTCGATGGATCTCCCCGCCGATACAGCCTCTGACCTGCGGCGGGGCGCCGCACCGAAGGCCGTCCGACGACCGGGACGGACGCAACTGCCGCCCCCCGGGTCCGGTCGGACGCTCCCTGCGCTCCAGGCGCCGCCCCGCAGTGTGGCGTGCGCGAGGGGGCCGTACGGGGAGACGATTGGTGAGCCAGGGGCACGGGCGCCGTGCGTGTCCTGGCCGGTACCAGGCATCACGCCGGGCGGAGGCAGGAAGGGAGCCGGGGAGATGGGCGGAGGCGAGCCCTCGCGGAGCGATCCCAATGCGGCGGGGGCTGCCGCGTCCGGGCCAGGTGGCCTGCTCGACGTGCTGGGAGTGGCGGCTGTCCTCCTGAACGCCGAGGGCATGATCGATCTCTGGAGCCCGCAGGCCGAGGACCTGTTCGGCTACAGCGCCGAGGAGGCCCTCGGTGAGCCCGCCGGCCGGTTGCTCGTCAGTGAGGAGAACAGGCAGCTCGTGCTGGACATGTTCGCCGAGGTCATGGAAGGCGGCGGCAGCTGGGCCGGTGTCTTCCCCATCCGGCGCAAGGACGGCAGCACGCGACAGGTCGAGTTCCGCAACATGCGGCTTCAGGACGACCAGCGAGAGTTCTGGGCCCTGGGCCTGGCAACCGACCAGGCGACGCTGCGCGAGGTCGAACGGGACCTGGCGCTGTCCGCCCGGCTGGTGTCCCAGTCACCCATCGGTCTGGGGGTGCTGGACACCGACCTCCGGTACGTCTCGGTCAACCCGGCGGAGGAGCGGATGAACGGCGTGCCCGCCGCCGAGCACATCGGCCGCCACGTCCATGAGGTGCTGCCGTTCCTGGACGAGTCCTTCGAAGCGGCGATGCGCGAGGTCCTGGCCACCGGCGTCCCGGTCCTGGACCAGTACACCGCCGGCCGCACCGCTGCCGACCTGGACCACGACCACGCCTGGTCGATCTCGTTCTACCGGCTCGAAGCCCCCAACGGCAAAGTGCTGGGGGTGGCCACCGCCAGCGTGGACGTCACCGAGCGACACCGCACCGTCGAAGAGCAACGCCATACCGCGCTGACCCTCCAGCGCAGCCTCCTGCCGCACCCGCCGCCGCGACGCCCGGGCCTTGAGATCGCCACCCGCTACCGCCCCACCCAAGCCAGCGTCGAGATCGGCGGCGACTGGTTCGACGTCATCCCCCTGAGCGGAGACAAGACCGCCCTGGTCGTCGGGGACGTCATGGGCAGCGGGGTCGCAGCCGCAGCCACCATGGGCCAGCTGCGTACCGCCACCCGCACCCTGGCCGGCCTCGACCTGCCACCCGCCGAGGTCATGCACCATCTCAACAACGTCACCGCCGGCCTGGGCGACGCCATCGCCACGTGTGTCTACGCCGTCTACGACCCCCACCGGGCCCACTGCCACGTGTCTCTCGCCGGGCATCTGCCGCCGGCCCTTCTGCATCTCGACGGTGTGGCCGAACTCCTGGACCTGCCCACGGGCGTACCGCTGGGTGTCGGCGACGTGGCCTTCCACACCACCATCCTGACCCTGCGCCCCGGCGACCAGCTCGTCCTCTACACCGATGGCCTGGTCGAAACCCGCGACACGGCCATCGACACCCGCCTGGACGTCCTCCTCACTCTCCTCGACGACCCGAAGCGCCCGCTCGAGGACACGTGCGACTGGCTGCTCCAGGCGCTGCAGCACCCCGAGAACCACGACGACGTCGCCCTGCTCATCGCCCAGACCAGGTGACGGGCGTTGGCTCCAGGCGGCAGCCGGCCACCGCGCCCCGGCGCGGCCGCATCTCCGTGCACGCCCAGCGCAAGGTACCTCCGTCTGGCGCGAGCAGAAATCTATGGTCGCTGGAGTAGACATTGGGTGGTGGTGTGGTTATGGTTTCTCTCGTAACCCAGTCAGAAGGGCCCGGCAGACATGAACTGCCGAGCAGGAGTACCGCAGTTGCAGGACGGTACGGCGGTGGAGTTTCGAAGCCTGGCTTGTGCAGGACGGCGACGGGACTGACGGCCGGACCGGGGGGCCCGCAGTGATCAGGGGCCGCCATGAGCAGGACCCGCAGTACCAGCAAGTGCAGTGCGTAGTACCAGCAGCGTGGTGATCAGAGGTTCTCGGCGAAGGCGTCGGCTGCGGGCGCGCGCGCCGGGAGGTTCAGAGGAAAGAACGGAGGAGCTTGGCCCCATCAGGATCGCCTGGGCGGACGTTCTGAGCCCGGGTACCGCAGAACATCGACAGTGAGGTGGTCTCCGGTCACGCATCCGCGATCCCCGCACCCCCGACGGCGTATCAGTCGGGTACGCGGAAACAGAAGGCCGGCGCAGCCCTAGAGCCGGCAGATGGTGTTGCAGTTCCCTCGGGGCCCTGGTGCCGACACGGCACCAGGGCCCCTCCACGCACTTCGCGGGACTTCTTCGTCATTCCGCTCACGAGGAAGCCGGCGCGTCAACGCCGCACCGACGAATCAGCGGACCCCGCAGCCTGTACATGCGACGCGACGAACTCGCCCACGCCTGCCAGGCCGCTCGCCACCTCGCCACCTCGCCACCAGCCACGGTCATCCAGTGGTGCACCCGTCAAAGCGACTGGGCCTAGAAGTGGTTGAAGCCGCTGCCGAGTCGGGCGGCTGCCTTCGTGGTCCCGAGGGTGCCGGGGCCGAAGGACCAGGAGCCGGAGGTCGTGATGCCGGTGGACGTGCTGCGCACCACCCATACAGCGCCCTCACGGCTGTTCTCGCCCGGGGCGCCGACCAGGAGTTCGGCCCTGCCGTCCTTGTTGGCGTCGACGAGCTTCGTGGCGGTGCCGAAAGCGTCGGCCGATTCGGCGGCCCCGGGCATCCCCGTCGTGTCCTGGTGGTAGACCTTGGCACCGCTGGTGCTCAGACCGGACGCGGAGCCGAACAAGGCGACCAGGGCGCCCGCATCGGTCTTGCCGTCGAAGTCCTCCCCGGGCACCCCCACCGTGGCGTCGGCGTACCCGTCTCCGTTGGCGTCCCCGACGCTGATACCCCTGCCGAAGCCGTCGAAGGACTCGGCGGCCCCGGGGACGCCGGCACTGTCCTGGTTGTACTGCACCCGGCCGCCGATGTCCGGGCCGACGGCGCTGCCGTAGAAGACGGTGATCATGCCGCCCTTGCTCATCGGATCCATGTCCTCGTCGTAGCCGGTCGACCAGTGCCCGGCGACCACGTCGGCGTACCCGTCGCGGTCCAGGTCGCCGAGCGCCACTTCGTCGGCCGGAACACCCAGAAAGACATGCTCGGCGAAGCCCGAGGGAGTGCCACGCCAGTAGACCGCGTTCGGAGTTCCGCTGCCGGCGTCGCTGTGGACCTCCGCGGAGCCCACCACGTCGGTGATGCCGTCCCCGTCCACATCCGCGGCCGCCAGCCTGCCCGCGCTCAGGCTGCCCTCCGTCAACGTACCCGGGAAGGCCGCCGTTCTCGCGGCCGAACCGTCGCGTCGGAACGGGCCGCTCAGCATCTGCAGTCCGCCGGCCGGCCCCTCGGTGACGACGTCTTCGCTGCCGTCGCCGTCGAAGTCGCCGGCGGCGACACCCACGCCCAGGTACTTACTCGGGTCGGGGTCGCTGATCAGAGTGCTCCCGGAGGACAGGCCGCTCGCGCCGCCCCAGACGACGGTCAGCATGCCGGCGCCCCGTGCGGTGCCCAGGGTCTCGCCGGATGCGCCGACGATGAGGTCGGCGTAGCCGTCCTTGTCCAGGTCGGCGCTGGAGACCGCGCTCCCGAAGCTGTCGCCGCTCTCGGCGGCGCCGGGTATGCCCGCGGTGTCCTGGCTGATGACCTTCTTGCGGCTGCTGTTCAGCCCCGACGAAGACCCGTACAGCACGGCGACGTAGCCGGCTCCGGCCTTGCCGCTGACTGTGGCCGTCGGCGCGGTGACCGCCACATCACGGTAGCCGTCGCCGTTGAAGTCGTCCTGCAGCCTCGAAGTGCCGGCGGCGGACGTCACGGCGTGCGCGGAGGGTGTCAGCAACGACGCGGACACCACCACCGCGGCTGAGACTGCCGTCCTGCGAATTGCGCGTCGTGGCACGCTCTCTCCTTGCCTTGAAAAGCGGTGCGTCAACACGGACAGCGTGGTGAGCGCGCCCGCTGACGCTCAAGACATCCCGGGTGGGCGGATGGTTGTACGACCAGGGTGGTGTTTCGTGTCGCAGTCGAAGACCACCCGGCCCCGGCGCGGCGGGTTCTGGTTCGAGACGCTGGGCAAGCCCTCCCGCGCGCGTGGCTTGCCACGGGGGTGGGTGCCGTCGGTCGGTCACCGCGAGCCGGCATGCGGGTGCTCTGCCCGGACCGGAGGTCCGGGCAGAGCGTCTCCCTTCGGGCTCGTACGCCGGCTCAGCAGCCGCCGCAGTTGTAGAACGTCACGTCCCAGTGGTTGCCCTCGTCGGCGTAGATGTTGCCGGCGCCGGACTTCCACTGCGGGGCGCCGTCGCCGCGCACACCGATGTAGGTGAATGTGTTCTTGATGTAGTTCCCGACGCACGTGTACTTGCTGAAGTCGAGCTTGTAGCCGTTCCAGTGCGAGTACGTGCCGCCGGCGTGGCCGGTCTCCGTGCCGCCGGTGATGTTCAGGGCGCAGCCGCTCGCGCTCCTGAGCGTCTGGGCGCCCTGGGCGGAGGCGAGGTTGAGCTGCTCGAAGGACGTACAGGTCGGGTTGTTGCGGTCCGAGCAGCCGCCGGACGAGGACCAGGTGATCCCGGAGCTACGGAACATCGAAGTCGCCGTGGAGTGGCTGATCTTGGTGGCCGCGTGCGCGTCGGTCGCACCGCCGATCACACCCACCCCGGGGGCGAAGAACGCGCCGAGCACGAGCGCGAGGGCGGTGATGACGGCGCGCAGTGCGGTGCCGCGTGTGCGGCTCGGGACCGGGGCGCCGGCCGGGAGACCGTCGGGGGTCGTCAGGGACTTCATGAGCTTCCTCCTGGTGCGGACTTCGGTGGACGGGGCGTGGATGTCTGCGGTGGTGCTGAGCGGTGAGCCGCGAGGTCTACCCGCGTCGACTCCCCGGCGCGGAAGACCCCGGGGACGCGGCCCGGGGGAGGGGGCGGTCAGACGGTGGAGCGGAAAGCCGGCAGGTAACCGCCGGAGTGGCCTGTGGCCGTCGGGTGATAGCTGTTGGACACGGGCACCGAAACGCTGTGCAGCCAGGCGTCGCCGGAGCAGATCTCGTGGCCGGTGAACTCGTCCACGACGCTGGAGTACGCGAATCCCGCGTCGGCGGCCTGCTTGACGAGCATGCCGTTGAGAGCGTCGCTGCCCCGGTTGATCGCCGCGCGCTCGTTCTCGCTCAGGCCGGCGATGCAGCTGCCGTTCAGCTGGTAGAAGCGCGGATAGCCCAGCACGACGACGCGAGCCTGCGGCGCCTTGCTGCGGATGGTGCCGTAGAGGGACGAAAGGCCCCCCGGCAGGGTGTTGTTGATCTGCGTGATGGCGTTGTTCACCGCGTTGACGCACGTGGCCTCGCTCTGCAGAACACAGGTCTGCATGACGCTCGCGAAGCCGACGTCGTTGCCGCCGGCGGTGATGCTGATGAGCGTGGTCGCGCTGTTGAGCGGGGTCAGTTGACTGCTTTTCACCGTGCTGGTCGTCGCTCCCGAACAGGCGGTGAAGGAGAACGATGCCGGGGCGTTCGCCGCCGCCCACAGTGACGGGTATGCCTTGCTGCTGCGCTGGCAGCTGCCACTGTCGGCCAGGTAGCTGCCGGCGCCCACCCCGGAGGAGTAGGAGTCGCCTAGAGCGACGTAGCGCTGCTCCGCCGCAGCGGCGTAGGCGGGCTGGGCCAGGCCGATGGTCGCCGCGATCAGGAGTAAGGGAGCGAGAACCCGTTTCAAACTGGAGGTGAACATGACAACTCAGTCCTTGGGCTGTTGGGGGGAGGCCAGGAATTGTTGAAGCGTCACTTTGTAGCAGTGCGCGGCGCCCCCGCGATAGGCGTGTGGAGCGGTTTGTTTCCGTACGACTCTGCCGAGCGGCGCGGGCGAGCGACGCCCTGCGTCCAGGAACCACCCTTCGACGCGCATTCCTGCCTGGCCGGTGACGAAGCCCGGCCCGACGAACCGTCCTTCCCCGGCTCGTGCCGCGCCGTCACGGGGGAGCCGAACGGCCGTGTGCGGCCGGTCGGACGTAGGCCACCCCCTGGTTCAATTCGCCTCCAGAGTGGGGCTGTGTTGGCGCAGGGGCGGTCCGTGCCCCGCGGGCAGCGGCCCGGGCGTCCGCCGTCATCGCGGCCAGGCCGAGGACGGACTCGCCCTGTCGAGGGAAGCCGCTGGTCAAGCCGTCGCTGCCGTAAGCGCGCGTTCCTCCGTGCCGGACGGAGTGGTACGTGGACGGCTGTCCGGCAATGCAGCCGCACGAAATGAGTCAGCCGCCTCGCTGGACGGCCCCGCGGCTACGGCGGGCCGATGCCCCCCGGACCGTTCTGTTGCCGGCTGTGTGGCGGACGACCCAACTGTCGGTGTGGCGTGCGCGGACGTAGGGTCCCGGCCGTCGAGATTCCGACCGATGCGTTCGCGCGCGGCCTGCATCAGCCGCAGGTGTCCTTCGACCGCTCGCATGGGGTGACGTGGACCGCCGTGGTGACGACACCGGTGGGCTGCCTCCACCGGTCCGCCAGCCGGAATGTGGAGATGGAGAACGCGTGTTCCCGGGCGGGATCGGGCTTGCGGCCGGCCCCGGAGGAGGAGCCGGACAGGAGAGGATCTAGGTGTCTTTCGTGGCGGATCGTTTCGCACTCTTGCCTCGGTTGCCGCCCGTGCTGGTCCGACGGGGCTTGGCGGGCACGCTCTTGCGCTTCGTGGCCTCTTGCGCGCCGTCGGCCGATGGTGCTGTCCGCTCCGGTGCGAGCGGCCACGTGAACTCGATCTCCAGTTCGATCTCCCCGTTACCGACCTCGACCTCTATCTCACTGTGCAACTCCTCCGGGACCCGCAGGCTCACGGTCCCCGCGCCGAGTTCCAGTTCGGCATCCCCGCCTTCCTTCAGCGCGGCTGCGATTCTCGACAACTGGTCAGCCGCCTCAAGGCGCGACAGTGAGCGCTTCTGCTCAAACTTCAGGTCCGTCATCGGTATCTCCCATCCGGCAGAAACGGTGCACAAGGACAATTCTGGAGCCATGTACGTGATCGGACATCCGCACGGCCGGCGAAGCGCCGGAACGGCCTGCGACCTGGCGCGTGTGGTGCGCATGGAGGAGAGCGGACGGGGCGTGGGTGGGACGGTCTCAGCGGTGACCGAAGCGGATCGAGCCCTTCCCCGAGGTGAGCCCTTCTCCGAGGTGAGCCCGTCGCAGTGGCGGCGTCCGTGAAGTTCGCTGCCGGTGGGCCGGGGCTACCGCGTATCGCGGGCATATCGAGAATCGGATACGCCACCGCAACGGCCCTCCATCTCTCATGGAGGGCATGAACCACCACCCCATCCTGTCGCCACCGCCCCGCCGCGTGAGCCGGATCGTGCTTCTCGGCCTGGCGACGCTCGGCCTGGCGGGCGCCGTCCTCGTCGTGCGGCGGCCGCTCATGATGGCCGCTCCGATGTGCTTGTCCGGGCGCTGGCACGGTTGCCTCGGTACGTTCAACGGGGTGGTGCTCGTCACGTTGGTCACGCTGCCGCTGGCCGCGCTGGTGGCGTGGGTGCCGGCGCGCCGTCGACGGGCCGCCGGCGTCACGTCGGCGTGGCGGATGTCGCTGGCCGAGGTGGGCATGGTCCATGGCACCGTGCCGTTCCTGTGGATGACGATGATGCCGGGCGCCGGGGCCGGCGTCGTACCCGCCCGGGTCAGCCTGGTCCCGCTGCGGGACCTGCTCACGATGGGTCCGCTCGGGATCGCCGGCAACCTGCTGATCTTCGCGACGCTGGGGTTCTTCGCCCCGATGCGGTTCGCGGCACTGGCGTCCGTGCCCCGGATCCTCGCGCTCGGGGCGGCCTGCTCGGTCCTGGTCGAAACCGCGCAGTACGTTCTGCGGCTGGACCGGGTGTCCTCCGTGGACGACGTACTGGTCAACGCCACCGGCGCGGTGCTGGCCGCGCTGGCCTCGCGCCGCTGGTGGCGCACCACGGCGAATGCGCCGTCTGACCACCCCCGCCCCGCGCCGGCACCCGCATGCTGAGTCGCGGGTCCGGTGCGGACACGTCCTCGCATACGCCGGCGATATGTCGTGCTGCTTAGGCTTCGGACATGCGCGTACTGATCGTGGAGGACGAGCCCTACCTGGCCGAAGCCGTCCGTGACGGTCTGCGCCTGGAGGCGATCGCCGCCGACATCGCGGGCGACGGCGACTCCGCGCTGGAACTGCTCAGGGTCAACACCTACGACCTCGCCGTCCTCGACCGCGACATCCCCGGCCCTTCCGGCGACGAGGTCGCCCGGCGCATCGTCGACTCCGGCAGTGGCATCCCGATCCTGATGCTCACCGCTGCCGACCGGATCGACGACAAGGCTTCCGGGTTCGGGCTCGGCGCCGACGACTACCTCACCAAACCGTTCGAGCTGCGGGAGCTCGTCCTGCGGCTGAGGGCGCTCGACCGCAGACGCGCGTACGCCCGGCCTCCGGTCCGCGAGATCGCGGGCCTGCGTCTCGACCCCTTCCGCCGGGAGGTCTTCCGCGACGGACGCTACGTCGCGCTCACCCGTAAGCAGTTCGCCGTGCTGGAAGTCCTCGTCGTCGCCGAAGGCGGGGTGGTCAGCGCCGAAGAACTGCTGGAACGGGCCTGGGACGAGAACGCCGACCCCCTCACCAACGCCGTGCGCATCACCGTCTCCGCACTGCGCAAACGGCTCGGCGAACCGTGGCTCATCGCCACCGTGCCCGGCGTCGGCTACCGGATCGACACCGGTACCGACACCAGCGCCCCCGGCAGGGACACCACCGACCCCGGCGGTATGCGTGCGTAGACGCCCAGGGCTCAGCGCCCGACTGAAACTCACCCTCAGCTACGCCGGGTTCCTCGCCGTCGCCGGCGCTCTCCTGCTGGCCGTGGTGTGGGTGTTCCTGCTGCGCTACGTACCCGACAATTCCCAGGGTCTTCTCGGGATCGCGCCCAACCGCTACCTCCTTGTGCGCACCTTCGCCCCCGCCGCGGCCGTGGCGATGGTCGCGCTGCTCGTGTTCGGACTCGTCGGGGGATGGATCCTCGCCGGCCGGATGCTCGCACCCCTCACACAGATCACGGATGCGGCACGGAGGGCCGGGAACGGCTCGCTGTCCCACCGGATCCGCATGAAGGGCCGCCAGGACGAATTCCGTGAACTCTCCGACGCGTTCGACGCCATGCTCGGACAACTCGAATCCCACGTCGCCGAGCAGCAGAGGTTCGCCGCGAACGCCTCCCACGAACTGCGCACCCCGCTGGCCATCTCGCAGACGCTGCTCGACGTGGCCCACAAGGACCCCACGCGGGACCGGGGCGAACTGATCGAACGCCTGCGGGCCGTCAATACGCGCGCGATCGACCTCACCGAGGCCCTCCTGCTGCTCAGCCGCAGCGACCGGCGGAACTTCGCCCCCGAGCGCGTCGACCTCTCCCTCGTCGCCGAAGAGGCCGCCGAAACGCTGCTTCCTCTCGCCGAACAGCGCCGGATCACACTCGACGTCACCGGCGGGGCGGCCCGGACCAGCGGCTCCGCCGAGCTCTTGCTGCGGATGGTGGCGAACCTCGTCCAGAACGCCGTCGTCCACAACCTGCCCGCCGGTGGCACCGTGACGGTCCACACCGAGGCCCACGGCGACACGTGCGTGCTGCGGGTGGAGAACACGGGCCGACCAGTGCCACCGGAACTGGTGCCGACCCTCACCGAACCCTTCCAGCGCGGGACGGAACGCGTACGCGCCGACGGGCACGCCGGTGTCGGCCTCGGCCTGGCCATCGTGCACAGCATCGTCCGAGCCCACGACGGGACCCTCGACCTCGTGGCCCGCCCTGCCGGCGGTCTCCTCGTCACGGTCCGGCTGCCCGGCACGCCGTAGGCATGTTCGGCAACGGCGCGCCGGCCCTCCGCGGCCTCGTCGTGGACCGCGTCCGGAACGCCGCGGCCACCGTCCGTGGTGCGCCACGTGTCGTGCAGCCGTACGGAGTGAGCGGAGCAGACCGGACCCGCCGAGGGCCCGGGGGCCGGTCGCGGGGGCGTCGGTCACTCACGCTCGTCGTCCGAAGATCACCGGCGCGTGCGCGGGGGCGTGTGGCGTGAGGGTAAAGGACTCCAAAGTGGCCATGCGGGGCAACTCGGGCGGCCGCGCCCGGGGCATATGACTCCGTGACCACTTTTTCTCCGGGAGCCGCCCGTGACACGCAGCGTCTTACGTCTCGTCAGCGCTGATGACGGCAACGGCGCGACAGCGCCCTTCCGCCTCGGCAGTCCCGACCGTGCCCAGCAGAACTCCGGCGACCTGACCACGTCGTACGCCGACCGCGCCGGCAGTGTCTGGTGCGCCTGCGGCGACTACAACCACAGCACGGCACAACTCGACGGCGCCTGGACGACGAACACCGCAGACAACCTGGGCGACCTGCACACCTTCACCGGTCCGGATCGGAAGGGACAGTGCTGATGAGAAGCGGAATCCGTGTGACGAACGGGACCCGGATGCCCTTGGCCTGGTACACGGGCCTGGTGGCCGTGCTGACGGCGTTCCTGCTCCCGCTGGGGGCCGTACCGGCCGTTGCGGCCCCGGCCGGCCTCGGCGACTGCCCGCAGTACCGCTTCTGCGTGTACCAGGCCCACCACTTCGAGGGGCGGCCGACGGCGTACAAGCTGCCCGCCGGCCGGGCGTGCCTGGACACCCGCGAGGGCAGGTCGTACTACAACACCATGCTCGACACCCTGCGGGTATGGGAGTTCAGCAATTGCACGGGCCGCTCCGAGCTCGTGGCAGTGGGGCAGTCCGGCAACGCGACCGCCTTCACCTACGACGCCGTGAACTCGGAGTACTGCGGCGGCGCCTGTCGGCGTCTTGGCCAGGGGCAGGCCGTCGGCGGCAGTCACTGAACTGAACACCGACCAAGGGTCACGCCTGCGGCCGAGGCGCCGCAGGCGCGCTCCAACGGCTCACGGCCTGAGCGTCGCGGTACTGGTCGCGGTTCGCGGGGAGTTCTCGGAAGCCGGCTGACGTGTAGGTGGCGACGGCGCCGACATTGGAGCTCGGGGTGCAGACGACGGCGCTCGACGAGCCCAGCGCCTGGAGTGCGGCCGCCGCGGCCAGGGTGATCGCCCTGCCGTAGCCGTGACCGCGATGCTCACGGTGCACGCCCATCGGCTCGAGCAACCCGGGCTTCCCGGGACCGGCCGACCACACGGTCACCGCCGCCACCGCGTTGCCCTGGCCGTCGTACGCGACCAGACACCGGGCGTCGGCGTAGAGCGGTCCGGCTGCCATCGCGTGCCAGAGCTCGTCCGTGTACGTCGACGTCTCGAACGATGCCCGCTGTACGGCGGCCCGCACGTGCGCCTTCTGTGGCCCGATCACCTCGATCCGCACGCCAGGATCCGCTACCCGTTCCGTGAGGTCGCGGCGCAGGGGGGCCCACGGCTCGCCCGCGTTCCAACCGCCCTCGGACAGCAGACCTCGCACCAGCGCGCTCCTGGGCGCCTCGATGGCCACCTTCCCCTCCATCAGTACGCCGCGCCTCGGCTCGGCCACGTCCTCGACCAACCGCTGCGCCAGCTCCACGTCCCACCGGGCGTCCGGCGCGATCGCGAGCCGCAACAAGCCGGGACCGTCCAGCAGCCCGACGGCCAGGATCTGTCCGTCCCGGCTCCACGTCCTGACCGCCGCGGCGGTCGCCTCCGCACCGAACCGCCAGAACCAGCCCAGGTCCCCCGGATGCAACTGCGTCGGCGCCCCGTCGTACTGCCACTCCCGCAGGGCGCCCACCGCCTCGCGCAGCCCGTCGGCTCCGGGCCTGCCCAACACAATCGCCATACCCGCGATCAGACACCACCGCCCCCACAGTCCGCACCCGGTTTCCGATCGGCCGGCGTGGGGTCGGGGTTCGGGATGGGGAGACCAGGCGGGCACTGTCCCCCGCTGTGGGCACAGAGGGAGGAGATGCTGCATGGCTTCTCCGGGCCACTCTCGCCAGGAGCGATCGCCGCAGCGTTGCCCTCTACAGTTGGCCTCCTATCAGGGGAGGGGCAATACGTGGGAAGAATTCAGGGGCTGCGCGCCACTGTCACAGTGGGCGCCCTGGGGCTTGTGCTGGCCGGCTGCGGCCAGCGGTCTGCGCCTGCGTCGACGGCTCCGTACGAGGGTGTGCAGGAGTTGCCGGAGCAGCTGGCAGCAGACGGCACGACGATCGTGGTGGGGGACCCGCGGGCCAGGACGACGGTGCGGGTCTATGAGGACCCGCGCTGCCCGGTCGTCGAGGAGTACGAACGCACGGGGGCTGCGGCACTGACCGAGATGACACTGGCCCGCAAGACGAAGACCGAGTACGTCTTCGCCTCGTTCAAGGACGGCAGCCTGGGCGGCGACGGCTCCAAGCGTGCGGTCAACAGCCTTCGCGCCGCTCTGGAGGCGGGCAAGTTCGCCGAGTACCACGCGGTGCTGTTCGAGAACCAGCAGGAGGCGGAGGAGTCCGGCGGGTTCACCACCGCCATGCTGCTGGAGCTCGCCGGCGAGGTGAAGGGGCTGCGCGGCAAGGCCTTCGACTCGGCGGTGACCACGATGAAGTATCAGCCCTTCGTCACCGCTTCGCAGGCTGCCTATCAAGAAGTCGACGGTCCCGACCCCGCAGGGCCGGGCACACCGTCGGTCATGATCAACGAAAAGGAACTACCGGACGAGATGCTCGGGGTGGTTGTGGAGCCGGCCGTGTTCACCCGCCTGCTGATCGACATCCACCACAAGCGGGGGATCTGGCGGAACGGAGTGGACGTGCTGTGAGAGCAGCTGGTTCACCGGCTCGCCTGCACGTGCCCCGCGCGGCAGCCGGGGGAAGCCCGCTGGGCAGCGGCTGCATCCTGCTTCCGTAGCGTTTCGTTCGTGGGAGGGTCGACGGTGTGAGTCGCCGTCGCCCCTGGCACCAGTTGCCACCGGTCCGGCGGACGGTCGCGTCCAGCTCGCCTGCCGCCAACTCCCTTTTCCCAGCTGGGCGGTGCCGCCTACGGCCCCTAACGCCGCTGCCGGTCGTGGTCTCGCAGTACCGCCGCGAGCCGGCGTGCTCCCTCGTCCAGTTCCGTGAGGTCGGGGGTGGCGGCGAAGCTGAGGCGGAGGTGGGCTGCCGGCGGCTCGGTGGCGAAGTAGTGGTTGTTTGCGTTCACCGCCACGCCCTGTTGCGGGGTGGCGGCGGATCGCGGTACCGCGCGACCACCCGATGGAATCGCCCGAGGTGCGCGCCGCAGCGCGAAGGCGTCCGAGCGCTGAAGACGTCTGGAGCGCCGACGCCGCGCGGGCGAGCAGCCCGGCCGCGCGGCCAAGGCCCTTCGACCCGGGCAGCCGCCTCAACGGGCAGCTATCGAATCCGGCCACACCTCGCACGGCATCGGCTCGTACGCCCGCGCACCGCGCCCGCTGCTACGCCCCGGTCTTCGGCCGGTAGGTGCACACGTGCACGCCCGTGCCGCTGACGACCGTGGAGACCAGTTCGAACGTGCGGAGGTGACCGTCGGCCGGGTAGATCGTCTTACCGCCGCCGACGAGCACCGGCAGGATCATGAGCCGGAGTTCGTCGACCAGCCCCTCGGCCAGCAGGGTCCGGGTGAGGGACGCGCTCCCCATGACCACGAGGTCGCGGCCTTCTGTTTCGCGCAGCTTCTTGATCTGGTCCAGCGCTTGGTCGCCGGGGATGCGCGTGGTGTTGTTCCACGTCAGTTCGTCCTCGCCGAGGGTGCTGGACACCACGTACTTGGTGACGCTGTTCATGTGGTCGGCGAACGGGTCGCCGGCCTGGGCCGGCCACGCCGCGGCCATGCCTTGCCAGGTACGACGCCCGAACAGCAGAGCCTCGGTGTTGCCCTGCCACTCGGCCAGGGCGCCGCCCATCACCTCCGGGTCGAAGAACGGGTGGCTCCAACCACCGTGGGCAAAGCCGCCGTCGGTGTCCTCGTCCGGGTGTCCCGGGGCCTGGACGACACCGTCCAGGCTGATGAATTCACCAATCACAATACGCATGCGGATATCTCGCTTCCTGATCCGTTGCATTCAGAGGGATGGGCCGCGGCGATGCCGACGGCCTGGAGGCTCGCGTCGGACTTCTTGCCGCTGGGATCGCTGTCGTTCGCGACAGGGGAAAAGCTATGGCGCGTTCGCAGGTCCGGCAACCGGTTGCTTGCTGCTACTCCGCATAACCACTGGTCAGTTGACGGAAATCATTGCAATGGACTTGTCGCTGAATGCAAGGGCGGTCACAAGGTCATTGCAATGATCAGAGCGTGAACGCTCATGACCGGGCGGTGCGGACTACTTCGCCTTGTCCTCGGCGAGGGTGTGGGCGACCAGTGCGTTGGCGTGGCCGTGGCCCAGGCCGTGTTCGGCCTTGAGCCACGAGACGAGTTCCATGTGCTTGGTCAGGGGAGAGGACCGGATGAGGTCCTTCCATTCCGCGATCGGGCGGCCGTACTTCTTCTCGATCGAGGGGAAGTACGCGGCGCCCTGAAGTGAGTCAGCCATGTCTTTCATGCCTTTCGTTGGTTGCTCGGTAAGAGCTGTGGTGTGTGCGCCTACGTGTGGGATGCCCGGCGGCCCGGCTGGCGGCGTGTGAGCCGGACGGCCACCGTGGTGAGTGCGGCAAGGCCGAACGCCGCACCCGCGGTGAAGGACAGTACGGAGGCCGCCGAGCCGGCGAAACCGGCGAGGACGCCCACGGGGGCGAGTCGGCAGGCCAACGCCCAGCCCCGCTGCCGCCGGCCGGCGAAGTGGCGGGCCAGGACGAGGAACGCGGCACACAGGGCGAGGTAGCCGACCATGCCGGCGACCATGTGGACCGCGCCGTGAACGCTCAGTGCGGGGGGCGCGGAGTCCGAGGTGCCGGCCGGGAAGCCGGCCCCCGGGTCGGCGGCGAACACCCCGCTGACCAGGAACGAGGCGCCGAACACGCCGACCAGCCAGGGCGCCGCGCGGTGGCCGGGGCCCCCGTCCAGCGCGCGCCGCAGTCCCACCGCGCCGGCGATCATGAGGGCGCCGGCGACGAAGAAGCTGGTCACCTGGATCCAGCCCAGGTCGCCGAGACTGAGCTGGCTGATGGCGTTACGCGTGAAGTCGAAACCCTCACGCGTGAGGCCCTGGACGAGTCCCACGCCAAGAAACAGCGGGCCCGCCGCGGCGCCGCAGGCCAGCAGCGCCCGCGCCGCGCGGGCCGTAGGCGCGGATGCGGTGGGTACGGCAGACGTGGGGACGCTGATCGCATGGGTCATGGCATGCCTTCCTCATCCGCCGCGCCCACCCGAAGGGCCAGGAGCACGGCACTGGAATCTCGTTGCTTGTATGACCGTGAGGGATGACCGAACTCATCGGCCCAGTCGAAGAGATGCGCGTCACACGAGCATGGCGGGGCGGTGGGCGCAGGGCTGTGTGGCCATCAGGTCCACACCGGAAGTCCCAGCAGAGCTTGCGGACGTGGGCCAGGTGGTCGGTGAACATCTGCTCGGCGCCGGGATGATGAGCAGTTCGAAGTCCGGCTCCCGCGGTGTCCCTCAAGGCGTCCGGAACAGGTGGTTCGTGGCCGCAGGGGTCAGAGGCTGCGGGCGGTGATGTCGCCGTAGGAAGTAGTGGCGTGGATGGTCAGACCGGTGGCGCCGTCGGTGTTGTTGAGCGCGTTGTGGATCCGGCCGTAGCTGGTGCGGGCGTCCAGGGAGGCGGAGGCCCCGCGGGCGGCGCCGACGGAGATGTCGCCGTGTTCGGTGCTCAGGGTGACCGCGCCGGTCGTGGCCTCGGTGATGTGAATGGCGCCCTTCTGCGTGCTGATGCGGGCGGGGCCGCCCAGGCGGCCGACCGAGACGTCGCCGGCGAGGAGGGTGAGGCGGGCGCTCGCGGTCTCGTCGAGCTCGACCGTGCCCTGCGCGCCCTCGAAGTCGACATCGCCGAGCCGTCCGACGGTGTGGAATTCGGCGCCGGCCGTCTTCGCCTCGATGCGGGAGCCGGCGGGCAGCTGGACGGTCACCTCGACGGATCCGGAGCTGCCGAGGATCGGGTTCTTCGCCGCCGGGGCCGTGGCCCGCAGGACGCCGTCGCCGTACTCGACCTCGGTCTGCTCTGCGGCCTTCACGTCGCGGCTGCTCGAGGCGTCCGACAGCGATACCTGGAGGCGGACCGAACGCGTATGCGGTGATGCGCAACGGCGGCTTACCGCCTGACAGCGCCCTCGGCGCAGCCAACTCGGGGCGGCAGCTCGGGGTCGCGCTCGTACAGCGCCGTTCGGCCCCACGGCACCGTGGTCCGGTGGCTGGATGCGGACCAGACTTCGCGAACCGGGGACGTTTCACATCCCGTGGACGAGGGGCACGAGAACCCTCAGTTCCACATCACGGCCTTGGCTCCATACTGGTCGGGCCCCGATCATCCACAGAACGGTTCCATGGCCAAGAACAGCAGCTCCTCGACCGTCGTCCCCGACACCGCGTGGCTGGGACGCGGGCGCCACCTCGGGCCCGAGCCCGAGCAGGACGTCCGGCGCAACCTGACCGCTCTCAAGGCGGCCGGGGTGATCGACGACTTCCTGGACCTCGACCCCGTCGAGGCTGCCCGCTCCACTGTCCTGTACCCGCGTGACGAGTCCTCCGACCCGGGCCCGTCGGCCCGTCGCCTCTTCGAGGCCCGTTGGCGCGTGGCCGATGGCATCACGGTGCGTGCGCAGTTGACCCTGTACGACCCGGAGGCCCGCCGCAAGGAGGACGAGGGCACCACCTGGATCCTCGCCGCCGAGGCAGGGCTGACCTGGGATTCGCGGTGGCCCTCGCCCGCCACCATGTTCTGGCCCGACAGCGACCGGGTCGCGTGGGACCACGACACGGTGCCGGGCGTACGCCTGCGGGCGGCGAACCACCTGCCGAAGGACGACGACGAGCTGCGGCACCGGCTTCGGGACTGCACCCGCACGAGCTGGTTCGTCCACGTCGTGGTGCACGAGGCGATGACGCCGGACGCGAGGGGGCAGCGGCCGGTCTCGACGTTCCTGCCGCCCAGCCTGCGGCACCGAGTGGTCGAGCACCGGGCCACGCCCGAGCAGGCGCAGATCGCCGACTTCGCGTTGAAGCGGGAGTTGCACGTACGCCTGCCGCGCGGCGGCGCCGTCGTCCTCCCCACGGAGCCGCAGGTCCCGGATTACGACGCGGAGCGCTTCACGGTGCGCAACGTCTTCCTGGACGGCTCCGAACCGACGGAACTCCTCGACGCCATCATGGCCTGCGCCGCGCAGCCGCGGCCGCTGTCCTGCGACGCCGAACGAGCCCTGACGCGACTGCGCCAGGGCTGGCACCTGCTGACCCCGGAGGAGGAACTGGTGCACGCCCGGGCCATGGTCGCCCAGTACGCCGAGCAGCTCGATGCCATGACGAAGTCGTGTGACCTGTACCGGGAGGCGGCCGAGGCGGCGCATGCCGCGCTGGCCGAGGTGACCGGCGGCGACGGTGTGCCCCGTCCGCCCACGCCGGGACCGGTCAAGGCGGGCGGCTCACCGCTGACCGCCCTGACGAAGGCGTTCGGCCGCTTCCGTGACCCGAACACGTAGAGCACGCCGAGTCAGGGGGCTCGATCCGGTGTTGAGCCCCGCCCCGGTTGCCGGACGAGCGGGGCTTGCCGGTGAGAGCGGGGCGGCCGGAGGGGAGGCATGCCCCGCCGGATCAGCACGGGCAGCCCGAAACCACCGGGCTCGGCGCAGTGCGCACCGCGCGCCTCCGCACACCGTCGAGCCCTGTGCTCCCGCTGGCGGGGCCGAGCATCGCGGTCGCGTACCTACGACACTCGCTCACCCTCGACATGCAGGGCGGATTGCATGTGGCGACAGCGCTCGATGGAGCGGTGACGCATCCACAGGACCCAGAAGCAGAAGCCGATCACGCCTACGGTGAAGACCAGCGGGTAGCCCAACGAGCCGGTGACCGCCCCGAGAACGAGCATCCCCACCGCGACCAAGCCCATGAAACCCAGCCAGTACGGCAGCCACCGGCCTCCACGTTCCAGCTGCCGAAGCTGCTCGGTCACCAGCCGCCGCATGGCCGCCTGCTCCTCCGGCTCGCTCGGCACCTCACGATGCCGGATCCTGCGGTTGAGCTCGGCGAGTGAGCGCGGGTCGGTGCCCACTGCGCGGCCGACCTTGCGACGCTGCACGGCCAGCACCGTGACGACGACGGCAGCGTAGAAGCCGCCCTGCACCACCCAGTGGACCGGATGTTCGTCGCGGCGGAACAGGGCGGTGACTCCTGTGCCCAGCAGGAAGACCAGGGTCGCCTGCGCAGCCAGACTGCGGTCAAGCCAATCCTTGAAGGCGCCCACAGCACCTACCTCCTCGACAGCTACGGACTACCGCTCCTGTGCCCCAATACCCCGCCGCCGCCGGTGTATTAGCCGGTGCTCACCCCTGAAGCCGACCTGCCTCCGCACGCGCCAACGACCAGCACCGCACGTCAACCGCTGCTCGATGAGACACACGCACTCGATCTGCCACACCGGGGCGGTTCGCTGTCGTCGTCAGCCGGCCACGTGCGTCGAAGCCGCCGGTCGTGGCGGCGCTGCTGGTGGGCAACTGGGTGTGGCCGGCGCTGCTGAGGCCGCTCGCGGAGCCGAGCAGGCAGTACGTACTGACGCCGGTGACGACCAGGCCGGCGATCAGGGCATGGCCGCCGAAGTTCCCGAGGTGAGGGAGGCCGGAGCGGTCGTTGGCCGAAGGTCGCCCGCGGCGATACCCCGGGCGGGCCTGCATCCGTCGGCGCGGTGGACGCGGGCGTCACCGGGCCCCGGCACCCGGTGTGCACCGGACCCCGCCGGGCTCCCGTCCCACCGGCGTGCGTCACCACGGCAGACGGCGAACCGTCACCGGGAGGGAGGCGCACACAACGGCAGATGCCGGGCGAAGAACAACCGTACGAGGTCCCGAACGGCGGGCACGGTGACGCGCGGCGCCGCCCGGCCGACCATGGCGGCGCGTCCGGCAGCGGTCATCAGGCCGGCCTTGTGGAGCTGGGGGACGAGAGCCGCGTAGTCGGTGAAGACCCAGTGCGCGGTTTCGTCGAGTCGGCGCCGGGTGACGGGGCCCGCGTGGGCGAGGAGGGCTGCCCAGGACCGGTCCAGCCGGGCGTCGCGGACGTCGGTGCCGGCCAGGAGCAGCGGCCGGTCCGTTCCCTGCCGGGCCACCGGCAACAGTTCGCCGTCCATCTGGTCGAGGTACCCCTCCAGGTTGACGGCGGCGGTGATCCGCCGGTCCTCGTACAGCGCCTGCGCCGCCGCGGTGCCGCCCGCCGAGTGCCCGTAGACGCCTACCCGGTCCAAGGCAAGGGCGTCGAGGACGAAGCGGAGGTCGGCGACCCGCGTGTCGATCATGGTGCGGAAGGTCGCCGCGTCGAGGTCCGGACGGAGCACGGTCGTCCGAATCCGTTGGCGTCCGGGCCGCTCGTCGGGGAACTCCACCTCGCTCGCGTCCCCGGGGTGGTCGACGGTGACGACGGTCCAGCCGTACGAGGCGAGGTCGATCGCCAGTGAGCTGCCCATCGTGCGGGCGTCGCCGCCGCCGGGGCTGTAGATCAGCACGGGGCGCCGGCCGGGCAGTGCCGGGGCCCCGGTCCGGGCATGGGTGAGGGTGGCCGCCCAGTCGACCCCGTTCGCGGGCAGGTGCGGACGGATCAGGGGGGCGAGGACGGCGAACTTTCCGGCGGCGCCGGGCGTGAGGTGCGCAACGCGCGGGAAGCCACGGCCGGGCACGGCCGGCCGCAGGACGGTGACCATGAGCTCGCGTACGCCGATCCCGGGCTCCCAGGGGTCGTTGCGGGAGCGGTCGACGAGGTGGAGGACCCGGGCGCCGACGGGGTGCGGGCCGGTGGGCGCGGGCAGCCGGAGAAGGGGCAGGCCAGAACCATCGGAGGCCGAGGCCGAGGCGGAGCCGGGGGCGGTTGTGGCGAGGAACCAGGTGGCGACGCCGGCGAGGGCGCCCTTGGCGAGGGTACGGCGGCCGGGTGTGAGGGAAACGGTCATGGAAGGCATCCTGGGGGCGGGCGCGATGCCGGGGCGAAGCGTGCGGCCTGGCCCGAAAGGCTTGCTCGGAACAGGGGGATGTGCGTGATCCGGATCCACTTCACGGCGGACGATTTCGCCCGGGTGCGCTTCGCGCCGCGGCTCTCGCCCGTACCGGAGCTGCATGCGGCCCTGATGATGCTGGGCGCGCCGCACGAGGAGCTGCTGTTCGGGCGCTGGCGGAGCAGACTGCTGCGGAGTCTGCCGAGGGCGGCCGAACCGCTCGCGGACCTGGTACCGGACGGGTCGGCCCCTGCCTTCCTCGATGTCGCCGGCGACACACTGGACGAGGGGGTCGCGCTGATCAGGGCGGCCCAGCCGGAGTTCGTGCGGGCCGGGATCGAGCAGGTGTACGCGCGACGGCCCGCCCCGCCGTGGATCCGCGCCCTGTACGGCGGAGATGCCGACGCCTGGCGGACGCTGGACCGGGCGCAGCGCTCGGCGTACGAGACGGTACTCGCGCCGGTCTGGCCCCTGCTCCAGGATTCGCACCGGACGGAGTTCACCCGCCATGCCCTTGCCGTCGCCGAACAGGGCGTCGGAGCCACCCTCACCGGCCTGGCACCGGGGTCGCGGCTGCGCGACGGAGTCTGGGAGTGGCCCCTACCGGGCTTCCCCGGTGTACGAGAGGTACGGCTCGGCGGGCGCGGGCTGATCCTGCGCCCCACTTTCCACTGGCGTCGCGGGCCCCTCATCCAGGACCACCCGGACCGGCCCACGGCACTGGCCTACCCGGCAGGCCGGGGGCTGCCGCCCGTTCCGGACAGGGCCGGGCGACCGGACGAGCCCCTCGCCGGAGTCCTCGGGCGCACCCGGCTCACCCTGCTGCGGGCCTTGGACGAAGCACGTACGACCACGGACCTGGCCCGCAGTATCGGCGTCAGCAACGCCACAGCGTCCGCCCACGCCTCGGCGCTGCGTGCCGCCGGCCTCCTCACCACCACCCGCACGGGCCGTTCGGTGCACCACGCGCGTACGCCTTTGGCACAGCTGCTGCTCACCGGCGGCACGGCCGACAGCTGACCCCGGCAGGGCGGCGCGCTTACCGCACGCCCGGCGCGGGCCGTGACGGCGGCGGCCTCGTCGCCAAGGCCCCGGTGACCTCCTACGACTGCTCCGTTATGTCCCCGACCTGCTGGGCGATGTCCTCCAGCACGGCCTTCGGGTCGGCCGACGGCGCGACGGCCTTGCCGATGTTCCGCTTGATGGTGTTGCTGACCTGAAGCCAGGACGGTTCGTTGACCGGGTACAGCTCGGCACCGCGCAGTGCGTTCAGGAACTGCGCGCCGCTGGGGTCAGCCGCCGCGTCCTTGGATGCCTGGGTGGCGGACACCGTCGAGGGCAACAGGTGGTAGCGCCCGGCGAAATCGTTGAGGTTCTTGTCCTGGTAGACGAATTCCAGGAAGGAGCCCACCAGTTCACGGTTGTCGTCGTGTTTGAAGGCCATCATCCAGTCGGCGACGCCCGCCGACGGCAAGGTCTGCCCGTCTCTCGGCGTACTCGCCACCGGCATGCTCAGGGTGCCGACCTTGATGCCCTTCGCCCTCGCCTCGTGGAGGAGCGAGGGGTAGCCGTTGAGCATGCCGACGTCGCCGCGCAGAAAGGCGTCGAAGGCGTCCTGCCGGTTGAGTTCGGCCGGCGGAACCGGGCCGGTCAGGCCGGGCGCGACGAGATTCTCCTTGAGCCAGCGGAACGTCTGCGTGTTCTGCTCGGACGCGATGCTGTAGCCACCGCTGCCGTCGGCGTACCCCCCGCCGTTGCTCAGTTCCCAGATCAGCGCTTCGGCGTGTGCCTCCTCTGGGCCGAGCGGCAGCGCGTACGGGTAGAGCACTCCCTCCTGCTTCAGCGCCTCGGCCGCGTTCTTCAGGCCGGACCAGGTCTTCGGCGGCTCCGCCGCGGCGTTGTCGAACAGCTCCTTGTTGTAGAAGAGCAGCCGGCTGCTGGCCACGAAGGGCAAGCCGTAGAGGGTGTTGCCCACCGTACCCGCCTTCGCGAGCGGCGGCAGGAAGTTCGCCTCCGCCTTGACCGACAGCAGCTCGCTGGCGGCGTAGAGGCGGCCCTCGGCGGCGAAGTCGGAGTAGGCCCCCATCAGAGCCACGTCCGGGGCGTTGCCCTCCTCGACCATGCGGGTCACCTCGCGGTCGACGTCCGCCCACGGGTAGAGCGTCACCTCGACCTCCTTGCCGGGGTGGGCGTCGGTGAAGGCGTCGGCCAGTTTGTCCCAGTATGCCTTGGAGCTGCTCGCCGGGCTGTTGCCGTACTCGGCGGCCACCAGGCGCAGTGTCGTCCCGCCGCCGCCGCTGGACGAGCCGCAGGCGGTGACGAGGGAGCCCAGTAGTCCGAGCGCGGCCGCCGAGGCGGTCGCGCTGATCATTCTTGGTCGCAAGGATCTTTCCTCTTGATCTTTATTTGGACAGTGCGTCCGGAATTCTCTCCCGGCTCGGGCCGTATTGCGCCCCCTGGGTAAAGGTTGTGGCCATTGCTCCAACTGCACGTATTGCGACTGGTGTTTTCCGATATGCCGAAACCAATTCCGACGCGCGTAGAACCCTCCACGATGTCCAACACGACGCCCGCATGGAGCATTGACGCAAGGATGACGAAAGGGGCGCTCGCCCCCACCACCCGGTGCTGCGGCCGCTGTGGCCGGTTCGGGCCGGCCCCGGCACCGCTTCGCCTACCGTCGTCTCGGTGGCAGCCGGAACCTATTGCGTCCTTCGGATGATCCACACGTCAGAATGGTGCGATGGACCATCACTACGTCGGCATCCCGGAGTTGACCGGCGTTCCCCGTGTCGCTGTCGTCATCGACGTCATGCGCGCCTTCACCGTGGCAGCTTGGGCCTTCTCGCGTGGTGTCGAGAGGATCGTCCTGGCCTCGACGGAAAGTGAGGCACTTGCCTTGAAGGAGAGCCGCTCGGGCTGGCTGGCATTGAAGGACGGAGCTCCAGCGGCGGGCTTCGACGCGGTGAATTCACCTGGCCTGCTCAGGTCGTGCGACTTCTCTGGCCGCACACTGGTGCAGAAAACGACGGCAGGGACCGTCGGGGCTCTGGCCGTCGCGGACGCGCCGTTGGTTCTGTGCGCGAGCTTCGTGGTGGCCGGCCCGACCGCGCGGTTCCTGCGGGCCGAGGGCGCCGGCCCGGTGACGTTCGTCGTCACCGGAGAAGGAGGCCGGGCCGACGAGGACCTGGCCTGCGCCGAGTACATCGGTCGGGCCATGGCCGGAGGTGATGTCGAGGCGGCCCCGTATCTTCACCGCGCGCGGACATCTCGTGCCGCGGCCGATCTCGCCGCCGGCCTGCGGAGTGGATACCACCCGGACGATGTCGATCTCTGCCTGGAGATCGACAGGTTCCCCTTCGCGATGGTGGCTCGCCGGGAAGAGTCCCTGACGGTGCTCCGTCCCGTTGCGGTGCCTGACGGTCCCGCCCAGTAGCCGCAGCTCTGCTGCCCCTTCGGACTCTCAGGGGCAGGGCCCACGCGATGCGCGCGGACCATGCCACCCGCGAGCTATGGCCGGGCGTCGAGGCGGTGCTGCAGCGCCCCGTCCGGGCCGAAGACGTCCATCAGGTAGCCCCGTCTCAGCGAAAGCCCTTCCTCGCGCTCCAGGTACCCGGCGATCGACCCCTTGAGGTGATCGAAGATCTCGGCGTCCTGATCCGGGTTGTGCGTCCACACGGTCAGCAGCGGTGTGCCGTCCACAGCGGAGCTTCGCTGGATCCCGTACACATCTTCCTCTCCACCGGACTGCCGGTAGCGCTCGGCCAATTGGCCTGCGGGATCTGGCGCGACGGTGGAGGTGACCGTGGGGCCGGGCGGGACAGTGGGGCGAGCGCTGTCCGTCGTGCAGCCGGACAGCAGGGCGGCACATCCGGCACAGCTCAGTACGGCCCAGCGGGCGAAGAGGCTCATCACGCCATTCTCACCGGCGTGCGGATGACTGCCTCAGCCCCCCATGCGGCGGCAGTCGTCTCCGTGGCCCATCACGGCAGGCCGGCCTCTGCGGCAGGCCGGACGCCGCCCTTGTCGTGCGGAGTCCCCGAGCCATGCGCCGGGAGGCGCCGTACGGCGGGGACGCAGAGCAGTGCCAGTGCGGCGGGGACCGCGACAGCCGTCATCACGTACAGGGTGGGCCGCACGCCGACGGACTCGGACACCGGCCCGGCCAGCGTCAGGCCCAGCGGCATGAGTCCTGCGGACAGCAGGTAGTCGTAGGAACTCACGCGGGACAGGGCCGTTTCGGGCACGTGTGTCTGCAGTGCCGTCTCCCAGAGGACGAAGAAGAGGGAGACAGCGACCCCGGTGACGGCTTCGAGGAACGCGATCAACGCGAGCGAGGCACCTGATCCGATGATGATCGCCTGGCAGGAGGCCACGGCGAGCGCTGCCGCGGCCAGGGCCATGGGGCGCGCGACCTTGAGCCGGTAGGCGCAGACGTCACCGACGACGGATCCGATACCGAAGGCGGCGACCACGACCGACCAGCTCGCCGCACCGCCCCACTCGCGCTCGGCCAGGACAGGTCCCAGCACGAAGACCGACGGCAGCACCACGACGTGGTAGACCGCCATGGCGGCCATGCCCGACCACAGCCAGCTCCGGCTGCGCACCTGCGCCCAGCCCTCGCGGAGTTCTCTCAGGAAGTTCCCCCCGCCAGTGGCCCGCCCTGACTTCGGCGCCGCCTCGCGAGGTTTCAAGCGGGCCAGGAACGCGGCGCTGACCGCGAAGGTCAGCGCGTCCAGGGCCAGGGCACCGCCGGGGCCGGCCAACGCGACCAGACCTCCCGCCAGCGCCGGCCCGAGCACCAGACCGGACGACTGGACGAAACCGCGCAGAGCGTTGGCTTCCCGCAGTCGGTCGGGCCTGACGACAAGGGGCATCAGCCCGGTGGCGGCGGGCATGAAGAACGCGTCCGCCGTGCCGAAAATGATCATCAGCAGGACGAGATGTGGAACTTCGGCCACACCGGTCAGCAGCAGCCCGGCAAGGAGTGCCTGAACAGCGAACCGCACCATGTCGGAGATCAGCATGATGCGGTGCCGACGGAAGCGGTCCGCCCACACCCCACCGACCAGCGTGAACAGCAGCATGGGCAAGAGCCCTGCGGCCGCCACCAGACCGACGTCGGAGGCGGACCCGCCCACCGACAGCACGGCGAAGGGCACAGCCACGAACGACACACGGTCGCCCAGCACCGACAGGGACTGCCCGACGAACAGGCGGGCGAACTGGGGCTCATCACGCAGCACGCCAGGGATCAAGGACTTCATGCGGCCGCCGTTCACGGACAGGAGACAGTGTGCCCAGCGCCCGATCGTAAGGAGGCCATCCTGGCGAGTCACCTGAGTTTTCGGCGGAGCGGAGTCGTTGGCGAGTTTCCCGCCGGACGCGGACGGCGGCTGCGGCCGCCTCCCCCTTGCACGGTGTGCGCGTCGACGGGCCCCCTCGCCCTGTCGTACGGGGCGGGGGATTGACATCACTGGTGCGTCAATCGTGATGATCTTGGTGTTGGTCCTGGCGTGCTGGGCGATGCAAAGCTGAAGCCATGCCACCTTCCCGGCGATCCGGCATGCAGCGAGAGGCAGTCTCCATGGACGTCTTCCAGACGAAGAACGGTGTGGCCCAGGGCTTCCGAGCGTCCGACGACGTCGTCGCCGTCCTCGGCATCCCCTATGCGGCCCCCCCGTTCGGCGCCAACCGGTTCCGGGAACCTCGCCCGGCACCGGCGTGGCCCGGAGTGCGGGACTGCACGTACTTCGGCCCGGTCGCCCCGCAGTCGGCACAACTGCCCGGCGCCCCCGTGTGGTCGCCCGGCGACGAGGACATCCTCACCGTCAACATATGGACCCCCGCGCCGGAGGGCGGCCGCCTGCCCGTCCTGGTCTGGATCCACGGCGGTGCCTACACCTTCGGATCTTCGGCCCAACCCGACTTCAACGGCACCGAACTGGCCCGCGCCGGGCTGGTCGTGGTCACCCTCAACTACCGGCTCGGCTTCGAGGGCTTCGGCCACGTCCCCGCCGCCGAAGCCACCGCCTGCCCGGACAACCGGGGCCTGCTCGACCAGGTCGCTGCCCTGCGCTGGGTTCGTGAGAACATCGCCGCCTTCGGTGGCGACCCCGGCAATGTCACGATCGCCGGCCAGTCCTCCGGGGCCGCTTCGGTTGCCTGCCTGATGGTGATGGATCGCGCCCGCGGTCTGTTCCACCGTGCCATCGCCCACAGCCCCGCCAGCCCCTGCTACACGCTCGACATCGCGGCGGCGACCACCCGCGAGATCGCTGCGGCGGCGCGCTGCCCCGCCACAGCCGAGGGCCTGGCATCCGCGACTCCGCAGACCCTGGTCACCGCCTCCGACCAGGTGGTCGACGACTACCGGCAGAACCCCGCCTCCGGATCCCGCCACTACGACCCGTCGCTCTACGCCCCCGTTCTTGACGGCGACGTCCTGCCCACCGACCCCCTCACATGCCTGGCCACCGGTGCGAGCAGGGGAGTGGACCTGCTGGTCTGTCACACCACACAGGAGTACTGGTTGCTCGACGCCGTCGGCAGCAGCGCGAAGATCACCACCGATGAACAGCTGGCACTGTTCGCCGCAGACTTCGGCCTCCCCGACGGCCTGGTGGCCGGCTACCGCGCCGCGATGCCCCACGCCCCGGTGCTCGACGTCTACCTCGCCATCTTCGGCGATCTCCTGTTCGGCGAGTACGGCAACCGACTCGTCGAGCACCACACCCAAGCCGGCGGCCGGGCGTTCCTGTCCCGGTTCGATCGTCGGCGCACCGGCCCGAACGGGGTCGTGCGGGCCTGGCACTGTGCCGACATCCCCTTCACCTTCGGCAACCTCGACAACGAGTACCTGGCCTTCCTCATCGGCGGCACACCCACCTCGGCGGACCATGGACTGGCACGCCGCATGGTGCGGGCGTGGGCCGATTTCGCCACCACCGGCAACCCGGGCTGGCCACCCTTCCACAACACCACCACCCAGGCGAAGATCTGGAGCACCGACGACGCCCCCACCGGCGACCGTTTCGCCGATGCCCGTGCCCTTTGGGCCAAGGCCGAGTTCCCCGTCCTGCGTCCGTAGACGTTCCCCGTGTCGCGTCCGCGGACACAGGGAAGCCGTCCCGGCTCGTGAGAGTCCGCGATCCAGCTCCCGCCGCCCGTACCAACAGGGCCGCCCCACCCGTCAGTTCGTCCCTGCCGGCCTGGCGCCCTACCCCTTCGACGGTGACCGCAAAGCGGCGGAGGTGGCCGGCCCGATGTCCGGTGGTGCAGGGCAGCGGCGGGACAGCAGGCATCCAGTCAGCGCGGCGGCGACGCCGGCCAGCCCGGCCGCCGCGAACCCGCCCGCCGGCACGGAGACGTCGATCGCCACGCCCACGATCGGGGACCCGAGCGCGAAACCCGCGCTCTGCGCCGACGATTGCAGACCGGCCGCCTCACCCCGCACGCCGGCCGGCGCCAGTCGGCTCACCGCGTCGGCCACCGCGGAAAGGGTCGGCGCGGCGAGAAACCCGGTGCCGACGACAGCCACGCACAACCAGCGCCAGTCGTGGGCAAGCCCCACGGGAATCGTCACGAGCCCGAGCAAGCCGAGCAGCGACCACGTGGGCAGCGGCCGGGACAGCGCGCCGTAGATCAGCCCGCCGGCGACAGAGGCCACACCGAGTACGGCCACCACCACGGCGGCCCAGGACACCTGGCCGGCTTCTTCGAGCGTGGCGACGACGGCGAGGTCGACGCCGCTCAGCAGTACCGTGGTACCGAACGCCATCGTCAGTACGGCGATCATGCCGACGCCCAGCCACTCCCGTCGCGGCGGCCGCCCGGCCGCGCCGACGGCGTCCGTCTCGTCCTCGGTACGCAGCGGCGGGTCGAGCAGGGCGATCCCGGTTCCGCCGGCCACGATCGCGGCACCGAGCCCCCACGCCACCACACCGGGGGACACCTTCGCGGCGCACAGGATCACGACCGCAGGGCCCACCATGTACGACAGCTCGCCCTGCACCGACTCCAGCGCGAACGCGGCCCGGCGCTGCTCCGCCGTCGTCATCGCGGTGATCGCCTGCCTGGTCACCGGCTGGGCCGGCACCATCAGCAGACCCGCCGCGAAAGCAGCGCCCACCAGGGCCCCGTACGGCAGGATCGGCACGCTCAGCCAGAACACCGCCTGCACCAGGACAGTCGCCAGGAGCACCGTGCGCAGGCCCCGCCGGTCGATCACGCGGCCGAGCAGCGGCCCGCCCAGCGCCAGCCCGGTGGTCAGAGCCGCCGCCGCACCACCGGCCGCCACGTAACTCATGTCCAGGCCCAGCACGACGTACATCGTCAGGGCCATCACGGCAGCCGTGACCGCGGTACGGGCGAGAAAGGAAACGCCCAACAGCGGTGCCATTCCCGGCACGGCGAGTATCCGTTGGTATTCGGTCACTCGCGTGAGGCTAGATTCTCCGTCCGGCCATCGGTAGTGGTTCATTTGCTGGCACCGGCATAATGGTTCGTTATGGCCAGCGATCTTGAGACCGCCTTGCTGCGGTCCTTCGTCACCGTCGTGCAGGCGGGCAGCATCAGCCGCGCCGCGACCACGCTCGGACAGTCCCAGCCCGCGCTCAGCCAGCAGGTCCGCAAGCTGGAGAGGGCCGTGGGCCGTCCGCTGCTTCACCGGTCACCGTCCGGTGTCTCACTGACCCGGGCGGGCGAGGAACTCCTGCCGTACGCCGAACGCATCCTCTCGCTCTGCGCACAGGCACTCACCGAGACCGGGCGCGCGCTCACCGGCCGCTGCGGCGTCGGGCTGCTCGAAGACCTCGCCGCGTCCCAGCTTCCCCAGGCCCTCGCCGACCTCGCCCGGCTGCACCCCGGCGCAACCCTGGAAGTGCTCAGCATGTCCAACGCCGCGATGCGGGAGGCGTACGACGCGGGCCGCGTCCAGCTCGTGCTCAACGAGGTGCAAGCCGTTCCCGGACCGCCGCGCTGGACGGTACGCCGCCCCCTGGTCTGGGCGATCGGCCACGGTGTGGACATGGCCGCCGATCCGCTGCCGGTGGTGCTGTTCTCGAACACGTGCTCCTGGCGTACGTCGGTGCTCGAAACCCTGGAGCGTGCCGGCCGGCCCTGGCAGGTCGCGTTCGAAAGCAACAGCCTGGCCGGTGTGCTCGCCGCGGTACGGGCGGGGGTCGGCGTCGCGGCGCTCATGCCCACGAATCTGGAACCGGCCATGGCCGGCCACGACGCGGACGCCCTGCCCACGCTGCCGGACGTCGAACTCGGCCTCGCACGGCACCCGCGTTCCGAGGGCGATCCGCTGATCGATGCCGTCGAAACGGCGCTACGACGCACCATCTGAGGCGCGGCTGGTCGGCGCGCGAGCCCGGAGCCCCGTGCCGGTCTTCGCGCGGAACGACCGAGGTCTCGGCGCCGTACCCTCCCGGCAGCCCCCGAGGTCCGCACCTGCGACCATGGAAAGGGTGATGGCATCGTCCTCGCTCCCGCTGGGTGAGGCTGACCGGAAGGCACTGCGCACATGACTGGGCAACGCGACCGTTGGGCCGAACTGACCGGCGGACAAGCCGGAGAGGAGTACGCTCAGCGTTTCGCGCGGCTCGCCGAGTCAGGTCACGACGTCCACGGCGAAGCCGCCTTCTGCGCCGCGCTGCTGCCGCCCGCCGCCCGGGTACTCGACGCCGGTTGCGGCACCGGCCGGATCGCGATTCGGCTCGCGGAGCTGGGCCACGACTGCACCGGCGTGGACGTCGACTCCTCGATGCTCGCCGTCGCCCGCCGCGCCGCCCCCGCGCAGGAATGGCTCCTCGGTGACCTGGCCCGTCTGGACACCCTCGGTCTGAAGCCGGGCTTCGACCTGGCGATCGCCGCCGGCAACGTCATCCCCCTGCTCGCCCCCGGCACCGAACCCGCCGTCGTCCGGCAACTGGCCGCCGCACTGCGCCCCGGCGGTCTGCTGGTCACGGGCATGGGCCTGGACGCAGCACACCTGCCGCTGCCGGAACCGCCGCTGACCCTTGCCGAGTTCGACCACTGGTGCACCCAGGCCGGACTGACCCTGCGCCACCGCTACGCCACCTGGAGCGGTGATCCGTACGACGAAGGCTGCGGCTACGCCGTCAGCGTGCACTCCGGCCCCGCCACGTGAGTCGGTGCCCTCCGGACCAATGGCCCGGACGACACCGCCCAGACGTGATCTGACGCAGCACGCCAGAGCAGTTCGCGCACCTACACATGCCCGCGAAGCGCCTCCTCCGGACGGAGCCGGCACCAGCCGCACCTGCGAAGCCACTCCGGCCTGGCTCGACACCTGATCGGCCTCAGCGCGCCGCTCGCCCCGCCTGGCCCCGCAACACGTTGGCGCGTTGTTCCATGAGGTCCACGCAGTCATGGAGATCCGCCTGCGGCGGGCCGGCGCGCTCACGCATCAGAGCGATGGCCTGAATGTGGCGACCTGCGGTGATCAGTTGGTCCACCTCCCGCTGGTCCCCGGCAGAGAGCCGACCCCACAAAGAATCGTTCATCCCCCCATTGAATCGCCTCCAGGCGTTCGCCTCGCTGTCGCTGTCGCTGTCGCTGTCGCTGTCGCTGTCGCTGTCGCTGTCACGGGCTCGGCGATGGGTAGGTTGGGGCGGCGTGAGCGATGAAAGCCGGGACCACGAGGACGAGTACGCCGTCGCCGAGCGCATCGACCGTGCCCACGCCGACAACGCGCGCCTGGCCGCGTGGCTGGCCGAGCAGCACGGCCGCTTCGACGCCTGGAACACGCGCCACGGCGGTGGTTGGGACTTCAGCGAACGGTCCCTCGACCGTATGGAAGCCCTTATCCGCGAACACGTCACATCCGTGGACGACCTGTTCACTCACGAACGCACGCCGATGATTCAGGTTGCCTGCTGGTACGTCGGTGAAGTCCACAACCGCACCCGTGGCACCCAGTGGCGCACGGACCCTGATCCCGCCGCCAGTCACCCCTGGTCCGCACGCCCGTACGTCATCGTGCCGATCGCGCGCCTGCACGCGTTCAAAGACCCCGAGGGCATCGACTACGACGCCCGCCCCCGGCACCATCCCCTCAGCGGCTTCCTCGCGCTGCTCCGCGACGAGCCCGCGGCGGTGCAAGGCGCGTTGCGAAGCGCACTGGACGACTAGGCATCGGTGCGCTCCTGTCCGACGGTCACGCGCGACGGCAGTACTCGGTCCGGCAAGCTCTGCCCCGGCTATTGCGTGCCGTATCGGTGCGGGTGCGCGGGCTCGGTGGGGCAGGCGAAGATGTTCAGCACGCCGCCTCGGCCGATCGTAAGTTTCGTGGGGCAGGAGTCGCGCAAGTGCTCCGCGACCTCCCATTCCTCGGTCGGCATCCAACTGCCGTTCACACCGCTCCACTCGTAGCTGTCGAGAGCGAGCAGCAGGACCATGGGTGCGGCGCAGGCTTCGCAGTTCATCGGGTGGGGATCGGTCAAGTGCCAGGCGGGGAACCCGCCCACCCGGCAACCCTGGGGAACCGACAGGTCGTGGGAGTACGTCGGCGCGTCGTCCAGATCTTCCTCCTCCGCCTCCCGTGCCCGGGCCTCCTCCCAGGCGTCGATCTTCTTCCCGAGCCTGGCCGGGAGCGAGCCGGCGTCGGGGTAGGTGACGACCTGCTCGGGATGCAGCACGCACGGCTCGGCGACCGAGCCCTCGAAGCCGACCACCGTCGGCTGCGGCGGAGCGTGCAGCGGCACGGAGACCTGGTCGGAATGGCGCCAGCGTATGTGCGGGGCCAGGCCGTAGCGGGTGGGACCGTGTGCCTCGAACGGGCACCAGAGCACCTGGAGCAGGTCGCAGCCGTCCGGGCCCGGCAGGAGACCGGGCACGTCCCGCCGGTACACCTGGGCCAGGGCGACCAGCGGAATCGGATCGGTGTCGGTGGCGTCCGGGACACGATGTCTGCGTTCGAGCTCCTTGAGCAGGGCGCATTCCTCGGCGGTGGGCCGGTCACGGGCCCAGGCGTCCGCGAGCAGCCGACGGCTGCGACGGATGTCCGCGATGCGGTACCCACGGCTGCGCTTGTGCGGCTCGGTGCACACCGGCCACGGTTCGTCCGCCGGCCACAGCAGAGGGCCGCCGACGGAGCTGACCGACGCATCCGGGCGCCCCGGCCGCGGATGCAGTCGCGTCGTCTCGCCCCGGAACGCGCCCAGCTTCGGGAACAGCCTCTCGATGTGCACCGGGCGCGGCGGCGTAGTCCTGGTCATGGCTGAAACCCTAAGTCACCACGTCGGCCCGGCTCTGAAGTGCCCCGCGACCCTCAGGAATCAGGTCGGCGCAGGATCCGCCACGAAGTTCACGAGCCGGTCGTACACCTTGGGCGTGCGTGCTGTGCGCAGCATGGCGTCCAACTCGTCACGCCCGTAAGCCTTCGGGCGGCAGATCAGGATGGACAGCAGTCTCGCCGCGGTGTCGCCCGTGTCCCACAGCTGATGCGCGAGCTCCTGCTGCGTCTTCAGCCGCTTCGCCAGCGCGCGTAGCTTGCCGAGGTTCCCACCGTGATCGTCACCGTGCTTCTCGTTCACCCTCCGTGCCCTCGCGTCCTCGAGTCCGGCCAGCTCGGTCGGCACCTCGGCGACCATGAGCCATTGGTGGCGCGCGTGGAGCCGTAACGGGGCTGGAAGTGACGCCATGGATGTGCCACTATGGCATCACGAGCGGCGCGCTTCCTGACCCCGCAGGTCTAAGGGCCGGCGTTCGCACAGTGAGCGATCAGGGGGCGGATCTATGGAGACAGCACAGAGGCAGCAGCGGGCGACTCCCGGGGCCTTCACCGCCTTCGCCCGCTTCGCGCTCTGCGGTGGCGGGGTGGGGATCGCCTCCAGCTTCGCCGTCGCGGCTCTCGCCTCCTGTATGCCCTGGGTCCTGGCCAACGCCCTGATCACCGTGGTCTCCACGCTCCTCGCCACCGAACTGCACGCCCGCTTCACTTTCGGTGCGGGCGGACGTGCGACCTGGCGCCAGCACGCGCAGTCGGCCGGCTCCGCGGCGGCGGCGTACGCGGTGACCTGCCTGGCGATGCTCGGCCTGCAAGAGCTGGTGGCGGCACCCGGTGCGGTGCTCGAACAGGTCGTCTACCTGTCCGCCGCCGCTCTGGCCGGCGCCGGCCGCTTCGTGCTGCTGCGCCTCGTCGTCTTCGCCCGGAACCGCCAACCGGCCGCGACCACCGCCCGTCCCGTGCACACGACGGTGGCCCGCACATCGGACCCGGCCGACGCCACAGCGCTCTGCCACGCGGCCTGACTCTGTCGGGTCGGTCGCCTCGGAAGGGGTGGCCGGGCGGCCCCACGGTCTTGGAGCCAGGTGGAGTGCTCATCCGCTGGATGACGCACGCGGTAGCAGCCAGTTCGTTCCCATAGGAGCGAAGCTCCGCCCGCTGCACGAAGGCTCCTCGCCTGGAACGATCCAAACCAAGCTGCGTACTGACGAGACGACGGATGCCGGAACAGCGTCACCGGGCCGGGATCGGCTGAGTGAGGTTCACCGGGTTGCCGTCGGGGTCAGCGATGTGGGCGACGCGCTGTCCCCACGGCATGTCGTTGGGGCCGCCGCGGACCGACCCTCCCAGCGCCGCCACCCGGCCCAGCGTCTCGTCGACGTCGTCGACGGCGATGCTGAGCAGGATCCGCGGCGCCGTCCCGGTCCCCGGGCTCGCCTTGGCCACCAGTCCGAGGTCGGTGTCGCCGATGCGCAAGCCGACGTAGAAGGCCGGGCCTTCCGCAGGGACTCGGAAGATCTCCTCAGCGCCGAACAGATTCGTATAGAAGCCGAGCAGAACGTCCTGGTCGGCAGTAATGATCACTGGCTGGATGGTGGACATGGCACTCCTGTCGAGAACGGTCGTTTCGCTGGGGCAGACCGTTGGAGGGCGGTGAACTCATCGGCCGAACCACCCGCCGGAACCCCTCCACCGCAGACGGCGTCGGCCGTACGGCTCACGCGGGGAGTGGACGGAAGCGAGGGGCTGGGCCGTGGGCCGCAGTCGGCGTTGTCGAAGGAGACTGCGCCGGTGTGTGCCACTTGAAGGTGTCCTTGGGGGCCGGCTGCTCCTCGTCGTGGAGAAGCTCATGAACACCGAAGGGCGGCGTACGCCGACGCGGTGTCGGGGTACGCCGCCCTGAGCGGGACGACCTGCTCGGCTCGCCTGGCTCAGGCGGCTGACCGATCTGTCTCCCGTTACTTCGGGTCGCGGTTGAACAGCGACTTCGACCAGAAGTAGCCGAGCACCGCGAGGCCCAGGCACCAGCCCACCGCCAGCCACCCGTTGTGCCCGATCTCGGTACCCAGCACCAGGCCGCGCAGGGTTTCGATGGCCGGGGTGAACGGCTGGTACTCGGCGAACGGCTGGAACCAGCCCGGCATCGCGTCGAGCGGTACGAAGGCGCTCGAGAGGAGCGGCAGGACCATCAGCGGCAGGGCGTTGTTGCTGGCCGCCTCCACGTTCGGACTGGACAGGCCCATGCCGACCGCGATCCAGGTGAGCGCCAGGGAGACGAGCGCCAACAACCCCACGGCCAGGACCCACTCCAGGGCGGTGGCATCCTTGGCCCGGAATCCGATGGCCACAGCGACGGCCCCGACGAGGACCACGCTCATCACGCACTGTACGACGCTGCCGACGACATGCCCGATGAGCACCGATCCTCGGTGGATCGCCATCGTACGGAAGCGGGCGATGATGCCCTCGGTCATGTCGCTGGAGACGGACACCGCGCTGCCGATCGTGGTGCCGCCGATGGTGAGCAGCAGGATGCCCGGGACGATGTAGGCGATGTACTCGGAGCGGTCCGCGCCGCCGTCACCGATGCCGGCGCTCATCGCGTCGCCGAAGATGTAGACGAAGAGCAGCAGCAGCATGACCGGCGTGAGCAGCAGGTTCAAGGTCAGGGACGGGTAGCGCCGGGCGTGCAGGAGGTTGC
>NZ_VBVX01000340.1 GCF_005981925.1 Streptomyces albidochromogenes
CGCCGGGCCCGCCCCCCCGGCGCGGGCCCGGCGCTGCGGCCGGTCGGTGGATGCGAGGCGCGCCGAGGCTGCCGTACGGCTCTGAGACACTTGGCGCGATGACCGCGATGACCCATACCCCCATGCGCGCCCGCGCCGAGATCGACCTGGCGGCCCTGCGAGCCAACGTGCGGGCTTTGCGTGCGCGCGCGGCGGGCGCCCAGCTGATGGCCGTGGTGAAGTCCGACGCGTACGGACACGGCGCCGTGCGCTGCGCCCGCGCCGCCCTCGACGCGGGGGCGACCTGGCTGGGGACCGCGACCCCGGACGAGGCGCTGGCGCTGCGCGCCGCCGGGTTCGACGGGCCGCTGATGTGCTGGCTGTGGACGCCCGGCGGGCCCTGGCGCGAGGCGGTCGAGGCGGGCATCGACGTGTCCGTGAGCGGGATGTGGGCGCTGGAGGAAGTGACCGCCGCCGCGCGGGCGGCGGGGCGGGTGGCGCGCGTACAGCTGAAGGCGGACACCGGACTCGGGCGCAACGGGTGCCAGCCGGCCGACTGGCCGGAGCTGGTGCGCCGGGCGCTGGAGGCGCCGGACGCCGTCAGGGTGACCGGGCTCTGGTCGCACTTCGCCTGCGCGGACGAGCCCGGGCATCCCTCGATCGACGCTCAACTGGCCGTCTTCCGCGACCTGGTCGAGCACGCGGAGAAGGCCGGGGCCGAGCCCGAGGTCCGGCACATCGCCAACTCCCCGGCGACGCTGACCCTGCCCGCGTCGCACTTCGATCTCGTACGGACCGGCATCGCCATGTACGGCGTCTCCCCGAGCCCGGAGCTCGGCACGCCCGCCGACTTCGGGCTGCGGCCCGTCATGACGCTCGCCGCCTCCGTGGCCCTCGTCAAGCGGGTGCCGCAGGGGCACGGCGTCAGCTACGGGCACCACTACGTGACCCCGGCGGAGACGAACCTCGGGCTGATCCCCGTCGGGTACGCCGACGGTGTGCCGCGCCACGCGTCCGGCACCGGCCCCGTGCTCGTCGGCGGCAAGTGGCGGCGGGTGGCCGGGCGGGTCGCCATGGACCAGTTCGTGGTCGACCTCGGGGCGGACGCGGTGGAGCCGGGGGACGAGGCGGTGCTGTTCGGACCGGGCGACCGGGGTGAGCCGACGGCCGAGGACTGGGCGCGGGCGGCGGACACGATCGCGTACGAGATTGTCACTCGCATCGGATCGCGGGTACCACGCGTCTATGTGGATGAGGAACCCGGCAGTCCCGACAGCTAGGAGAGCGGCACCGTGAGCGAGAGCAGCGCGCCCGGCGTGGCGGAGGTGGCGGAGGTGGCGGCCGAGGTCGCCACCTCGGCCGTCGGCAACTGGCGCCGGGCGGGTGTGGCCGGCGCCGCGATAGGTGTGGTCGCGGCGGGCGCGGCGGCCGGGGTCGCCCTGGAGCGGCTGACCGTCGGCCGGGGCATGCGGAAGAAGGCGCGGCTGGCGCTGGACGCCGCCGGGCCGTACGGCGCCCTGCGCGGGATGCCGGGGCAGGCCCTCGCGGACGACGGGACCGAGATCTACTACGAGGTGGACGAGGTGGAGTCGGACGGCGCCTCGTCGGGACCGCGCCGGCGCCGTCTCTTCGGGCGCAGGACCCCGGCCCCGGTCACCGTCGTCTTCAGCCACGGCTTCTGCCTGAGCCAGGACTCGTGGCACTTCCAGCGGGCGGCGCTGCGGGGCGTCGTACGGACCGTCCACTGGGACCAGCGCAGTCACGGCCGCTCGGATCGCGGCGCCGGCCAGGCCCGTGGGGTCGCGGTCGACATCGAGCAGCTGGGGCGCGACCTGAAGGCCGTGATCGACGCCGCCGCGCCCAAGGGGCCGCTGGTGCTGGTGGGGCACTCGATGGGCGGCATGACGGTGATGGCCCTGGCAGACCAGTACCCCGAACTCATCCGCGAGCGCGTCGTCGGCGCCGTGTTCGTCGGTACGTCGTCGGGGAATCTCGGCGAGGTCAACTTCGGCCTGCCGGTGGCCGGCGTGAACGCCGTGCGCCGGGTCCTGCCGCGCGTGCTGCGCGCCCTCGGCACACAGGCGGAGATCGTCGAGCGGGGGCGGCGGGCCACGGCGGACCTGTTCGCCGGTCTGATCAAGCGGTACTCGTTCGGTTCGCGGGACGTCGACCCGGCCGTCGCGCGGTTCGCGGAGCGGCTGATCGAGGGAACGCCGATCGACGTGGTCGCGGAGTTCTACCCGGCGTTCACCGACCACGACAAGGCCGAGGCGCTGGAGATCTTCGCGGAGGTGCCGGTGCTGGTGCTCGCGGGCGACAAGGACCTCGTGACGCCGAGCGAACACAGCGAGGGCATCGCCCGTCTGCTGCCGGACGCCGAGCTGGTGATAGTGCCGGACGCCGGCCACCTGGTCATGCTGGAGCACCCCGAGGTGGTCACCGACCGGCTCGCGGACCTGCTGGCCCGGGTGGGCGCCGTACCGGCAGACGCTAACGTTGGGACGTATGGAAGCACCGCACAGCCCGGCGGCTGACGTCACCGCCGTCCTCACCGTCCACTCGCCCGACCTGATGCAGGAGTTCGGGCGCCGGCTCGCGAAGCTGCTGCGCCCCGGTGACCTGGTGATGCTCACCGGTGAGCTCGGCGCGGGCAAGACGACGCTGACCCGCGGGCTCGGCGAGGGCCTCGGAGTGCGCGGCGCCGTGACGTCGCCGACGTTCGTCATCGCCCGCGTCCACCCCCCGCTGACCGGCGGGCCCGCCCTGGTGCACGTCGACGCGTACCGGCTGGGCGGCGGGCTCGACGAGATGGAGGACCTCGACCTCGACGTCTCGCTGCCGGACTCCGTGGTCGTCGTGGAGTGGGGCGAGGGGAAGGTCGAGGAGCTGTCCGACGACCGGCTCCACGTGGTGATCCACCGGGCCGTGGGGGACGCCGACGACGACGTGCGCCGCGTGACGGTGAGCGGGATCGGGGCCCGGTGGGCCGGCGAGGACCTGGCCGCGCTGGGCGCCTGACGTCCGTACGTTCCGACAAGACGTCGGCAAGATGTTGCGCCGGTGAGCCCGGGCGTGGTCACATGGATACCGAGACCTGGTTAGGTCTACCTAACCACGCCTGCTCAACCGGAGCCCAGGAGGCATCCATGCCGGCTTCAGAACGAGAAGTGACCCAGCCGCTCTCCATGCGCGACCTGCTCGCCTCGTGCGTGGCGGCCACCGCCGTCTCCACGCCGCCCAGAGAGCAGCCGCAGGAGGACGAGGCGTCCGGGGCCCCGGCCGAGGAACGCGAGCAGCGGCGCGACGCCGCGTAGACCCGCGCGCCGCCGTAGCTCGTACGAGCGTATTTACGGGACGACGACGACCTTCACCCCGACCGTCGCGAAGCTCCACAGCGCGTCGCCGTCGGGCCGCCGCATGCGAACGCCGCCGGTCTTGTTCCGCGGGTCCGGGGTCCGCATCGAGCCGTCCACCGCCGCGCTGAAGCCGATCGGCACGCCCTCGACCGTCGTGAACCGTACGACGTGCTCGACCTGCACCCCGTCGGAGCCGGTGATGAGTCCCGAACGCGAGCCCACCGCGTAGGAACCCGGCGGCGGACTGACCGTGCTCGGCGCCACCTTGAACGTCCGGGTGGCCCGGCCGTTCCCGTCCACCAGCCACACCCGCCGCTCGGCCAGCGCGTACACCACCCGCGTGCCCGTGCCCGACTGGGCCGGCACCGCGAGGGCGTCCTTCTTCACCGGCGCCTTGGGCGCGTGCGTGGCGTGCGCCGCGGGGGCCTTTCCGGCCCGCGGTTCGGCGAGCTGGGCGGGGGAGGGGGCACTCGCCGACGCCTGGTAGGCGAGGAAGGCGACCGCCGCCACGGCCATCGCGGTGAGCCCGGCCACCATTCCCGAGCTGCTCCTTGCCACCTTGCTCCACCTCGTGTCCGTACCGCCGGCGTGTTTGTGGTGACGGTAGCGCAGGGGCCGGGAGGGGCGGGGGACGCCGTGCTCCCCTCGCACGGGCCGTAGGCTGTTTGTGTGCTCCTGCTCGCCGTTGATACCGCCACCCCAGCCGTCACCGTCGCCCTCCACGACGGTGACTCCGTCGTCGCCGAGGCCGGCCAGGTCGACGCCCGCCGCCACGGGGAGCTGCTGCTGCCCACCGTCGACCGGGTGCTCGCCGGGGCGGGCCTGAAACTCGACGCCGTGACCGGCGTCGTCGTGGGCGTCGGCCCCGGTCCGTACACCGGGCTGCGCGTCGGGCTCGCGACCGCCGAGACCTTCGGCCTCGTGCTCGGCGTGCCGGTCCACGGCCTGTGCACCCTGGACGGGCTGGCGTACGCCGCCGGGCTCACCGGGCCCTTCGCGGTGGCCACCGACGCGCGCCGCAAGGAGGTCTACTGGGCGCGCTACGACGACGCCCGCACCCGCGTGTCCGAGCCCGCCGTCGACCGGCCCGCCGACATCGCGGAGCAGCTCGCGGGCCTTCCGGTGGTCGGCTCCGGGGCGCTGCTCTACCCCGAGGCGTTCGGGGACGCGCGCGGACCCGAGCACCAGTCGGCGGGCGCGCTGGCGTCGCTCGCCGCCGAGAAGCTCGCGGCGGGGGAGCCCTTCCTGCCGCCGCTGCCGCTGTACCTGCGCCGGCCCGACGCCCAGGTCCCCAAGAACTACAAGGTGGTCACTCCCCAGTGACCGCTTGCCTGAGAGAAATGCGCTGGTGGGACATCGACCCGGTGCTCGAACTCGAACGCGAGCTGTTTCCCGAGGACGCCTGGTCGCCCGGCATGTTCTGGTCCGAACTCGCCCACGCGCGCGGGCCGCAGGCCACCCGCCGGTACGTGGTGGCCGAGGAGGCGGGCCGGATCGTCGGGTACGCCGGCCTGGCCGCCGCCGGGGAGCAGGGCGACGTGCAGACCATCGCCGTCTCCAAGGACCAGTGGGGGACCGGCCTCGGGGCCCGGCTGCTCACCGATCTGCTGGGGCACGCGACCGCCTTCGAATGCGCCGAGGTGCTCCTCGAAGTGCGCGTCGACAACACCCGCGCGCAGAAGCTGTACGAGCGCTTCGGCTTCGAGCCGATCGGCTTCCGGCGCGGCTACTACCAGCCGGGCAACATCGACGCGCTCGTGATGCGGCTGACGACGACGACCGACCCGGCGAACCCCGCGCCCTCCGTACGAGAAACCGAGAATCACCATGGCTGACGAACCGCTCGTCCTCGGCATCGAGACCTCCTGCGACGAGACCGGCGTCGGCGTCGTGCGCGGTACGACCCTGCTCGCCGACGCCATCGCGTCGAGCGTGGACGAGCACGCCCGCTTCGGCGGTGTGGTGCCGGAGGTCGCGTCCCGCGCCCACCTGGAAGCGATGGTTCCGACCATCGAGCGGGCGCTGAAGCAGGCCGGCGTCGCCGCCTCCGACCTGGACGGCGTCGCGGTGACGGCGGGCCCCGGGCTCGCCGGGGCGCTGCTGGTGGGCGTCTCCGCGGCCAAGGCGTACGCGTACGCGCTGGGCAAGCCGCTGTACGGCGTGAACCACCTGGCGTCGCACATCTGCGTCGACCAGCTGGAGCACGGCCCGCTGCCCGAGCCCACGATGGCGCTGCTGGTCAGCGGCGGACACTCGTCGCTGCTGCTCGCGCCGGACATCACGAACGACGTACGGCCGATGGGCGCGACCATCGACGACGCGGCGGGTGAGGCGTTCGACAAGATCGCGCGGGTACTGGACCTGGGCTTCCCCGGCGGGCCCGTGATCGACCGGCTCGCCCGCGAGGGCGACCCGAAGGCGATCGCCTTCCCGCGCGGCCTGACCGGCCCGCGCGACGCGGCGTACGACTTCTCCTTCTCCGGCCTCAAGACGTCGGTGGCGCGCTGGATCGAGGCCAAGCGCAGCGCGGGCGAGGAGGTGCCGGTGCGCGACGTGGCGGCGTCCTTCCAGGAGGCGGTCGTCGACGTGCTGACCCGCAAGGCGGTACGGGCGTGCAAGGACGAGGGCGTCGACCACCTGATGATCGGCGGCGGTGTGGCGGCCAACTCGCGGCTGCGGGCGCTCGCGCAGGAGCGGTGCGAGCGGGCCGGCATCCGGCTGCGGGTGCCGAGGCCGGGGCTGTGCACGGACAACGGGGCGATGGTGGCGGCCCTCGGCGCGGAGATGGTCGCGCGGGGCCGGGCGGCGTCGGACTGGGACCTGTCGGCGGACTCCTCGCTGCCGGTCACCGAGCCGCACGTACCGGGCACCGGGCACGGTCACCCGCACGACCACGACCACGTCCACGAGATGAGCAAGGACAACCTCTACTCATGACCGTCGCCCTGATGTGGGAGGCCCGCGCGGCCGAGGGCCGGGGCGCGGAACTGCTGGAGTGGGCCCGGGCGCAGGCACGGGTGCTCGCGGCGGAGCCGGTGCGTGCCGAGATCCTGCGGGCCCCGCAGGACCGGGTGCTCGTACTGACCTGGTGGGACGCGCGGTTCGACGCGGACCTGCCGGAACTGCCGGAACCCGAGGCGGGTTTGATCACGCGGGCGGTCCACCGCTGGCGCTTCGAGTCGGTGGACGTGGCCTGATCCGGCCCGCGGGGCTCTGGGTAGTGTCGTGCTCATGTCTCGCCGTACGCCGCTTCCCCCGCCCCCGCCGCCCGAG
>NZ_VBVX01000341.1 GCF_005981925.1 Streptomyces albidochromogenes
TCCCCACCCTCTCCTGACCCCGGGCGCGGCCGGCCCCGTCACGAGGGGGCCGGCCGCGCCTTCCGGTGCACCGCCGCCAGGAGCCCCACCGGGCTCCGCAGACCGGAGAAAACTGATGGATATAGCTACCGAACCCACCTCGTCCTCCCCACCCCCGCCCGGACCCGTCAACACGCTGGCCTCCCAGGGCAGCACCCACGCCGGAGACCGGATCTTCCTCGGTCTGTCCCGGGGGTCGGGCATCGCACTTCTGGTGATCATGGCCGCCATCGCGGCCTTCCTCACCTACCGCGCCGGCCTCGCCGTCTCCAAGGACGACGCCAACTTCCTCACCACCTCCGAGTGGAACCCGGCCGGCAAGCCGCCGGTCTTCGGCATCGCCGTCCTCCTCTTCGGCACGATCGTCAGCTCGATCATCGCCATGCTCATCGCCGTGCCGGTCGCCATCGGCATCGCGCTGTTCATCTCGCACTACGCCCCGCGCAGGCTGGCCACGCCGCTCGCGTACGTGGTCGACCTGCTCGCGGCGGTGCCCAGCATCATCTACGGCCTCTGGGGCGCCGTCTTCCTGGTCCCGTACCTGGACGGCCTCAACAAGTGGCTCGACGAGTACTTCGGCTGGACGTACATCTTCGACAAGACGAGCGACGGCATCGCCCGCAACCTCTTCACGGTCGGCATCCTGCTGGCGATCATGATCCTGCCGATCGTCACCAACGTGACCCGCGAGGTCTTCCTCCAGTCGCCGAAGATGATCGAGGAGGCCGCCCTGGCCCTCGGCGCCACGCGCTGGGAAGTCATGCGGATGTCCGTACTCCCCTTCGGCCGCTCGGGCATCATCAGCGCCTCGATGCTGGGCCTGGGCCGCGCCCTCGGCGAGACGATGGCCGTCGCCGTCGTGCTCTCCCCGAGCTTCATCATCTCCGGCCGGCTGCTCGACCCGGGCGGCGGCACCTTCGCGCAGAACATCGCCGCGAAGTTCAACGAGGCGGACGAGTTCGGCCGTGACGCCCTGATCGCCTCCGGTCTCGTGCTCTTCGTCATCACGTTGCTGGTCAACGGCGCCGCCCGCTGGATCATCGGCCGCCGCAAGGAGTACTCGGGGGCCAACGCATGAACCAGACAAGCCAGGTAATGGACAAGCCCCCGGTCTCCCCGGCCCCGCACACCAAGCTCGCCCACGCCCGACTCCCCCGGTGGGCCCCGGCCGCCATCGCCGTCGGATCCGTCGCGGCCGGCATCGGCCTCGGTCTCGTCGCCGGCTGGCACAGCCGGGTGCAGTGGGGCATGCTGGCCGCCCTGATCTTCGTACTGGCCACCTTCGCGATCACCACCAAGGTGGAAGGCAGCCGCCAGGGCAAGGACCGCGTGGCGACCAGCGTCGTCTGGGTCAGCTTCATCCTCGCCCTCGTCCCGCTGCTCTCCCTGGCCTGGGTGACGATCAGCAAGGGCATCAAGGTCATCGACGGCTACTTCCTCAGCCACTCGATGAGCGGTCTGCTCGACACCGACGAGGGCGGCGGCGTCTACCACGCCCTGCTCGGCACCCTGGAGCAGGTCGGCATCGCGACGCTGATCGCCGCCCCGATCGGACTGCTCACCGCGGTCTACCTGGTCGAGTACGGCCGCGGCAGGCTCGCGAAGACCGTCACCTTCTTCGTCGACGTCATGACGGGCATCCCGTCGATCGTCGCGGGCCTGTTCATCCTCGCCACCTGGAATCTGATGCTGGGCTTCGGGCCCTCCGGATTCGCCGGCGCGCTGGCCCTCGCGATCCTGATGATGCCGGTCGTCGTCCGCTCCACCGAGGAGATGCTCAAGCTCGTCCCGAACGAGCTGCGCGAGGCCTCTCTGGCTCTCGGCGTCCCCAAGTGGCGGACTATCCTCAAGGTGGTGCTGCCGACCGCGATCGGCGGAATCACCACCGGCGTCATGCTCGCGGTGGCCCGTATCACGGGCGAGACCGCCCCGGTTCTGTTGCTCGTCTTCGGTACGAAGCTGATCAACCCGAACCCCTTCGAAGGTGCCCAGTCCTCGCTTCCGCTGTACGTGTACGAGCAGTACATCGTCGGCACCGAAGCGTCGGTCGACCGGGCCTGGGGCGCAGCGCTCGTCCTGATCGCCTTCGTCATGATCCTCAACCTGGTGGCCCGCGGCATCGCCCGCTGGAAGGCCCCGAGCACCGGCCGCTAAGGCCAGCAGAAAGCAGTGATTCAGATGGCCAAGCGAATCGACATCAGCGGCCTGTCGGCCTACTACGGCAACCACAAGGCGATCGACGACATCTCGATGACCGTCGAGCCCCGCTCCGTGACGGCCTTCATCGGCCCCTCCGGCTGCGGCAAGTCCACCTTCCTGCGCACCCTCAACCGGATGCACGAGGTCACCCCCGGCGGCCGCGTCGAGGGCAAGGTCCTCCTGGACGACGAGAACCTGTACGCCAAGGACGTCGACCCGGTAGCCGTCCGCCGTACGGTCGGCATGGTCTTCCAGCGCCCCAACCCCTTCCCCACCATGTCGATCTTCGACAACGTGGCGGCGGGCCTGCGCCTCAACGGCTCGTACAAGAAGAACAAGCTGGCCGAGGTCGTCGAGAAGTCGCTGCGCGGCGCGAACCTCTGGAACGAGGTCAAGGACCGCCTGAACAAGCCCGGTTCCGGCCTCTCCGGCGGCCAGCAGCAGCGCCTGTGCATCGCCCGCGCGATCGCGGTCGAGCCGCAGGTCCTGCTCATGGACGAGCCGTGCTCGGCGCTCGACCCGATCTCGACCCTCGCCATCGAGGACCTGATCGGCGAGCTGAAGGAGCGCTTCACGATCGTCATCGTGACGCACAACATGCAGCAGGCCGCGCGCGTCTCGGACCGTACGGCGTTCTTCAACCTCGCGGCGATCGGCCAGCCCGGCAAGCTGATCGAGATAGACGACACGGAGCGGATCTTCTCCAACCCGTCCGTCCAGGCCACCGAGGACTACATCTCCGGCCGCTTCGGCTAGAAGCCGGCCGCCCCGCCTGTCCTGCGGTGCTGCATGGCGGTGCCACCGCAAGGCAAAGGGCCCGCCCCCCACTCCTCACGAGGAGCGGGGGGCGGGCCCGTTTTCGTACCGGTGCCGGAGCGCTAGCCGAAGGCCAGCAGCACGACCCAGTAGCACGCCGCGGCCACGAGTGCGGCCGCCGGCATGGTGATGAACCAGCCCATCACGATGTTCTTGGCGACGCCCCACCGCACGGCACGCGACCCCTTGGTCGAACCGACGCCCATGATCGCGGAGGTGATGACATGCGTCGTCGAGATCGGCGCGTGGAACATGAAGGAGGCGGTGTACATCACGGACGCGGCCGTGGTCTCCGCCGCGAAGCCCTGCGGCGGGTCCAGCTCGATGATCCGCCGGCCGAGCGTCCGCATGATCCGCCAGCCGCCCGCGTACGTACCGAGCGAGAGCGTCAGCGCGCAGGCGATCTTGACCCACATCGGGATCGCGTCGCCCTGACCCTCGACGTCGGCGATGACCAGGGCCATCACCACGATGCCCATGGTCTTCTGCGCGTCCTGGAGGCCGTGCCCCAGCGCCATGCCTGCCGCGGAGACGGTCTGGGCGATACGGAAGCCGCGCTTGGCCTTGTGCGGGTTCGCCTTCCGGAACATCCACAGGATGACGACCATCACCAGGTAGCCGAGCAGCAGCCCGACGAACGGCGAGATGAACATCGGGATGACGACCTTCTCCAGCACCCCGGACCAGATGACCTCGGTGCCGCCGGCGAGCGCCGCGCCCACCATGCCGCCGAACAGCGCGTGCGAGGAGGACGACGGGAGCCCGAAGTACCAGGTGACGAGGTTCCAGACGATCGCCCCGACCAGGGCGGCGAAGAGGATTCCCATCCCCTTGTCGCCGTGCGGGGTCGCGATGAGCCCCTCACTGACGGTCTTGGCGACGCCGCTGCCGAGGAAGGCACCGGCGAGGTTCATCACGGCGGCCATGGCGAGGGCCGCGCGCGGGGTCAGCGCCCGCGTGGAAACCGAAGTCGCGATGGCGTTCGCGGAATCGTGAAAGCCGTTGGTGTACGTGAATCCGAGCGCGACCCCGATGGTCACGATGAGCGCAAAGGTGTCCACCGGAGGTCAGGACTCCTTGACGGCGATCGTCTCGACCGTGTTGGCGACGTGCTCGAAGGCGTCGGCCGCCTCCTCCAGCACGTCCACGATCTGCTTCAGCTTCAGCACGTCCATGGCGTCGTACTTGCCGTTGAACAGGTGCGCGAGCAGCTTGCGGTGGATCTGGTCGGCCTGGTTCTCGAGGCGGTTGACCTCGATCCAGTACTCGGTGAGGTTCGTCATCGTCCGCAGGTGCGGCATGGCCTCGGCGGTCAGCTCGGCGGCCCGGGCCAGCACCTCGATCTGCTGCTCGACGCCCTTGGGCAGCTCCTCGATCTGGTACAGCACGACCAGGTCGACGGCCTCCTCCATGTAATCCATGATGTCGTCGAGCTGCGACGCGAGGTTGTAGATGTCCTCGCGGTCGAACGGCGTGATGAACGAGGAGTTCAGCTGGTGGAAGATCGCGTGGGTCGCGTCGTCCCCCGCGTGCTCCGCTGCCCTCATCCGCTCCGCGATCTCGACTCGGGCGGAGGAGTCCGCTCCGAGCAGTTCCATCAGGAGCTTCGAGCCCGTGACGATGTTGTCCGCGGATGCGGAGAACATGTCGTAGAAGCTCGTCTCCCTGGGGGTCAGACGAAAGCGCACGTGGGGTCCTCGGGGTGCATTGGATTCGGTCAGGGTGATGCTAGGCGCATCATCCGGCCACGGCTAACCGGCGTTCTTCAGTGTCGCCCATCAGGCACAGTGCTCTGTACGGGCCCCCGAGCCCCTACCCGGGAAATTCGTTACCATATACCCATGAGGGGTATACAGCCCCTTTGAGGACAACGGGAGGACGCGATGACGACCACCGAGGCGGCCGGCGCGACGACGAGCGACGCGCCCTCCGGATCCCCCGAAGCCGTGGTGACCGACCACGACCTCGGCGTGCACGGATACCACAAACAGAAGGACGAGCACCTCAAGCGCCTGCGCCGGATCGAGGGCCAGATCCGCGGCTTGCAGCGACTGGTCGACGAGGACGTCTACTGCATCGACATACTCACCCAGGTCTCGGCGTCGACGAAGGCCCTGCAGTCCTTCGCGCTCCAGCTCCTGGAGGAGCACCTGCGGCACTGCGTGGCCGACGCGGCGGTCAAGGGCGGCACGGAGATCGACGAGAAGGTCGAAGAGGCCACCAAGGCGATCGCCCGCCTGCTGCGCACCTGATCAACGCGGACCGGTGGTCCGGGGGCCCGACGGCCGCCGGGCTACCGCTCCCGCCGCCGCCGGGGCCACTCGACGCCTTCGGCCGCCGTGGCGGCCACGCCCGCTCCCACCTTCAGCACCTCGTCGATACGGTCCGGGCTGAGCCGTTCCCCGTCGGCCGCGGACGCCGCGATCATCAACTCCCCGCACAGCTCGATCTCGGCGAGGGCGACGTGGTCATGGACGGGCGTACTGCTGCCGAGCGGAGCCACGTGCATCACCTCTTCCAGCCGTCGTCGGCTTCCTAGCGTAGGCAGCGCGGCACACACCGCGCATGGCACGGACGGACCATTTCCCCGCCACCCACCCGTGGTGGACAGGGCTCGCCCTACGCCTGGATCTTCCCGGCGTAGATGTCGCGAGCGGCCGGCAGCCGCACCTCGACGGGCGCCCCGAACGCGTACAGCAGCGTCGTGGAGGCGACGGCGACCGTACGTCCCGCGTTGGCGAAGTCGAACCGGTGGCGGACCTTGCGCAGCCGCCCCTGGTCGTCGAGGTACGCGTCGAACGGAACCGCGTCCTTGGCGAACCCTTTCGCCGCGGCGCTCAGCGCACCGCGCACATGCGGCGAGGCGACGCGGGCGGCGCGGGCGATGTCGGTGACCCCGCGGTAGTGCCGGACCCCGGTACCGGCCACATCGGCCCGCCCGACGTACGCCGCCTCCTTCGCGCCGCGCAGCAACTCGGCGGCGGCGAGCGGGTCCGTGGCCCCGCCGGTGACCAGGTTCCCGTCGTCCAGCGTGGCCGTGTCGATCCGCACCCACTTGTCGGCGGGCACGCCCGCGCCCCGGTTCTTCATGTACAGCGCGCCGGGCGCGAGCAGTTCGGTGATCGGCCGGTGCTTGTCCGCGCCGTCGGGGTCGGGCGGCAGCAGCACCTTGAGCTGCCCCATCCGCTTCTTGAAGTCGTACGCCCCTTCGCCCCGGATGGTGACCCGGGTGCCGCCGGTCGCCATGACCATGGACGTGCGGGCCTCGGAGCTGCCCGCGGCGACCAGCCCGTCGGCGGCGCCGCGCACGGCGGCCAGGGGGTCACCGCCCTGCTGGTCCTCGGCGACCGCACCGCCGCCGGAACACGCGGCGCAGGCGATCAGCCCCGCCGCGACGGCCACGGCGGTCGCACCGCCCTTGACCCTGTGCTGCTGCACCACCATCGCCGCCAACCCCCAACGCACTGCCGCCCTGTGTCCGATCCCACCCGACCCG
>NZ_VBVX01000342.1 GCF_005981925.1 Streptomyces albidochromogenes
CGCCCCCGGTGCGCATCCCGCACCCGCTGGGCCAGCATCACTGCGGCCCACGACGCACGCAACTGCTCGACCAGCCGAACCGCATCGGCCCACCCGACCGGCTCCAGCGCCGCGCCCTGTCCTTCTTCATCACCGGAAGCCACAGCTCCCATGGTGCGTGCGGCGAGGCCGGTCCGACAGGGGGCGCGAGAAGACGTACGCGGGAAGACGAAAGAGTGCTCCGCTCAAGCGGGCTGGTGGCGTTCGCCCCCTTGTTGCAGATTCCCCCAAATGCACCGTTTGGGTGGTTATCACACAGTCGTGCGTCCAACGTGTGACTGAAATTACCGGTATGCGCACGCGGCGCATCCCCCTGTTCGGGGGGAGCCGGTCTCGACTCTCAGCTGGAGTTCGCATGAAGAAGACGACGGCCACTGCTATCGCCGCTCTAGCGGCGATAGCGTCCGGTACAGTCCTGGCGCCTGTGGCGTTCGCAGGAGACGACACCTCGCGGGACGGTTCCCTGCACGCGACGCTGTCGCCGATCCCGACGAGCAAGGTGACCGGTTCGGGCACGGCGATGGTGCACCTGAAGGGCAACCAGGCCACCGTGACGATCAAGACGCGGGGCCTGCTGGCGAACGCCCCGCACGCCCAGCACTTCCACATCGGGGCCAAGGGCCAGTGCCCGCCGGCTTCCGCGGCCACCAAGCACAACGGCCAGCTGAGCCTGAACACCACCGACGGTCTGCCGTTCTACGGCAAGATCGGCGCCTCGCTCACCACCACCGGTGACACCGGCGCCGACCACTCCGCGCTCGCGGTCGACCGCTTCCCCATGGGCGCCTCGTACACCTACCACCGCACCATCACCGTCGACGACGAGACCGCGAAGAGCCTGCGCAACGAGAACGCGGTCGTCGTCGTCCACGGCATCGACTTCAACGGCAACGGCAAGTACGACAACGTCCTGGGCCCCAGCGACCTCGACCCCAAGCTGCCCTCCGAGGCCACCAACCCCGCCCTGTGCGGCCCGCTGAAGATGGCCCCCGCCGGCGCGGTCTCCGGCGGCCTGGGCGGCACCCAGTCCGGTGACACCACGGCGCTCGCCGCCGCAGGCGGCCTGCTCCTTGCCGCAGGGGGCGCGGTGTATCTGCGCCGCCGCACCGGCCGCCAGAGCTGACTCGGCCCGCCGGATGTCGAGCCTCTGGCCAAGTGGCCGCCGCGGAATGTGCACCGCGGCGGCCACCACCTTCACCGCCACCGCCCTCGCACTGCTGGCCTTCACAGCCCTGACCGCACAACCGCCGCCCCCAGACCCGCCGTCGGATGCCGGACGCAGCAGCCAGTCCGCCACCCGTTACCGCTCGGGGCCGGACGCCCCGGCCCTGCCCCGCTCCGAGCCCTACGGCATAGAGATCCACAAGATCGGTTTGACGACGAGGGTCGAAAAGGTCGGCACAGCCGCCCACGGTGCGATAGCCATGCCGACCGACGCGGACCACGCCGGCTGGTACACCGGCTCACCCACACCCGGGGAGAACGGCAACACCATTCTCGTCGGGCACCTTGACTCCTCCACCGGCCCCGCAGCGTTCTACGGACTCGGTGCCCTGCGCAACGGCGACCGCATCACCCTCACACGCCGCGACCGGACCACCGCCACCTTCACCGTCACCACCATGGCCGTCTGGCCCAAGAACAACTTCCCCTCCCAGCGCGTCTACGCCCCGACTCCCATCCCTCAGCTGACGTTGATCACCTGCGCTGATTGGGACGACGCGGCCGACGACTACCGGTCCAACCTCGTCATCACCGCACACCGCCGATAGGCCGCACCAGCTCCGGCGCACACCTCGCCGGCGGGGGCCCTGGACCTGCCCCGGATACCAGGGCCCCCTTTGCGGGCGCACCCCAACCGAAACGGTGAGGTTAGCGCTGGTGGTTTACGGGCTTGTCGCCGTAGCCGTAGCTGTAGACGTCGTGCTCCTCACTGTGGCCGGGCTTGTCGGGCGCTCCGTCATGGCCGTGGCCGGGCTTGTCGTGGTGGCCGTGCCCGCCCGGCTTGTCGTGGTGGCCGGGCCCGCCGGGCTTGTGGTGGTGGTCCGGCTTTCCGGGCTTGTCGCCGTGTCCGCCGGTGGTGTTTCCGGCGCTGTTGCCCTGGGTGTTCCCGCCGGTGGTGTTCCCGGCGGTGTTGCCCGCAGTGTTCCCGGCGGTGTTGCCCTGCGTGATCCCGGCGGTGTTGCCCTGCGTGGTCCCGGCGGTGTTGCCGGAGATGCTTCCCGAGGTTCCACCGGTGGTCGTGCCCGTGGTCGTGCCGGACGTGGTTCCGGTGGTGGTGCCCGTCGTGGTTCCGGTGGTCGTGCCGGATGTCGTTCCACCAGTGGTGGTCGCGCATCCACCGAGGAAGATCCTGTTGGTGTCGAGCGTCACGGCGCCGTTGCGGGCCAGCGCGCGGCCCTCAATGTTCGCCCCCGTGGTCACGCTGATCGAGGTCAGCGCCATGATCGTGCCGACGAAGGTGGAGTCGGTGCCGAGGGTGGCCGAACTCCCGATCTGCCAGTACACGTTGCACGCCGAGGCGCCGTTCGTGAGGAGCACCCGGCTGGAGGACGCTGTCGTCAGCGCTTCGGGGATCTGGAACACCCAGACGGCGTTGGGGTTTCCCCCGGCGTCCAGGATCAGGTCGCCGGTGAGTCCGACACCGGATACGGCGGTGTGGACGCCCGGAAGCAGCGTGTCGCCATTGCCGATGCCCGCCGGAAGCGCGAAGTCCGTGGCCTGGCCGGCCGCGTTGTTGTACGCCACGACCAGATCGGACTTGGCCTGTTGGGCGACAGCGTCCGCGGAATGGATCTCGCCGAGCACGATACCGGGCGGAAACCCGCTGATGGCTGTGCCCGGGTGCACCCCAAGGTCGTGGTCGATCACGGAGGGTCCGGTGTTGGTGACCTCCGAACCTGCCAGAACGGAGAAACTGGCGGCTGTGCCCAGGGGGACGGGTGTCGCGATGGCCAGTGCCTGTGTCGGCGTCACAGCGACCATGACGGCGGCAACCGTTGCGGCGAGAGCCGAGGCCAGCCAGCCGGACAAGATGCGGCGCCGAGCCGCTTGAGGGAACTGTTGCTTCATCGAGAGGCCATTTCCTGTGAGGGCGGGGCGTGGCTTCCCGGGCCCCACCGATCGCCCGGGAAGCCTTCCTTATATCGCTCCTGCATATTACGCAGGAACATTCCCGCACCAGAAATAAGCAAGGACAGAGAGAGGGATAATGAGAAATTCAACAAAGCGGCGACGCGTGATGATAATCTGCAAATTCATTCCAAGTGTCGCCCGCCATACCCCCAAACGCGCAGGCTGCAATACTTCAAATGAGCCAATAGCGCCCCCTGTTCATACCTCAAACTCAACCCTGCCTGGAAAAGTGCTGCCAACCAGGTGATCTCACGAACTCACCGCAGACGGGCGTGGCGATATTGCTTAGCCTCGCCGTTTCAGTTGCGGCAGTTGGGTGGCTGAGCGGAGTCGTTTGAGGCGGTGCCGACCGGTGGGCATGGTGGCGTCCCGGCGCGGTGGTCCGCTTCTGACTTGCGGGAACACCCGCAGAGCCGTACCGGGGAGCGCATTGCGCCTGGGCGACCCGCATGGGGGGACGCCGGGGGCGCCTCGCGTCGTCGATGCCGTTGTAGGCGAGGAACCATCCGAGGACCTGCTTGCAGTGCCCGTACCAGCCGCTCTCGGCCCGCGTCCTGTCGGCCACCACGGTCACCAGCCGCGTGCACGCGCGCTCCTAATACCAGGGATCCACAGAGGACGGGGACACCGCTGAGTGCGATGGCGGCGCCAATGCGGAGAAGCGCTCCGCCAAATCCTCGATCCAGTCACGCCACTCAACCAGGGCTGCGACGGCCATCGGCGCGGTCGTGTCCGCCGTCGTCACGGAGTGGCGGGCGCAGCACCACACGTCGACGACCCCGCCGTCGGTGTCGCCCTCACCCACCGACCAGTTCCAACCGCAGGCCCACCGGCCGTACCGGTTCACCAGGAACTCGGTGACGGGGTCCAGCGAGCGCCACCAGTGCTCTTCGACGGCCGCAGGGCTGGGCAGCAAGGGTGCGACAAGATCGGCCAATGCCTCCGCCGCATCCTCGTCCAGCTCGAACGGGTGTCGCGACGGATCGACTTCTGCCCAGGTCAGGGTGCGTGCCCACAGTTCGCTCACCACGCCACTCTCCCGTGCTCACCTGTACGAACTCCAATGCAATACGGAGCGGAGGTGTCACACCACTGAGAAACGATCTTCAATCGAACAAGAAGTGATCTTCAGAGCTGGCGATTCACCTAGTTCAGACCAACTCGTGAACAGGCCCATGCGTAGCGAGCGAACCCACGTCAGGCTCCATGTCGTAGAGGCAGGATCGCCACAAGTTCCCAGGCAGAGCCCTCCGAGATTCAGCGAACTTGTCGGTTTCAGGTCGTCGGCGACTCGATGATCGAGGCGGGGATCAGTGACGGCGACTGTGTGACGGTACGCCGCCAGCCGGTGGCAGGGAACGGCGACATCGTGGCCGCGATGCTGGACGGCGAAGCCACGGTGAAGCGGTTCAAGCGCGAGGACGGGCACGTGTGGCTGCTCCTGCACAACGCCGCCCGTCGGTGTCGGCTGCCGAGTCCATCGCGGCGAGTGAGCGGTGTACCGGGTCAGGGTCCGTGGTGTACCAGAAGTCCGACAGCGACGCCCGCAGGTAGCTCCCGTACCGTGGTTCGCCAGTTTCGGGTCGAGCGCCTCGACGACGTCGCGGTCCCGAGCCAGGCGTCAGGCGGAGTGGCCACGTGCGACATCCTCCTTCAGTGTGCGGCTTCCAGGGCGGCGCGCCATATCGGGCTGTCCACGTAGTGGTTGTCGAAGTGCTCGGAAGACTCGGCGATTTCCTGCGGGCTCGCCTCGCCGCGCATCACCCGGCCGAGCAGCCGAAGGTAGTCGAAGCGCGGCATGCCGGGCGTGAAGACGAACAGTACGTCGGCCTCGGCGCCGGGAGCCGCCGCGAAAGCGTGCGGAGTGTGCGGCGGTACGAGCAGAAGGTCGCCCGCGTCCAGGATCTTCACCTCGTCGTCGACGAGTACCTGAAGAGAGCCGCCGATGACGAAGAAGAGCTCCGAGGCACGGGTGTGGAAGTGCGCCGGGGCGCCCACAGCGCCCTTGGCGAACTGCGAGCGGTAGCTGGTGAGCGAGCTGCCGTCGGTGCCGCAGTCGGCCAGCAGCGTCATCACACTGCTCGGGTCACTCGTGGTCTCAGCGGTAGCGGCGCGAGTCAGAACCGGTGTCAGTGGCGCGGCGTCGGCGGCGTTCATAGTCGTACTCCCTGTGCTGAGCTGCGGCTTCGGGTGTCTCCCGGGGCCTTGTGCTGATCAATCTATGCCAGCAAGGGACCCACCTCGTGGTGCATTCTGACGTCCAGATCATGGGTCAATTTTGTGTCTGGGCACCCCAGACGTGGCCGGGGCCTCCAGGCGCAGCCCGCGCAGGCCTCGTACTCAAGGCCGACAGTCAGCGGTTGTCGCGTTGGCAGTGGTCGACGGCTCCCACATCGTCCGGCGCTAAAAGGGGCACCAAGACGGGATGAAGCCCTCTTGACCGGGGCAGAATCGGCAGCGAACACCTCTGATCACCGACGTCACCGGCATCCCGCTCGCCGCCACACTCACCGGCGACAACCGCAACGACGTCACACAGCTCCCACTTCTCCATGCCGTGCCGCCCCGTGCGGGGCAAACGCGGCCGCCCCCGCCGCCACCCCGACGTCGTGCTCGGCGACTGCGGGTACGACCACGACTATCCGGGCCCGTAGCCGGACCTGGACTACGCCGAACTGGGCGGCGGTCCGCTGGACGGCCTGCTGCTCGACATCACTGGCACTCAGGCGCTGGCCGGAGCCGATCCGTTGGTGTGCAGCAGGGTGAAGCCGAGGTGGGTCAGCGTATGAAGTGCGGTTTTCCGTTCCCGGGTGAGTGCGGTCAGCCCGGCGCTGCGCAGGGTGGTGGCGTGCTCGCTGGCGCTGGCTGGTGATATGCCCGCCCGCTGTGCGAGCTGCGTGGTGGTGCACGCAGGGTGGTCGGCTATAACGCACAGAACGATCGCCCTGGTGCGACCGAGGAGCGCGGACAGCGCTGGCGACACCGGTGCATTGGCATGAGGCGCATCGGTAGGGGGAGCCCATATGGCCGCCGCGTCGACCGGGTTGTTCAGAGCCGGATACACCATGACGACCCTATCGGCCTGAGGGCCGGCGAACAGTTGGGGAACCGGCCCGCAGAACACCGACGGAGCCAGAACGAGCGGACGGCCCGCCAAGTGGAAGTTGGCCTCCCGGTGGACCAGGGGCCGATAGGCCGGGATCTCCAGCACGGGGGGCTCCCACACGGCCATCGGGCGCAGGCTGTCGAGCAGGGCTCCCACCCCGCCCTGCACCGTGA
>NZ_VBVX01000343.1 GCF_005981925.1 Streptomyces albidochromogenes
GCCCCCATCGGTGCCGCGGCCGCACGAATGCACCGCCGCCCCCCGGGCGCCCCGAGCCACCCGGGCGGTTACCGCGAGCTCTCCGGCCGTGAGGTCGAGGTGCTCAGACTGGTCGCCGAAGGCCAGTCGAACAAGGCGATCGGCGTCTCGATGGGCCTCTCCGCCCTGACGGTCAAGAGCCACCTCGCCCGCATCGCGCGCAAGCTCGGCACGGGCGACCGTGCCGGGATGGTCGCGGTGGCCCTGCGGACCGGAATCATCCACTGACCGGTCCTTCCCCTCACGCGCCCGCCGACGGAACGTTCCGTCGGCGGGCGCGCCCCATTGCGGCGCCCGGAAAGGCCGCATTCGGGCGGCATCGCGGCGAGACCGGTTCTCGCAGGTCACCCGCACCTTCGCGGACGAGTGCAGGTCAGGCGTTCGCTCGTGCGGATACCCTTTACACGTGACCGACGCCCAAGAGACCGCAGCAGAGCCAGACCTGCGAACCCCCGGGGGCGCCCCCCCGGTCGACGTCGAGACGGCGCCGATTCCCTTGCTGGAGCCTCGTGAAGGCATTCCTCCGGTGGTTGCCACCCAGGAGGCCCTCGACGAAGTCGTCGCGGCCTTCGCGCGGGGCACCGGGCCCGTGGCCGTCGACGCCGAGCGGGCGTCCGGCTACCGCTACGGCCAGCGCGCCTACCTCGTGCAGTTGCGCCGCGAGGGCGCGGGCAGCGCGCTGATCGACCCGGTCGGCTGTCCCGACCTCTCCGGCCTGGGCGAAGCCCTCGCCGGCAGCGAGTGGATCCTCCACGCCGCTACCCAGGACCTCCCCTGCCTGCGCGAAATAGGCATGGTGCCCACCCGGCTCTTCGACACCGAGCTGGCGGGCCGGCTCGCCGGTTTCCCGCGCGTCGGCCTGGGCGCGATGGTCGAGTCCGTCCTCGGCTACGCCCTGGAGAAGGGGCACTCGGCGGTCGACTGGTCGACCCGCCCGCTGCCCGAGCCCTGGCTGCGTTACGCCGCGCTCGACGTGGAGCTGCTCGTCGACCTGCGGGACGCGCTGGAGAAGGAGCTCGACCGGCAGGGGAAGCTGGAGTGGGCCCGCCAGGAGTTCGACGCCATCGCGTCCGCCCCGCCCGCGCCGCCGCGCAAGGACCCGTGGCGCCGTACGTCGGGCATGCACAAGGTGCGCCGCCGCCGGCAGATGGCGATCGTGCGGGAGCTGTGGAACGCCCGGGACCGCATCGCCCAGCGCCGTGACGTGTCGCCCGGCAAGGTGCTGAGCGACACCGCGATCGTCGAGGCGGCGCTGGCCGTGCCGCTGAACGTACAGGCGCTGTCCGCGCTGCCCGGTTTCGGCCACCGCATGGGGCGCCGGCAGCTGGAGCAGTGGCAGGGTGTCGTCGACCGCGCCAGGGCGCTGCCGGACTCCGAGCTTCCGCAGCCCGGAGCCGCCGTGACCGGCCCGCCCCCGCCGCGCTCCTGGGCCGACAAGGACCCGGCGGCGGCGGCTCGCCTGTCGGCCGCTCGGGCGGCCGTCTCCGCGCTCGCGGAGGAGCTGAACATGCCCCAGGAGAACCTGATCACCCCGGACACGGTGCGCCGGGTCTGCTGGGAGCCGCCGCAGGAGGGGACCATGGCGGCGGTCGCGGCCACGCTGGCGTCGTACGGCGCGCGCCAGTGGCAGGTGCAGCTGGTGTCGCCGCTGCTCACCAAGGCGCTGACCGTGACGGCGGCGACCTGACCGCCCCCGCACCACGCCCCCGGCCGTCCTCGGCCGGGGGCTTCTTCGTGTGACGTTCGCCGCTCCCGCCGTGGGGGGTGGGCAGCTTGGTTACCCGCAAGTAGCATGGCGGTACGCAGCACGCCCACGCGGCGTGCCACGGACACCCCGAAGTGCAGCAGTGCCACCCCGCACCCTGGAGGAGAGCCAATCGTGCCTCGTACCGTCAGGGATGTCGTCTTCGTCGACGGCGTCCGCACCCCGTTCGGCAAGGCGGGCCCGAAGGGCATCTACCACGAGACCCGCGCCGACGATCTCGTCGTGAAGGCCATCCGGGAGCTGCTGCGCCGCAACCCCGGCCTCGACCCCGCGAAGATCGACGAGGTCGCGATCGCCGCGACCACGCAGATCGGTGACCAGGGCCTGACCCTCGGCCGTACGGCCGGCATCCTCGCCGGTCTGCCGCAGTCCGTCCCGGGCTACTCCATCGACCGCATGTGCGCCGGCGCGCTGACGTCCGTGACCTCGCTGGCCGGTTCGATCGCCTTCGGCGCGTACGACGCCGTCATCGCCGGTGGTGTCGAGCACATGGGCCGCCACCCCATGGGCGAGGGCGTCGACCCGAACCCGCGCTTCGTGTCGGAGAAGCTCGTCGACGAGTCCGCCCTGTTCATGGGCATGACCGCCGAGAACCTGCACGACCGCTACCCGAGCATCACCAAGCGCCGCACCGACGAGTACGCCGTGCGCTCGCAGGAGAAGGCCGCCAAGGCGTACGCCGACGGCAAGATCCAGAAGGACCTGGTGCCGGTCTCCGTGCGCCGCACCAACGCCGAGGCCGGCGAGACCGGCTGGGGCCTGGTCACGGCCGACGAGCCGATGCGTCCGGGCACGACCCTGGAGTCGCTGGCGAACCTGAAGACGCCGTTCCGCGTCCACGGCAACGTCACCGCCGGCAACGCGGCCGGTCTCAACGACGGCGCCACCGCCTCGATCATCGCCTCCGAGGACTTCGCCCGCGAGCACGACCTCCCGGTGAAGATGCGCCTGGTCTCCTACGCCTTCGCCGGCGTCGAGCCCGAGGTGATGGGCTACGGCCCGATCCCGGCGACCGAGAAGGCGCTGGCCAAGGCCGGTCTGTCGATCGAGGACATCAACCTCTTCGAGATCAACGAGGCCTTCGCCGTCCAGGTCCTCGCGTTCCTGGAGCACTACGGCATCGCCGACGACGACGCCCGCGTCAACCAGTACGGCGGCGCGATCGCGTACGGTCACCCGCTGGCCTCCTCCGGCGTGCGTCTGATGACGCAGCTGGCGCGCCAGTTCGAGGAGCAGCCGGAGGTCCGCTACGGCCTCACCACGATGTGCGTCGGCTTCGGCATGGGCGCCACCGTGATCTGGGAGAACCCGAACCACAAGGACGCCGGAGGCAGCAAGTGAGCACCACCGTTGAGCTTTTGAAGGGTGCGGCCGAGCTGTTCCCGGACGAGGTCGTCACCAGCGCCCACGTACGGCACTTCGAGCTGCCGTCGGGCGCGGGCCGGTTCGCGCTGATCACGCTGGACAACGGCTTCGACCACACCAAGCCGACCACCTTCGGCCCGCAGTCGCTCGCCAACCTGAACACGGCGATCGACCAGGTCGAGAAGGAGGCCGCCGAGGGCTCCATCGTCGGTGTGGGCCTCACCGGCAAGCCGTTCATCTTCGCGGTCGGCGCCGACCTCAAGGGCGTCGAGCTGCTGAAGCGCCACGAGGACGCGCTGGCGATCGGCAAGGGCGGCCACGACGTCTTCCGCCGCCTGTCGGGCCTCGCGGTCCCCACCTTCGCGTACTACAACGGCGCGGCGATGGGCGGCGGCGTCGAGGTCGGCCTGCACTGCACCTACCGCACGGTCTCGGCCGCGCTCCCCGCGTTCTCGCTGCCCGAGGTCTTCCTCGGCCTCGTTCCCGGCTGGGGCGGCTGCGCCCTGCTGCCGAACCTGATCGGCGCGGACCGAGCGGTTTCGGTCATCATCGAGAACTCGCTCAACCAGAACAAGCAGCTCAAGGGCAAGCAGGTCTACGAGCTCGGGATCGCCGACGCGCTCTTCGAGGGCGCGGACTTCCTGGAGCAGTCGCTGATCTGGACGGCGTCCGTCCTGCGCGGCGAGCTCCAGGTCGTACGGCCGGAGATCGACCGCGGCGAGGCCTGGGACCAGGCCGTCGCGCGCGGCAAGGCGATCGCGGACTCCAAGGTGCACGGCGCCGCCCCCGCGGCGTACCGCGCGCTGGAGATCATCGCGGCGGCGAAGGACGGCGACCTGGGCGCCGGCTTCGACGCCGAGGACACCGCGCTGGCCGACCTGATCATGGGTGGTGAGCTGCGCAGCGGCATCTACGCCTTCAACCTGGTGCAGAAGCGTGCGAAGCGTCCCGCCGGTGCGCCGGACAAGTCGCTGGCGCGTCCGGTCACCAAGGTGGGCGTCGTCGGCGCCGGCCTGATGGCCTCGCAGCTCGCGCTGCTGTTCCTGCGCCGCCTGGAGGTGCCGGTCGTCCTGACCGACATCGACCAGGAGCGCGTCGACAAGGGTGTGGGCTACGTCCACGCCGAGATCGACAAGCTGCTCGCCAAGGGCCGCGTCAACCAGGACAAGGCCAACCGCCTCAAGGGCCTGGTCTCCGGTGTGCTGGACAAGGCCGAGGGCTTCTCCGACGCCGACTTCATCATCGAGGCCGTCTTCGAGGAGATGGGCGTCAAGCAGCAGGTGTTCGCGGAGGTCGAGGCGGTCGCCCCGGCGCACGCCATCCTCGCCACCAACACCTCCTCCCTCTCGGTCTCCGAGATGGCGTCGAAGCTGAAGCACCCCGAGCGGGTCGTCGGCTTCCACTTCTTCAACCCGGTCGCGATCCTCCCGCTCCTGGAGATCGTGCGCGGCGAGCAGACCGACGACGCCTCGCTGGCCACGGCCTTCGGCGTCGCGCGCAAGCTCAAGAAGACCGCCGTGCTCTGCAAGGACGCCCCGGCGTTCGTGGTGAACCGCATCCTCACCCGCTTCATGGGCGAGATCCAGAACACCATCGACGAGGGCACCTCGGTCGAGGTCGCCGAGAAGGCCGTCGAGCCGCTCGGCCTGCCGATGTCCCCGCTGGTGCTCCTCGAGCTGGTCGGCCCGGCCATCGGTCTGCACGTCTCGGAGACCCTGAACCGCGCCTTCCCGGAGCGCTTCACGGTGTCGCCGAACCTGGCCGCCGTGGTCAAGGCGGGCAAGCGCGGCTTCTACGTCTACGATTCGGGCAAGCCCGAGCTGGACCCCGAGGTCGCCGCTCTCCTCAAGCAGGGCGACAGCGTCCTGACGGAGGAGCAGGTCCGTACCCGCGTCATGGAGGCCGTGGCGCAGGAGATCGGGCTCATGCTCCAGGAGGGTGTCGTCGCCGAGGCGCAGGACATCGACCTCTGCCTGATCACCGGCGCCGGCTGGCCCTTCCACCTGGGCGGCATCACGCCGTACCTGGACCGTGAGGGCTACTCGGAGCGCGTGAACGGCAAGAAGTTCCTGGCGCAGGGCATCGCGAGCGTCCCCGCGTAACCTCCGCCGCACGCACGAGTGCCCGGCACACCACCTGGTGTGCCGGGCACTCCTGCTTCGTGTGGGGGTCTCAGACGCGGGTCCAGGCCGCCAGGGCCAGGCCGTCCTCCTCCGGTTTCTGGCGGGCCACGTGCAGGGCCCCGTCCCGGCCGATCACCGCGAGGACCACGCGACCCGTGGCGTCGACCGCCAGCGCGGGCGCCCCGAGGCACTCCTCGCCCGTGGCGGTCCACCACACGCCGTCGCCCTCGGCGTGCGTCACGCAGGCCGCCAGCACGGGCCGGCCGTCGCGGCCGCGGTGGGCCAGGACCGTGCAGTCGTGGCCGCCGATCACGGCGCGCAGCGCGGCGGGAGGGCTGTCGCCGGGCGTGCCGGCGAGGGGGACGGGTTCCTCGCCGGGGCGCAGGGCGGTGATGCCCTTGGCGTCGGCGTCGTTCCCGTAGTACGTGACGCGGTCGTCGGCGGTCTCCAGGCCGGTGACCGTGCGGACCGCCGGGACGAGCGGGACGTCCTCGGCCGGTGCGAGGTCGCCGCCGGGCTTCTCCTGCGTCCAGCGCAGGGTCCTGCCCTCGGCCGGAACCAGCAGCTCCACCGTGCCGGACGCCGTGGCGACCGCCGTGGGGCCGTCGTGGGCCTTGCTGCCCTTCAGGTCCTTCCAGCCCTCCCACTTGCCGTTGGCGGCCTGGCGGCGCATCTGGATGCCGCGTCCCGCGTTGCGCACGAAGACGTGCACGGAGCCGGCGGCGTTGACGGTGGCGGCCGGGACGCCGACCTTGAGGCCGCGCTCGGCCGTCTTGTACGGGTTGCCGAGGGAGTGCCAGGCGGTCAGCGGGCGGCCCGTCTGGTACTGGATCGCGTGCACGAGGTCGACGGTGTCGCCCTTGCGCCGGCGGCCGACGAAGTGCACGTACCCGTCGGGTCCCTGGGCGAGGACCAGGTGCTCGATGCCGGGGGCCGGGAAGAACTGGGGGCCCGTCCACGCGGGGCCGCCGGGGGCGGTCTCCGTCCAGCGCAGCAGCCCGCCCTCGGTGGGGGCGTAGGCGGTGAGCCGGTCGTCCTTGCCGCGCAGGAGCCAGCGGCTGGTTCCGGGGC
>NZ_VBVX01000344.1 GCF_005981925.1 Streptomyces albidochromogenes
CTCCTGGGCCGGGGCGGCGGCCGGGGCCGCGCCCGCGGCGCCGATGACGGCGAGCTTCGCGCCGACCTCGGCGGTCTCGTCCTCGCCGACCAGGATCTCCAGCAGCGTGCCGGCGGCCGGGGAGGGGATCTCGGTGTCGACCTTGTCGGTCGAGACCTCGAGCAGCGGCTCGTCCTCCGCGACCTCCTCGCCGACCTCCTTCAGCCAACGGGTGACGGTGCCCTCGGTGACCGACTCGCCCAGCGCGGGCAGGACGACGTCCGTACCGCCGGCGGAGGAGTCACCGGCCGGAGCGGCGGCGGGAGCCTCGGCGGCCGGGGCCGGCGCGGCCTCGGGCTCCGGCTGGGCGGCCGGGGCCGGGGCCTCGGCAGGTGCCTCGGCGGCGGCCGGGGCGGGTGCCTCGGCGGGCGCACCCGTGCCGTCGTCGATGACGGCCAGCTCGGCGCCGACCTCCACCGTCTCGTCCTCGGCGACCTTGATGGACGCGAGGATGCCGGCGGCGGGGGCCGGGATCTCGGTGTCGACCTTGTCGGTCGAGACCTCGAGCAGCGGCTCGTCAGCCTCGACGCGCTCGCCCTCGGCCTTGAGCCAACGGGTGACAGTGCCCTCGGTGACGCTCTCGCCGAGCGCCGGAAGGGTTACGGAAACCGGCATGGTTTCTGTTGCTCCTTACGAATTGCGGAAGTGGTCGTCGCGCCCGGACTGGATCAGTCGTGGGAGTGGAGAGGCTTGCCCGCGAGGGCCAGGTGGGCTTCGCCCATCGCCTCGTTCTGCGTCGGGTGGGCGTGGATGAGCTGCGCGACCTCGGCCGGCAGCGCCTCCCAGTTGTAGATCAGCTGGGCCTCGCCGACCTGCTCGCCCATACGGTCACCGACCATGTGGACGCCGACCACGGCACCGTCCTTGACCTGGACGAGCTTGATCTCGCCCGCGGTCTTCAGGATCTTGCTCTTGCCGTTGCCCGCGAGGTTGTACTTGAGAGCGACGACCTTGTCCGCACCGTAGATCTCCTTGGCCTTGGCCTCGGTGATGCCGACGGAAGCGACCTCGGGGTGGCAGTACGTGACGCGCGGCACACCGTCGTAGTCGACCGGCACGGTCTTCAGACCGGCCAGGCGCTCCGCCACCAGCATGCCCTCGGCGAAGCCGACGTGCGCGAGCTGGAGGGTGGGGACGAGGTCGCCGACCGCCGAGATGGTGGGCACGTTGGTCTGCATGTACTCGTCGACGAGGACGTAGCCGCGGTCCATCGCGACGCCCTGCTCCTCGTAACCGAGTCCCTGCGAGACCGGGCCGCGGCCGATCGCGACGAGCAGCAGCTCGGCCTCGAACTCCTTGCCGTTGGCCAGGGTGACCTTGACGCCGTCGGCGGTGTACTCGGCCTTCTCGAAGAAGGCGCCGAGGGAGAAGTTGATGCCGCGCTTGCGGAACGCGCGCTCCAGCAGCTTCGAGCTGTTCTCGTCCTCGACCGGCACGAGGTGCTTGAGGCCCTCGACGATGGTGACGTCGGTGCCGAAGGACTTCCACGCGGACGCGAACTCGACGCCGATGACGCCGCCGCCCAGCACGATCGCGGACTTCGGGACGCGGTCCAGCGTCAGCGCGTGGTCCGAGGAGATGATGCGGTTGCCGTCGATCTCCAGGCCCGGCAGCGACTTCGGCACGGAGCCGGTCGCCAGCAGGACGTGGCGGCCCTGGACGCGCTGGCCGTTGACGTCGACGGAGGTGGGGGAGGAGAGCTTGCCCTCGCCCTCGATGTACGTCACCTTGCGCGAGGCGACCAGGCCCTGGAGACCCTTGTACAGGCCGGCGATGACGTCGTCCTTGTACTTGTGGACGCCTGCCATGTCGACACCGTCGAAGGTGGCCTTGACGCCGAACTGCTCGGACTCGCGTGCCTGGTCGGCGATCTCGCCGGCGTGCAGCAGGGCCTTCGTCGGGATGCAGCCGTTGTGCAGGCAGGTGCCGCCGAGCTTGTTCTTCTCGATCAGGGCGACGTCCAGGCCCAGCTGGGCTCCGCGCAGCGCCGCGGCGTACCCGCCGCTGCCACCGCCGAGGATCACTAGGTCGAAAACGGTGCTGGCGTCGTTCGCCACGTCACGTCCTCCATGCATGTGCGCCGGTCGCCGGTCTTCGACCGGGCGGCGGCTGGTGTTCGGCCGCTTTTATTCGGCCCTGTGGTGGGGGCCCTGTCCTGCCGAGAACCCATCTTCGCACTTGTTGACGGACGGCGGGACGCGGGGCCGGGGTCCGAGACGGCGGCGGGGCCGCGCGTCTCGGATTACTGGGGCGTACGGATGTACGGATTTCGTTGAAGGCGGAATCGGACGTACGTATTCCTCCGTGCGTCCGCTCGTGCGTACGGCCCCGGACGCGAGCCCGGGACCGTACGACCGTACCTACGACGAACGCGCGCGGATCAGCCGAGGTCGCCCGCGGCGGTGCGCTCCGCGAGCGACACCAGGGTGCGGATCGCGGAGCCGGTGCCGCCCTTGGGGGTGTAGCCGAACGGGCCGCCGTCGTTGTAAGCCGGACCCGCGATGTCCAGGTGCGCCCAGGCGATGTCCTCGCCGACGAACTCCTGGAGGAAGAGGCCGGCGACCAGGCCGCCGCCCATCCGCTCACCCATGTTGGCGATGTCGGCCGTCGCCGAGTCCATGCCCTTGCGCAGCTCGACCGGCATCGGCATCGGCCAGGACTGCTCGCCGGCCTCCTCCGCGATCTCGTGGATCGCGGTACGGAACGACTCGTCGTTGCCCATGACGCCGAAGGTGCGGTTGCCGAGCGCCAGCACCATCGCGCCGGTCAGCGTCGCCACGTCGACGATCGCGTCCGGGCGCTCCTCGCTGGCGCGGGTCAGCGCGTCGGCCAGGACGAGCCGGCCCTCGGCGTCGGTGTTGAGCACCTCGACGGTCTTGCCGCTGTACATGCGCAGCACGTCGCCGGGGCGGGTGGCGCTGCCGGACGGCATGTTCTCGGCGAGCGCCAGCCAGCCGGTGACGTTGACCTTCAGACCGAGGCGGGCGGCCGTGACGACGGCGGCGAACACGGCGGCGGCGCCGGCCATGTCGCACTTCATCGTCTCGTTGTGGCCGGCCGGCTTCAGCGAGATGCCGCCCGAGTCGTAGGTGATGCCCTTGCCGACGAAGGCCAGGGTCTTCTCCGCCTTGGGGTGCGTGTAGGCGAGCTTCACCAGGCGCGGGCCGTGCTCCGAGCCCTGGCCGACGCCCAGGATGCCGCCGTAACCGCCCTTGGTGAGCGACTTCTCGTCGAGCACCTGGACCTTGAGGCCGTGCTCCTTGCCGGCGGCGGCGGCCACGGCGGCGAAGGACTCGGGGTAGAGGTCGTTCGGCGGGGTGTTGACCAGGTCGCGGGCGCGGTTGATCTCCTCGGTCAGCGCCAGCGCTCGCTCGGCCGCGGCCTTGAACGCCTTGTCGCGCGGCTTGCCGCCGAGCACGGTGACCTCGGCGAGCGGCTGCTTCGCGCCGTTGCCGGACTTCTCGCCCTTGCCGTCCTTCTCGCCGCCCTGGTACGCGGTGAAGGCGTACGCGCCGAGCAGCGCGCCCTCCGCGACGGCGGCGGCGTCCTCGACGGCCTCGACGGGCAGCGCGAAGCCGGCCTTCTTGGCACCGCTCAGCGCGCGGGCGGCGACGCCCGCCGCACGGCGCAGCGCCTCGGCGCTGTACGCGTCGTCCTTCTCCAGGGCCTTGCCCAGGCCGACGGCCAGGACGACAGGGGCCTTGAAGCCCGACGGGGCGGGCAGCTTGGTCACCTCGCCCTCGCCGCCCGTGGCGCCGAGGGTCTCCAGGACGGCGGCGAGCTTTCCGTCGAACGCCTTGTCCACGGCCTCGGCGCCCGGTGCGACGACCAGGTCCCCGGACTTGGATCCGGCGCCCTTCGCCACGCCGACGACGATGGCGTCGGCGCGCAGCGCCGCCGCGCCGGAAGTGCTGAGAGTGAGAGCAGTCACGGTGGTGAAATCTCGCTTCCGTTGAGTTCTTCGGCCGATGGGGTGGGGCCGGCCGTGCCCGGCGCGCCCGTGCCCGGTGGCCCGGCGGCCGGCCGGATGCGCCGGGACCGAGCCTACGCGCGGTTGCCCCCTTCGCTCACAGCAGCGAGCAGTTCACTCATCAGAGGTGTCCTTTTGGCGTTCATGAGGCGCGCGGTGAGGCCTGAGTCACACTCGTGGCAATCCGGCAAGGGGTAATGGCCTTGCTTTGCATGATTTCCACAGATCCCCCGTTATTTCCGTGCGGGTGGTCGACAAGGGGGAGGGTGCGCCGTGGCGTACAGGACGCGTAGGGGCAGGACCGGGGCGGCTCTGCTGGTAGCCGGTCTGCTCGCGGTGGCGGTGCCGCCGACCGGTGCGGGAGCGGCCGCGGTGCCGCGCATCGACCTGAAGGTGCTGGTCGTCGACGACGGCGGCAGCTCCGTGGACGCGATCGAGTCCGAGCTGCGCGGCACCGGCGTCCCGTACACCGTGGTGCGGCTGGACCAGCCGGGCAGACCGGTGATCGACGCGGCCTTCCTCTCCGACACGGTGGACGGCCGGCCGCGCGCCAAGTACCAGGGAGTCGTCCTGCCCAGCGCCGAACCGTTCGGCGCCGGCTCCGCGGAGTCGCAGGCCCTGGCCGCCTACGAGAAGAGCTTCGGCATCCGGCAGGTCGACGCGTACTCCTGGGCGCACCCGGGCGTCGGTCTCGACTACACCAACGACGGCGGGTACGCCGGACCGCTCGACGGGGTGAAGGCGGCGGTGACCCCGGCGGGGAAGGCCGGCCCCTTCGGCTACCTCGACGGCGCCGTCGAGTTCGAGGACAACTCGCCCTCCGTCGGGGAGAGCTACGGCTACGCGGGCCGGCCCCGGGAGGGCTACACCAGCTACCTGGACATGCCGGTCGCCGGTGACGGCGGCGGCCGGGCCAGCCTCGTCGGCGAGTACGCCCACGACGGGCGCCGCGAGCTGGTCGTCACCTTCGCCTACAACCGCCACCAGCGGCAGTTCCGGCTGCTCGCCCGCGGCGTCGTCGAATGGCTCACCCAGGGCGTGCACCTCGGGCAGAGCCGCAACTACTTCTCGGTGCACGTCGACGACGTCCTCGCGCCCGACAGCCGCTGGGACACCGAGCTCAACTGCACCCCCGGCGACTTCGACTGCGGGAACGGCGAGGGGCAGGGAACCACGCCGATCCGGATGACCGCGGCGGACGCGCAGTACGCCGCCCAGTGGCAGCAGAACGCCGGTTTCACCCTCGACATGGTCTACAACGCGGGCTCCGGCGAGGCGTGGAAGGCCGCCCACGCCGGCAGCGACCCGCTCACCACGCAGCTGGTGGCCGACCGGGCGAAGTACCGCTGGGTGAACCACACGTACACGCATCCCTTCCTCGGCTGCGTCCAGGACACCTCGTCCGTGCCCTGGCAGTGCGCGAAGAACGCGACGGGCGCCACCCTGTGGACCAGCCGCGCCGAGATCTCCGCCCAGATCAGGAACAACCACTCCTGGGCGGTCGGCAAGGGCATCGCCGTCGACCGGGCCGAACTGGTCACCGGCGAGCACTCGGGCCTGAAGACGCTTCCGCAGCAGCCGGTGGACAACCCGAACCTGGCCGGCGCGTTCGCCGACAACGGGGTGAAGTGGGTCGCGAGCGACAACTCGCGCGAGCCGGGCCAGCGGGCCGTCGGCAGCGCGCTGACCGTGCCGCGCCACCCGATGAACGTGTACTACAACGTCGGCACCGCCGCGGAGATGACCGACGAGTACAACTGGGTCTACACCAGCAGGGCCGACGGCGGCAGCGGCGTCTGCGAGACCAACCCGGGCTCCACCTGCCTCGACGGCCCGCTCGACCCGGCCACCGGCTACGCGACGCACATCGCGCCGCAGGAGGCGCGCACGGCGCTCGGCCACGTCATGGCCAACGACCCGCGCCCGCACTACGTCCACCAGTCGAACCTGGCCGAGGAGCGGATCCTCTACCCCGTCCTGGACCGGGTGCTCGGCGACTACCGCGCCCTCTTCGCGGACAACACCCCGGTCGTCAACCCGCGCCACCGGGAGGCGGGCCAGGAGCTCGCCCGCCGCGCCGCGTGGGACAAGGCGCTCGCCGACGGCAGGGTCACGGCGTACCGCATCGGCACGACCGTCACCGTGAAGGCGCCCTCGGGGGTCGTGGCGCCCGTCACCGCGCCGGAGGGCACGCGCAAGCAACTGCTCGTCGGCACCGGCGTGTTCGGAGCGGCGTACGCGGGACAGCGCTCGGCCTGGACGGCGCCCGAGTCGCTCCAGCAGGCGGTCACGCTGCGCCTGCCGGTCTGACCGGTACGCGTCCGGCCCGACCGCCCCGCCACCCGGCC
>NZ_VBVX01000345.1 GCF_005981925.1 Streptomyces albidochromogenes
CAGTGGGGGCAGGCGACGGGCTGGGCGTGGAAGCGCCGGTCGGCCGGGTCGGCGTACTCGCGGGCGCAGTCGGGGCACATCGGGAAGTCGGCCATGGCCGTCTGGGCCCGGTCGTACGGCAGGCCGGTGACGATGGTGAAGCGGGGGCCGCAGTGCGTGCAGTTGATGAACGGGTGGCGGTGGCGCCGGTCGGCCGGATCGGCGAGTTCGGTGAGGCAGTCGGCGCAGGTCGCCGTGTCGGGCGGGACCAGGGTGCGGGCCGTGCCGTCCGTACGGGAGGCGACGATGGCGAATCCCGCGCCGCCGGTGGCCGGTACCTCGTGGTGGTCGACGGAGTCGACCCGGGCCAGGGGCGGGGCCTGGGTGGAGATCGCGGCGCAGAAGCGGGCCACCGCCGACGGGGCGCCCTGGACCTCCGCGACGACACCCTCACGCGTGTTCGTCACGTGCCCGGTCAGTTCGAGTTCCGTGGCGAGGGCGTACAGGAAGGGCCGGAAGCCGACGCCCTGCACGACGCCGCGTACGGTCACGCGCCGGCGCTCGACCGTGCCGTCGACGACGGCGGTCCCGGGCGGGGCGACGCTCACGAGCAAGTCTGCGTCATGGCGCCGGGACCGGCGTGGTGGTCCGCGTGGTCGTGGTGATCAGGGCCGGCATGGACGTGCGGGTGGGTGTGCTCCCGCGCGGCGTCCTGGCGGCTCATGACGGGCGCGTGGACCGGTGCGCCGTCCGCCGCGGCCAGCGCCCGGTCGAGCAGTGCTCCGGCCCCCTGCCCCCGGCGGGCGGACGTCAGGAGCACCTCCACGCCGGGATTGACCTGTTCCACGTTCGCGCGGAAGGCCGCCTCGTCGAACTCGACGGCGTCCGCGATGTCGGTCTTCGTCACCACCACCAGGTGGGCGAGCCCGAAAGCGGTCGGGTACTTGAGTGGTTTGTCCTCGCCCTCCGTCACGGAGGCCAGAACGACCCGCAGTGACTCGCCGAGGTCGTAGGAGGCCGGGCAGACGAGGTTGCCGACGTTCTCGACGAACAGCAGCCGGGTGTCGTCGGGCAGCCAGCCCTCCAGATGCCGGTGGAGCATGGCGGCCTCCAGGTGGCACAGCCCGTCGGTGAGGACCTGCTTGACGGGGACGCCGGACCGCGCGAGGCGTACGGCGTCGTTCTCGGTGGCGAGGTCGGCGGTGAGGGCGGCGACGGGCAGCGCCCTCTCACGGGCCAGGAGCAGTTCGCGTTCCAGCAGGGCGGTCTTCCCGCTGCCGGGGCTCGACAGCAGGTTGATTACCGTGGTGCCGCGGGCGGTGAGTCCGGCGCGCAGGGTGTGCGCGGTCGCGTCGTTCTTCGCGAGTACGGCCTGATGCAGATCGACGGCACGGCACATGGTTCAGCGCTCCTCGAGGATCGGTTCGCGGGTGTGTTCGTGCGGCGGGCCGTCTTCCCAGTGCACGCCGGCGATCTGCAGTTCGCGGCCCGAGACGAGTGCGTCGGTCGCCGTACCGCACCGCGGGCAGCACAGCCGGGGCGGCATGCCGACGGCCCATTCGTCCGCGCAGGGCGCGCAGCGGGCGCGGCCCGGTACCGCTTCGGTGACCAGTTCGGCGCCTTCCAGCAGGGTTCCGGCGCAGGCGAGTTCGAAGCAGAAGGAGAGCGCGTCGGGGACCACGCCGGCCAGTTCGCCGACCTGAAGCCGTACCGACCGCACGGCGGTCACGCCGCCCGCGCGTTCGGCCGCCTCTTCCACCTGGCCGACGACGGCCACCGCGATGGACATCTCGTGCATCGGACTCCGTCCTGGCGAAGGCCGGTCGGTGCCGGCCGCCACGGGCGGGCGGCGCGCCTCCGCCGGGGCGGGCGGAGTGCGCGAGGGGTGGCCCGCTCGGCCCCATTACAGGCCGCGCCGCGGGCGGCCGGCGCGGCGGCACGCCGACGCGGCGCCGCGCGTACGCCGTTCGACGCAACGGGGCCGGCGCGGGTCACATCTTGCGGATGCGCAGGTAGCGCTGGAGGTCGGGCAGGGCCAGCTTGGCGAGAGCGGCCAGAGCGGAGGCTCCGACGGCGCCAAGGATGATGGTCTTCTTCATGCTCGTCTCCTCATGTCGCGGCCTCGCCGGCCGTGGCCCGCGGCGCGGGCGCTTCCTGGTCCCCGTCCCGCAGCAGGTCTTCGATCAGCCGTACGGCCTCCGGCACGGCGGCGGCCACCGGCGGGCTGAGTCCGATGCCTTCGTCGACCGATGCCGGTTCGCACCCCACGACCAGCGTGCGGCGCGGCGGATGCGCCCCGGTCCCGGCGCAGAGCGTGCCGAGCAGGGCCAGTACCGCGTCGGGTGACATCCGGTGGCCGTCGAGCACGGGGCTCTGCTCGGCGCTGTCGCCGGGGCCGGAGGGCTCGATCAGGTACACCGTGCCCGGCTCGCCGCCGCGTTGCGTCGCGTCCACCAGGACGAGCGTGTCGTAGCCGTCGAGGAGCTGGTACGCGAGGTGCACGCCGCGCACGCCGATGTCCACCGCCTCGACGTGTTCGGGCAGCCGCAGCGCGGCGAGGCGGCGGACCGTCTCGACGCCGAAGCCGTCGTCGCCGAGGAAGATGTTCCCGACCCCGGCCACCAGGACCCGGCCCCTGTCCGTGGCGGGGCGGCTCACGCGTCCTCCAGGGGGCTGACCTCGTCGGGCTGGAAGTACAGGAACCGGCCCTGTTCGCGGCGGATGTCCGCGCCCGGGTCGCCTTCGACGGTCACCGCCAGGTGCACCTGGCCGTCCACGTCGTGCAGCACCGCTTCGACGCGTGCGCCGCGGCCCTGGAGGAACAGGTCCTGCGCGTCGGTGCGGCGCAGGCCCGGCCGCAGCAGCACCCGGCTTCCGGCGCCCAGCGACCGGCCGTCGACCACGACCCGGTCGTGGGCCGGATCGAAGCCGGCGTCGCTCGCCGGGTCCCACCAGGGGGTCGTCGGCGGTTCCACCCCGTACGGGTCGGGCATGGCCGGTGCGGCCTGCAAGGGGGCGGACAGTGCCGCCGAGGGCTCGGGGCCGGTCACGTCGCGCAGACTGCGGACCGCGCCGTGCAGGCGCTCCAGGACCTCGGGCGGCATGGAGTCGGCCAGTTCGATGACGGCCGCCGCCCGGTCGTCGGTGCCGCGCGCCTCGCGCTTCTCCTCGTCGGTGAGGGCCGCCGTGCGCAGGGCGAGGATCTCGTCGATCTCCGTGGCGTCGTACAGCGCTCCGGGGCTCTCCGGGGCGATGGCGGGGTGGTCCTCCAGGATGATCGGCGAGGACAGTACGAGATCCGACCGCCCGGGTTCGCCGGCGAGGACCGGCCAGGTGTGCAGGTTGCGGCAGGACGCGACCGCGCCCTTGGCCCACTCGGGCGGGTCCGTCATCGACAGGAACGATCCGGCGTCGAGGCACATCAGGACGTGTGCGGCGACCAGGGAGCGCGGGAGCGCCGCGTCGCGGCCGGCGGTCCCGTCGTCCGGCGGGGACCAGGAGGTGGTGTTCTCCACGACCGCGGTCAGCCGCATCACCCGGTAGGGGCCGTCGAGTTCGTGTGCGAACAGCCGTACGACACCGCTGATCTCCTCGCACCTGCGGACCAGGCGGCCGAGCGGCCGCCCGTCCGCGTCGACGACGGGTTCGGTCTCCTCCCGGGCGGGGCGGGTGAACGGCACGGTGACGCCGTCCCCGGTCAGCTCGTCCACCGCGACGACCACCTCGACGCGCTCCTCCGCGCCCTCGTCCCAGGGCACCAGGACCCTGTCCTCCAGGTGGAGTTCGGGTACGTCCTCGAATGCGCCGTCGGGGCGACGGCGCTGTACGGTCCGCCGCTGGGCGTGCAGGAAGCGCAGTTCGAGGGCGAGGGTGGCGCCCGCCCTGGGTTCCATCAGGCATTCGGTGTGCTGGAAGTCGTGCTCCTCGGACTCGGCGCCCCAGCCCGGTGGTACGAGGACCCCGAACTGCCAGCGCAGCCGGTTCTTGGCCGCCGAGGCCCGGTAGGGGTAGAGCACGTATCCCTCGAAGAGCACGGCGTCGGCCACCTGCCGGGCGACGGCGAACCGGGCCTCGGTCCCGTCGGCGAACGTGGTCACGGTCACGGAACCGTCCTTCCGGTGGCGCTGAGCGGCGCCGCCGCGCCGGTCAGGGTGCTCTCGGACCGCGGCGGATCGGGTGCGCCCGCCTCGGCCAGCAGTGCCTGGAGGGTGGACTCCCAGGAGGCGAGACCCCGCCGGGAGCGGAAGTCCAGCAGGGCGTCCATGGTGTCGCGGGGCAGCCGGATCCAGCCGCAGCCGGGGAAGTGGTGCTCGACCATCTCCCGCCAGGCCGCGACAGGCATCCGGAAGTCCGCCTCCCGGTCCCAGGGGACGGGTTCGACGTGGAAACCGCCCGCTCCGGTGAAGGCCGTGCCCGAGAAGAGCATCAGCAGGGGCACCTCCCCGCCGGTGACGGCGCCGAAGTACCGCGTGGCGGCGATGTCGGTGTCGTACGTGCAGGGCACGACGAGGTCGGTCTCCGTCTCGCCGGTGAAGCCGGGGACCATGAGGGAGACCTGCGCGAACTGGACCGGCTGGAGCGTGCTGCCCCACCGCGAGCGCTCGCCGAAGAGGTCCTTCAGCCCGTCGGCCTCGGCGGGTTCGTAGCCGCGCCGGGCCGGTTCGATCCGGATCTGGCAGCGCAGGGCGAGCGCGTGCACCCGGGCGCCGCCCGAGGCGGTGACGCGCAGCCGGAAGACAAGGGTCGGTCCGGCGGCGTACGGGTCGGACCGTACGCCGGTGCAGTGGAACGTGAACTCCGTCATGGCCGGTCCTCCTCGCGGACCGTCCGGGCGCGTTGCGCCACGGTCCGGAAGAACGCCTCCAGGTCGGCGCGGGCCTCGGCCCCGCCGTCGAAGCCCTGCCACAGCAGGCGCATGCGGCCGACCAGTTCGTAGCAGATGTCGATGGGCACGAGGTAGCACTCGGAGCGCCCGTCCGAGCGGCGCACCAGCAGCGCCTCCACGTCGGGTTCGAGCAGCGCGGCCAGCGGGGTGCTGTCGGCTACGGCCGGCCAGACCGAGGGGTCGAGTTCGGCCTCGGTGGCGCCCGCCGGGCTCGGGTAGAACGCGGCCGGCCGGTCGAGCGCCGCGTTGCGGAAGAAGAACGCGACGCCCACGGGAATGCGCAGGAGTTCCCACGCGCCGTCGTCCAGGCGGTGGTCCGGGTCGGCCAGGTAGCGGGAGGGGACCGCGCGGAAGCGGCCGCCCGCCGCGCCCGGCCGCTCGAACAGGAAGGCGCACGGGGTGCAGGCGCAGGCCAGCGACCGGTTCTCGGTGTCCACCAGGTGGCGGTGGGCGTCTTCGGCCACCGCCACCCCGCACAGTTCGCAGCGCTCCTCGCGGGGCGGGCGCTCGCTCACGAACCGGCGCAGGCCGCGTACGTCCGTGGGCCGTGCGGCGGGCCGCTGCGGGACCGGGGGCGCGCTCACGGCGCCTTCGCCGGGGCCGGTCGCGCCGCCGCGTCCGCCCGCGTTCCCGGTCCGGCCGGACCGGGTGCGGACTGGGGCGCCGACCCGATCTGGAGCAGGACAGGCTCGCTGGTGTCGGCGGGCGGCTGGATCTCCACGGTCTTCACCTCGGGGGCGAAGCAGGCGAGTGCGTCCTCGACGGCCTGCTGGGCCGCGCCCGCGGTGGCGGCGCAGCCGCAGCCGGAACCGCCGGCGGACCGCAGGCGCAGGGCACCGGTGGCGTCGTCGAAGCCGGCGACCTCCACCGCGTGTTGCGGCACGGTCGCCAGCGCCCGCGCGATGCGGGTGGTGGTGTCCTCCGGGTGCAGGTCGTGCAGGACCAGCAGGCCGGCGACGAGTTCGTCGCCGAGGAGGCGGGCCAGCGCTTCGTCGCCGCCGCCGGCGGACTTGGCGCCGGCTGCGGCCCGGCCGTCGAGCAGGGCCATGATGCGGGCCAGACCGGCGCCGTAGAAGTCCATCAGGGACCTGACCAGTTCCTCGGCCGCGGCGGTGGCGGCGCCGTCCCCGGTGGCGGCCAGGCGGTCGATCACCTCTTCGACGCGGCGCCCGGCCTGCTCCGCGTTCACCGCGGGCGCCGTCTTCACGCTCGTCCCGCCGCTCATCCGCCGAGTCCGCTCAGGCCGGTGGGCATGTGCATCTTCTGCACGGTCTTGCCCTCGCCGACGTACATGTGGACGCCGCACGGCAGGCACGGGTCGAAGCTGCGCACGGCGCGCATGATGTCGATGCCCTTGAAGTTCTCCGGGGTGTTCTCTTCGAAGATCGGTGTGTTCTGTACGGCGTCCTCGTAGGGGCCCGGTGTGCCGTAGGTGTCCCGGGTGCTCGCGTTCCACGGGGTGGGCGGGT
>NZ_VBVX01000346.1 GCF_005981925.1 Streptomyces albidochromogenes
CCCTCCCGTCCCCCGGAGCCCTGCGCCTGGCATGAGCCGGCCGGGGGCCCGCTCCTCGCGGCGCGGCGGCGGTGCCGCCCTGGGCTCAGCCCAGCCGCTTGGTGAGGATGTACTCCGTCACGCCCGGCGGGTAGTCGGGGACGCGGCCGACGACCTCGTACCCCAGCGTCCGGTAGAAGTCCGGCGCCTGGAAGTCCCACGTCTCCAGGCGCGCGTACCCGCAGCCCCGCTCCGCCCGGGCCATCGCCTCGGCCCGCTCCAGCAGCCGGGACCCGAGCCCCGCCCCCCGGTGCGCGTCCGCCACCCACAGCAGCCCCACGTGCAGCCAGTGGCCCCAGGTGAAACCGTCGAGCCCGGCCACGAGTTCACCGCTCGCCTCGTCGAACGCCCAGACCTGGAGGGGGGATTCGTCCTCCGCGGGGGTGCCCCGCAGGGCGGCCATCGTCGGTGAGCGCCCCGCGTTGGTTTCCTCCAGCCGTTCGCCCAACACAGTGCGTCGTTCTTTGTCGACTTCTGTCTCAATGCGAAACATGAGGCTCACCTTAAACACCTCGGCCCATCAGTTCTGTGAATAACCTTCCGCTCTCCGCCCTCGCCCGTACGCTGAAGCAGAGCGCCGGTGGGGGCCGGTGCTCGATCAGGGGGCGAGGCAGTCGGGTACGTCGTCCGGGGTGCGGGCAGGGTCAGTGCGTCACGGCGGCGGCCGTGCCCACCGAGACCGGCCCGTCCCTCCGGGCGCCGTACCCGCGGACGGTCCGCCCCTCCGGGGGTCCAGGGGGGACCGACCGGGTCCTACGCGGCATGGGGGTGTCTGTGGCTCGTATCCGGGTACTGGTGGTGGACGATCACCGCATCTTCGCCGAGTCGCTCGCCGCGGCCCTCGCAGCCGAGCCCGACGTCGAGGTGGCGGCGGCCGGCAGCGGCCCGGCCGCCCTGCGCGCGCTGGAGCGGGCGGCGGCGGAAAGCCGCAGATTCGACGTGATGCTCGTGGACGCCGACCTCGGCGCCTCGGCCGCGCAGCCGCCCCGCGCCGTCCAGGTGCCGGAGCAGGGCGAGGGCGGCCTGGCGGACGGGATAGCGCTGGTGGCGGGCGTGCGGACCGGTCAGCTCGCCGTCCGTTCCGTCGTGCTGGCCGAGAAGGACGACCCGCGCCGGGCCGCCCTGGCCCTCCAGGCGGGGGCCGCCGGCTGGGTCGCCAAGGACTGCTCGCTGCAGCGCCTGCTGGCCGTCATCCGCGGCGTACTGCGCGACGAGACGCACCTGCCGCCCGCCCTGCTGACCGGAGTACTGCGGGAGTTGACGGCCGCGCGCAAGCACCGCACCGAGAGCGAGCGGCTGGTGCAGTCGCTGACGCCGCGCGAGCGCGAGGTGCTGCGGTGCATGGTGGCGGGGCTGGGCCGCAAGGCCGTGGCCGAGCGCCTCTTCCTGTCCCCGCACACCGTCCGTACGCACATGCAGAACGTGCTGGGCAAGCTCGGCGTGCACTCCACGCTCGCCGCCGTCGCCCTCGCGCGCCGCGCGGGCGTCGGCCCGGCCGACCTAGCCCGGGATGTTGTCGAACGGGGCGGTCAACTGGCGTAGTAGCGCGGCCAGTTCGCCCCGCTGGGTCCGCGACAGCTCGCTGAGGATGGCCCGCTCCTGCGCGAGCAGCCCGGCGAGCGCCTGGTCGGCCCGGTCGCGCCCCTCCGCCGTGAGCCGTACGAGCACCCCGCGCCGGTCGCTCGGATCGGGCAGCCGCTCGACGAGGCCCTTCTTGGCGAGCCGGTCGATGCGGTTGGTCATGGTGCCGGAGGTGACCAGGGTCTGGGTCAGCAGCTGGCCCGGCGAGAGCTGGTACGGGTCGCCGGCGCGCCGCAGGGACGTCAGCACGTCGAATTCCCACGGCTCCAGCTGATGCTCGGAGAAGGCGATGCGGCGGGCGCGGTCGAGGTGGCGGGCGAGCCTGGAGACACGGCTGAGGACCTCGAGTGGTTCCACGTCGAGGTCGGGGCGCTCGCGGCGCCATGCAGCGACCAGTCGGTCGACCTCGTCCTCCATGGCGATCAGTGTAGTTGGTCTGTCGACATGAAGTCTCTTGGCGTCAAGTCTCTTGACATCAAGATAGTGCGGGGTGAAGCTGCTGTGCATGAGTGAACGACCGATCTGGGACCCCCGCCAGTACCTGCGCCACTCCGGCCACCGCACCCGGCCCTTCCTGGACCTGCTGGCCCGCGTCGACGCCCCGGCCCCGGCCCGCGTCGCCGACCTCGGCTGCGGGGCCGGCAACGTCACCGCGCTGCTCGCGGAGCGCTGGCCCGCCGCACGCATCACCGGTTTCGACAACTCGCCGCAGATGCTGGAGCGCGCCCGGCGGTACGCGGGTCCACTGCTCGACTTCGCCCACGCCGACGCGGAGACCTGGGCGCCCGGGGAGGCGGCGTACGACCTGATCGTCTCGAACGCCCTGCTCCAGTGGGTCCCGGGCCACGCCGACCTCTTCCCGTCCTGGGTGGACGCCCTCACCCCGGGCGGCACCTTCGCCTTCCAGGTGCCCGGCAACTTCTCGGCCCCCAGCCATACGGCCCTGGCCGCCCTGTGCGACTCCCCGCGCTGGCGCGGCCGGCTGGGCGGTGCGGGCGGGCGCGGCGCGGTCGTGCTCGAACCGGGGGAGTACCTCGCCCGCCTGGCCGCGCTGGGCTGCGAGGCGGACGTGTGGGAGACGACGTACCAACAGGTCCTGCCCGGCGAGGACCCCGTGCTCGACTGGGTCAAGGGCACCGCGCTCCGGCCAGTCCTGACGGCTCTGGCGGACGACCCGCGGGCGTGCCGGGCGTTCGTCGGCGAGTACGCCGAGGCGCTGCGCCGCGTACCCGGCGGGCCCGTACGGCACCGTGTTCCCGTTCCGGCGCGTCTTCGCGGTCGCCCGCAAGGCGGCGGCCGGCTGAGCTGACCGAGGGTCAGGGGTGAGCTGTTGTGTCGTCAACCAAAGGCGGTTTTTCCCGTCCCGACCTCGCCCGTTTTCTACCGTTTGCAACCAAATAGGGCCCATGCAACGCTGGTTATTCAGCCGCAACAACGAGGAGATGGTCCCATGATCATGGACCGCACTTCCCACGTCGAGACCGCAGCGCTGAGCGCTGAAGTCGAGGGGCTGCTGGACTCCGCGGAGCCACAGGGCGTCTTTCGCGACACCCGCGAGTGCAAGGGCGCCTTCCTGCTCGCACTCCTGCTTCTCGGCTCACCGCCCACCCCCCGTCCGAAGACGGACCCGAAGGCCCGTTGAGGAGGAAGCGTTGGCTGAACAGGCTCAAGGAGCGGGCACCGTCCCGCTGAGCGCTGTGGTCGCCGATGCCGCGAACGGAGTCGTCCTCGCCCTCACGGGCGGGGGCGACCCCTACGCGCTCTCCCGCCTCCTGGGGCAGGGCGACGCGATGGCATCAGCGGCGATCCGGGTGCTGGGCGCCGACGCGCTCGCCCCCTACGCGCTGGACCACCGGGCAGTACCCGGTGGTGAGGACGACGAAGCGGTCGTCCGGGAAGCACTGGCCGCCTATCCGCCAGGCCCTGACGCCTCGGCGGTGTCGGTGTGGACCTACCGGGGCCTCGTCGAGGCATCGCACGCCTTCCTGCCCGGCGGCGCCGACCGCTTCCCGCAGGCGCCGCAGGCCGCTTCCGCCTGGGTGACCGACGATCCTTGGCCAAAGCTTTCCCATCGAGTGTCGCAACTGGCCGCACTCGCCCTCCCCGGCGTCGCACAGGACCTGGCCGACCGGCTGGCGGTCCGTACCGACGACCTGGCCCGCGGGTTCGTCCGCGCCGTACGCCGCAGGGACTGGCTCCAGGCGGCGGGCCTCGGGCGGTGGCTGGCCCGGCTGCCCGACGTCCCGCAGACACTGGGCCTCGACACCGGACTTGCCTTCGTCCGCCGGATGAGCGACGGCGACCCCCGCGTGGCGCTCCACGTCGTGGCCGCACGGCAGTTCTACGGACGGGGTGGGTGAGCGGCGGCCGGGCCGCCCCGGCGTCGCTCCTCGACCACCTGGTCGGCGGCGCCCTGGGGTGGCTGGACACGGTGCGCGACGACTTCCGGCTGCCCCCGGACGTCACGACGGACGCCGACCCCGACCACACCCTCAAACCCCTCGGCGAACTGGCCGAACTGACGTACCTGATCAGCACCTCGCACCCCCGCCACGACCTGCGCCGGGCGGCGGACGACCTGTTCGCCTTCGCGTGGGACGAGACACGCGACGGGGAGCTGTTCGCCGAACTGGTCCGCGGCGAGCCGCACGCGACGTACCCGGTGGAGATCTACGGCGTCTTCGCCCAGGCCGGGCTGCGCGCCCCGGCCGTCGACCGGCTGCTGGCCGCGACGACCGCACCGCGCGGCTGGCGGGTGGCGCGCGAGGACCACACCCGTACGCTCGGCGTGCTCAACGCGGAACGCAGGATCGGCCTGGCGCCGCACGCCGACTTCACGGCCGTGCTCGAACACACCAACCTCGGCACGATGTCCGAACCGTGGGCACTGGACCGCAAGGGGGCGTACGGCCTCACGCACGACGTCTTCCACCTCACCGACTGGGGCCGCGCCCCCGGCCGGCTGCCCCCGGCGTACGCCGACTACCTGCGGCTCTGGCTCCCCGCCTGGCTGGAGAACTGGCTGGACGAGCAACTGTGGGACCTCGCCGCCGAGTTGCTCGCGGTGACCGCCTGCGTGCCCGCCGCCCCGTACGACGCCGCGGCCTGGCAGCGACTGGCCGCCGCGCAGGAGCCCGACGGCCGCGTGCCCGACCTGGGAGCGGGCTCGTCCTCCGGCGACCACGCCGCCACCTTCACGTCCTGCTACCACTCCACCCTGGCGACCGCCTTCGCCGGCACCCTCACCCGCATCGCCCTCGACGCGACCGGGGCCGGACAGCGCGCCCAGGTCCACGAAAGCGAGGTGGCCCCATGACAGCCGCGACCGCGACCGCCCCACCCGCGCTGCTGCACGGCGTCGGAGACCGCGCCCTGATGTGGCTCGACGCCCACCGCGAGCACTTCCGGCTGACCGACGAGGACCGCGCCACCGGCCGGGGCGTCGTCGAACGGCTCAAGCCCATCGGCGAGTTGGCGGTCAACACGCGGGTGCTCTTCCGGGAGGGAGTGGCCGGCTCGCGCCAGCACGCCCGCGCCGGGCAGCTCCTGGACTTCACCTGGCGGGAGCTGCTGGACGGCGGCAACGTACTGGCCGCCCTCCAGCACGACGAACCCTTCTCCCCGGTACCCCTGGAGATCTACTCGACCTTCCACGAACTCGGCTTCCGACACCCCGGCCTTGAGACCACCGCCGAGGTCTGCCGCCGCACCCTGACCTGGCCGGCGCTCGACATGGTGCCCAACCGGCGCCTCAGCGTCCTGCGCGCCGAACGCAGGATCGGGCTGCCGCCCAGCGGCGACTTCGACGACGCCGTCCGCATGACCTGGCTGAGCCGGCTGCCCGAACCGTGGACGGTGCAGTACCACATCGCGTACGACATCACCCACACCGTCTTCCACCTCACCGACTGGGGCGCGGAGCCCGGCCGCATCCCCCCGGAGACGGCCGACTACCTCGCCCTGTACCTGCCCGCCTGGACCGAGGACTGGGCCGACCTCGAACACTGGGACCTGCTCGGCGAACTCCTCGTCGTCGACACCTGCCTGCCCCGACCCGCTCTGGACGCGCGGATCTGGGAGCGGTACGCCGCCGCCCAGTCCGACAGCGGCGCGATGCCGCTGCAGCGGACCATGCCGGACGGAGACGCGGCGGACGTGTTCGATGTCGTCCACCACCCCACCCTGGTCGCCGCGTTCGCCTCCGCCATGGCCACCTCCCGCGCGATGTCCGCCACGTGACCAGCCGCCTCGCGACGGCCACGGCGCCCGACGCCGCGCTCGCGCTGCGCCTCGCCGAGGCGGTCACCGCCGTCGACGCCCCGGACGTCGTGCTCGCCGTCACCCACCACGGCCGGCGGACCACGATCAGCGGCGGCCACGCCCCCGCCCCGGCCGTGCCGCGCCACGCACTGCGCTACGAACTCGGCTCCGTGACCAAGACCTTCACCGTCCTGCTCCTCGCCGCCCTCGCCCGCACCGGCGTCCTCAGGCTCGACGACCCGCTCACCGCCCACCTTCCGGACCTGCCGCTGCGCCACCCCGCCTCACGCCGCATCACCCTGCGCCACCTGGCCACCCACACCGCGGGACTGCCCCGCATCCCCGGCGACCTGATCCCCAGCGCCCTGCTGCGCCCGTACACCGACGCCTACGCCACGTACGACACCGAGCGCCTGCTGCACACCTTCGCCCGCACCCGGCC
>NZ_VBVX01000347.1 GCF_005981925.1 Streptomyces albidochromogenes
TGTTCTCAGCGTCCTCGCTGTGTTCGCCTGGACTGCCACAAGGGCAGCCAGGACTTTTCAAAGGAACCACCAACCCACCGAAGTGGGCCGGGGTATCAACATATTTGGCGTTGACTTTTGGCACGCTGTTGAGTTCTCAAGGAACGGACGCTTCCTTTGTACTCACCCTCTCGGGCTTTCCTCCGGGCTTTCGTTCGGCATTTCGTGTTCCCGACTCTATCAGACGCTTTCGTGTCCGACTTCCTCGGTGCTTTCCAGTTCTTCGCTTTCGCGTTTCCCTTTCCGGCGGTGCCGACTGTATCAGTCCTTTTCCGCTTCCCTGACCAGTGTCCGCAGGCATGCGGAGGCTCGGAGAAGAGATATGGTTTAGACCAGTCGGAGGCTGCCGACCCACGACCCACAACGGAGTGTGCTGGTGTCAGGCAGGACTACGAGAGTACATCGCTCCAGCAGACGAGGCAAACCGTTGCCGGTGCACCCCTAGGTCCGCCAAGCGTGACGTCTCGGGCGAAACTGGGACTTCTCGTGACTTACCCTTCTCAACAGTACGCCGTCCTGGACAGGTAGTGACGGCGGCACACGAACTCTCCACCCCTGGGAGGCCCCTCATGACCAGCGTGACGTCCCCGCTTGCCGGACGCGCCATCGGACTCGCCGCAGTCCCCGACCCCGTGTTCTCCGGGGCGATGGTCGGTCCCGGCACCGCGATCGACCCCGTGCGTGAGCCGTCGGAGGCTGTCGCCCCCGTTGACGGTGTCATCGTCTCCCTGCACCCCCACGCGTTCGTCGTGGTCGACGGCCAGGGGCACGGCGTCCTGACGCACCTGGGCATCGACACCGTGCAGCTCAATGGTGAAGGCTTCGAGCTGCTCGTCAACAAGGGGGACACGGTGACGCGCGGCCAGGCGATCGTGCGCTGGAACCCGGCAGCCGTCGAAGAGGCCGGCAAGTCGCCGGTGTGCCCGATCGTCGCGCTGGAGGCCACCGCCGATTCCCTCGTCGACCTCGTGGAGGACGGCGACGTGAAGCGCGGCGAGCCGCTCTTCAGCTGGGAGTGACGCCGGCGCCGTAAGGGCGGCCACGGGTACGACATTCATCGCGGGGGGACTGGACTGAGTCCCCGTCGCAACTATCGGAGACGGTGAGATGGAGACAACGCTGCGAGGCGTCGGCGTGAGTCACGGTGTGGCGATCGGCGAGGTACGGCACATGGGCACGGCGGTTCTCGAACCGCCGGCCAAGCAGATTCCGGCGGAAGAGGCGGGGCGCGAACAGGGGCGCGCCCGCCAGGCCGTGGAAGCTGTGGCAGCCGACCTGATTGCGCGCGGCAACCTGGCCGGCGGCGAGGCACAGCACGTGCTCGAGGCGCAGGCCATGATGGCGCAGGATCCCGAGCTGATGGCCGATGTGGAACGGCGCATCGCCGTCGGCAGCACGGCGGAGCGCGGTGTGTACGACGCCTTTGCCGCCTACCGGGCTCTGCTGGCCAACGCCGGCGAGTACCTGGCGGGGCGTGTCGCCGACCTGGACGACGTACGGAACCGGATCGTCGCGCGGCTGCTGGGCGTGCCGATGCCCGGTGTGCCGGACAGTGACGAGCCGTACGTGCTGATCGCCCGGGATCTCGCTCCCGCCGATACCGCGCTGCTCGACCCGACGCTGGTGCTGGGCTTCGTGACCGAGGAGGGCGGTCCGACCAGCCACAGCGCGATCCTCGCGCGGGCGCTGGGTGTGCCCGCCGTGGTGGCTCTGCCGGGCGCCGGCGAGCTGGCCGAGGGCACAGTCGTCGCTGTCGACGGCAGTACGGGTGAGATCTTCGTCGAGCCCACCGCCGAGAAGCGGGCGGAGCTCGAGGCCGCTGCCGCCGCGCGCAAGGCGGCGCTCTCGGCTTCGACCGGGCCCGGTGCGACATCCGACGGTCACAAGGTGCCGCTGCTCGCCAACATCGGCGGTCCCGCCGATGTGCCGGCCGCGGTCGAGGCGGGCGCTGAGGGTGTCGGTCTGTTCCGTACGGAGTTCCTGTTCCTCGACGACAGCAAGCAGGCGCCGTCGGAGGAGAAGCAGGTCGAGGCGTACCGCAAGGTTCTCGAGGCGTTCCCCGAGGGCCGTGTGGTGGTGCGGGTACTGGACGCGGGCGCGGACAAGCCGCTCGACTTCCTGACGCCGGCCGAGGAGCCGAACCCCGCGCTCGGTGTGCGCGGACTGCGGTCGCTTCTCGACCACCCGGACGTGCTGCGGACGCAGCTGACGGCGCTGGCGAAGGCTGTCGAGGGTCTGCCGGTGTACCTCGAGGTCATGGCGCCGATGGTCGCGGACCGTACGGATGCCAGGGCCTTCGCCGACGCGTGCCGTGCGGCCGGGCTGCGGGCGAAGTTCGGTGCGATGGTCGAGATCCCGTCCGCCGCACTGCGGGCGCGCTCGGTCCTGCAGGAGGTCGAGTTCCTCTCGTTGGGGACCAACGACCTCGCGCAGTACACGTTCGCCGCTGACCGGCAGGTCGGTGCGGTGTCGCGGCTGCAGGACCCGTGGCAGCCGGCACTGCTCGACCTGGTGGCGGCCTCCGCCGACGCCGCGAAGGCCGAGGGCAAGAGCTGTGGCGTATGTGGTGAGGCCGCGGCCGATCCGCTGCTCGCCTGTGTGCTGACGGGTCTGGGTGTCACCTCCCTGTCGATGGGCGCGAAGGCCATTCCCTATGTCCGCGCGACGCTGGCGAAGCACACGCTCGCCCAGTGCGAGCGGGCGGCCGCCGCGGCGCGTGCCACGGACACCGCCGACGAGGCGCGGGCGGCCGCGCAGGCGGTGCTGTCCGGCGAGTGACCGGTGTTGCCGTACTGATCCGAGGGGCTCTGGGCCGATGGCCTGGAGCCCCTCGGGCGTTTTCAGTGGTGGGGGTCCGGCTCCTCGATGTCGAAGCCGGGGCAGTACTCGACGCCGGGCTCAGGGGACACGGGGTCGCCGGTGTCGGCGTCGGTGCAGTAGGCGCTGAAGACCTCGCCCGCGGTGAGGGCGAGCAGGCGGCCCCGCTGCAGTCGCCAGCCGTGAAGCCGGTCCGGGGCTCCGGGCGCGGTGGTCCGCAGGACGACTCCCCCGGGCCTTTGGGCCGCGATGCCCGCGGCGAGGACCGTCACGAACTCGGCGGCTTCCGTTTCGGGCAACTGGACCGGTTCGGTGCCGGTGCGCTCCGCGTGGAGCACGGCGAGAAGCTGTTCCTCCTCGGCCGGGACGCTGCAGACGAGGTGGTGGCTGCCGGGGCCGGCCTGTTCGACCAGACGTGTGACGAGACGCTGGGCCCGGCGCAGGGACTCGCGGCCGATGTCCTCGCCGCACTCGGCGCAGTCGCCGAGGCGGGCCAGGAGCAGCGTCGCGTACTCCCAGGTGGCCTGGCGGACCGCCTGGTCGACGAGCAGCGGCACGATGCTGGCGATGGGCTCGCCCGCGTACGGGACGCAGGCTCCGCAGGCGGCGATCTCCGCGGTGAAGCGGGTGCGGCTCTCCGTCGTATCGGGGTCGATTCCGGTCGCGCGGCAGTACTCCAGGAAGTCCTCGGGGTCGAAGAGCGCGACGGAGGTGTGCACGCCCTGGGCCGCGAGGGCTCGTAGCAGACCGTCCACTTCCTGGAGGTAGGCCTGGTGATCGTCGAAGGCGAAGGTGCGGTAGGCCCGCATGGCCGCGAAGTCCTGCTCGTCGGCCAGCAGGCCTACGACGCTGGGGACTTCGCGGCGCAGCGTACGCCGCATCGTCCTGTTCCGGTGGTGCTTCGTGGACTTGGTGCGCGCCATGATTCCCCCTGAGCGCAGTCGATCAGTGCTCACTCACCGTAACCGACCGCACTGACAACGCGACTCTCCGTGAGGCAGGGGGGGCCGCTTCTCAGCGGCGGGTGCGGGCCAGGGCCTCGTAGAAGTGGAGGAGTTCCAGGTTGTCGACCGAGCCGGGGTTGACCGCCTTGGCGAGCGGGGTGCCCTGGAGGAGGCGCTTCACGGGGACCTCGATGCGCTTGCCGGTGAGGGTGTGCGGGACCGCGGGGACCTCGATGATCTCGTCGGGCACGTGGCGCGGGGAGAGCGCGGTGCGGATGGCCTGCTTGACGCGGGTGCGCAGGGCATCGTCGAGAGTGGCGCCTTCGGCGAGGTGGACGAAGAGCGGCATCCAGTAGCCGCCGTCCCGTTCTTCGAGGCCGATGACCAGGGATTCCTTGATCTCGGGGAGCCGCTCGACCACCTCGTAGATGTCGGCCGAGCCCATCCGGACGCCCTGGCGGTTGAGTGTGGAGTCGGAGCGGCCGTGGATGACCACCGAGCCGTGGCCGGTGATCGTGATCCAGTCGCCGTGCCGCCATGCGCCGGGGTAGGTGTCGAAGTAGCTGTCGTGGTAGCGGCTGCCGTCGGGGTCGTTCCAGAAGTGGACCGGCATGGACGGCATGGGGTTGGTGACGACGAGTTCGCCGACCTCGCCGGTGAGGGGCTTGCCCTGGGGGTCCCACGCCTGGAGGTCGGTGCCCAGGCAGGCGGCCTGGAGCTCGCCGATGTGGACGGGGAGCGTCGGGACCGCGCCGGCGAAGCAGCTGCACACGTCCGTGCCGCCGCTCACGGACGCGATCCACAGGTCGGAGTCGACCTCGTCGTGGAGCCACCGGAAACCGTCGGGCGGAAGCGGTGAGCCGGTGGTGGCGACGCACTTGACGGCGGAGAGGTCGTGGTCGCGGGCGGGGTGGACGTCCGCCTTGGCGCAGGCCATGACGTACGCGGCCGAGGTGCCGAACAGGGTCGCCCCGGTGAGTTCGGCGACGCGCCACTGGGCGCCGGTGCCGGGGTAGCCGGGGCTTCCGTCGTACAGGACGACCGTGGTGCCCGTGAGCAGGCCGGAGACGAGGAAGTTCCACATCATCCAGCCGGTGGAGGTGAACCAGAAGAAGCGGTCCTCGGGGCCGAGGTCGCAGTGCAGGCCGAGCTGCTTGAAGTGCTCCAGGAGAATGCCGCCCTGGGACTGGACGATGGCTTTGGGGAGGCCGGTCGTGCCGGAGGAGTAGAGGACCCACAGGGGGTGTGCGAAGGGCACCTGCTCGAAGACCGGTTCGGTGTCGGCCGAGGTGAGGGCAGACCAGTCCAGGGCGCCTTCGGGTGCCGCGGTGCCGAGCAGCGGGACGTGGACCGTGGCGCGCAGGGTGGGCAGCTCGCGGCGGAGTTCGGCGACGGTGTCCGTACGGTCGTGCTCCTTGCCGCCGTAGCGGTAGCCGTCGACCGCGAAGAGGACGACGGGCTCCACCTGCTGGAAGCGGTCGAGGACGCTGCGGGCGCCGAAGTCGGGGGCGCAGGAGGTCCAGACGCCGCCGACGGCGGCGGTGGCGAGCAGGGCGACGGTGGCCTGCGGGATGTTGGGGAGGTAGCCGCTGACGCGGTCTCCGGGGCGGACGCCGAGGGCGCGGAGTTCGGCGGCGAGTGAGCCGACCTGGCGGCGCAGCTGCGACCAGCTCACCGGGGTGGGCTCGTGGGTCTCGTCGACGTACAGGAGGGCCGGGTCGTCCGCGCGGGACGGGTCTTCGGCCGTTCGCAGGGCGTGCTCCGCGTAGTTGAGTGTCGCTCCCGGGAACCACTGGGCGCCCGGCATGGAGCGGTCGGCGAGGACCGTTTCGTACGGGGTGGAGAAGCGAACGTCGAACCAGTCGGCGACGGCCTGCCAGAAGGTGTCGAGTTCGTCGACCGACCAGCGGTGCAGCGCCGCGTATCCGCCGTCGGCGGGTGCTCCGTACCGCTCGGCCGCCCAGCTCTGGAAGCGGGTGACGGCGGCGGCGGCGATGCGGTCCGCGTCCGGCTGCCAGAGGGGCGCGGTGTTCGCTGCTGAGGACATGGGGCGGCTCCCGGGCTGTACGCGTGGTGTGCGTGTGTCGCGCGCACGTGCGAAGGGTGTGCGCACGAGGCGACTGACAGGGACGATGCCATGTGATCGTCTTGCGCACCAGGGCGGGCCGCCCACAGTCGGGTATCGGGTCATGTGCGCACACCACGGGTGAACGGCAGTTGAACGCGCCCTGCGGGCGTCCCGGCGGGTGGCAGGGTGAGCCGTATGGACGGTCGTGACCTGGTGCGCTCGGTGAAACTGGTCGGTACGGTGCGAGGGCTCGGCCTGGCGGGCCCCTTGTGGGGGCGGCGTCGTACGGACGCCTGGGGGCCGCGCCGGCAGGGCGCGGCGCGTGCCCGGGTGCCCGGTGGGGTGACGGGGGCGGAGCCCCAGCCGGGCGGCGGGGTGATGCGGTTCGCCCGTTCCGAGCTGCGGGTGATGGTCGCGGCCGGGGGCGCGGTGTTCTGGGGGT
>NZ_VBVX01000348.1 GCF_005981925.1 Streptomyces albidochromogenes
GGGTGGCGTGTGGGGTCGTGCGCCGGAGCACGCAAGCGCTTTCCGCTTGTGCTTCAACGGGTGGGTGTTCTTGTCGCCCTGCCTACCGCGAATCCGAAAGGTCAGAGTGGACCGGTGGTCGGAGCACGGCCCACCGCGGTGGCGACCAGAGCAGCGAGCGCAAGCCCACCGCCCACCCACATCGCCGAGGTGATGCCGATGCCGTCTGCCGCCTGGCCGCCGAGGAGCGCGCCGAGCGCGATGGCGCCGTTGAACACGCCGACGAACAGGGAGGAAGCTGCCTCACGGGCATCGGGCGACGCGGCCAGGATCCACGTCTGCGTACTCACGGAGACTCCGCCGTAGGTGAGCCCCCACACCGCCATCAACGCGCCCGCCACCCACGGCGCCCCGCCCACGACGGGAAGCAGGAGCACCGTCGCGGCCATGACCACACTGATCACAAGGAGCGTCTTGCGCGGCGAACGCCCCGCGCCGGCACCGGAGATGAAGTTTCCCGCGACACCAGCGATTCCGTACACCAGCAGGAGCGTGCCGATCATCCCGGCGCTGACTCTGGAGACGTCCTCGAGAACGGGTCGGACGTAGGTGTACGCGGCGAAGTGCCCGGTGACCAGAAACGCCACGACGATCAGGCCGGTCCGCACCTGCGGGTTGCCGAACAGTCTCATCACCCCGCCCAGCTGAACAGTCCCTTCGGCCGGCAGCTTCGGCAGCAGCACGGCCATGGCGAGGAGGACCAGGAGTGCAAGGACGGCGGCGACCACGAATGCCGCGCGCCACCCGGCCAGGGCCCCGACGAACGCACCCGCCGGAATGCCGAGGACCGATGCCACTGCGATCCCGCTGAAGACCAGGGTGGTCGCCGTACCCACCGAATTCGGCGGCACCAGGCGCACCGCAATGCTTGCCGCGATGGCCCATACGCCGCCCATGCCGATACCGACCAGTACGCGCGCGGCGACCATCACACCGAAGTTCGGTGACCACGCGGCGCCCAGATTGCCGATCAGCAGAACGGCCATGAGCGCGCAGAGCACAATGCGCCGGTCGAACCGGCTCAGGGCGGACGTCAACAGGGGCGAGGACACCGCCGCCACCAGACCTGTGATCGTCAGTGTGAGACCCGCCACGCCTTCGGTGACCTTGAGGGAGTCACTCATGGGAGTCAGCAGCCCGACGGGCAGCATCTCCGAGGTGACGACCGTGAACGTGCCGATAGCCACGGTCACTACGCCCAGCCAAGCGCGTAGCGTCGTACGCCCCTGCGGTGCTGATCTTTCTTCGACTTCTTCAACTTGCGACATGCGTTGAGTCAATCGACCACGCAGTAGGGGAACAACGGCCAACCTCTCATCGTTCCATGAGGTGCACTCATAGATCGACAAAGAGCCTGGCCAAGGGAGTGGAAGAGCGGAGGGGGCCGTGGGAAGTCTGGAAGTTCGCGAGGTGGAGGCGTTTCTTGCCTTGGCCGAAGAGCTGCATTTCGGCCGGGCGGGTGAGCGCCTGTACGTGTCGCAGAGCCGCATCAGCCAGCTCCTTCGAACCCTGGAAGGCCGGATCGGCGCCCGCCTCGTCGAGCGCACCAGCCGCCGTGTACGCCTCACCCCGCTCGGCGAGACGCTCTTCGCGGACCTCCGCCCTGCCTACAACTCCCTGCAGACCGCTCTCGATACCGCTCGTAGCACGGCACGGGGCGTCGGCGGGCTACTCCGCATCGGCTTCCAGGGCACGGCTGACGACCATGTCATGAATGCCGTCGCGCTCTTCCAGAACCGCCACCCCGATTGCACCACCGAGATCGTGGAAATCCCCATCTCCGACCCCTTCGGCCCGCTCCACCGCCACGAAGTCGACACTGCGATCGTGCTGTTGCCCGTGGAGGAGAACGACCTCGTCCTCGGACAGATCTTCTCCAAGCAGCCGCAGACCCTCGCTGTCTCCACAAACCACCGCTTCGCGTCGTACGAGAAGCTGACGGCCGAGGACCTCGCCAGCTGCCCCTTGATCGGGGTCCGCGGCCCCGCCCCTGAGTACTGGCGGCGCGCACAAGCTCCCACTCTCACGCCGAGCGGCCGCGAAATCCCGACCGGGCCGACCGTGAGCACTCTGCAGGAGGGCCTGGCCCTGGTAGCGGCCGACCGTGGCGCAATGCTCCTGTGCCACCCCACAGGCGAGTACTACAACCGGCGAGCCATTACCTTCGTGCCCATCACCGGCCTCGAGGATTCTTTCCTCGGCCTTGTCTGGCACCACAGCCACGAAACCGCACGCATACGCGCCTTCTCACAGGCCCTCGCCGCGTCAGGGGGCATCGCCGACGGACCGTTCTAGCGGGAGCGTCGAAAGGCTGAGCGTTGCACGTGGTCGCTCGCGCACGCTGAGTGACAGGGCTCGGCCGAGTCGGCCTTGGGGAAGTGGTGGTCGTGGTCGATGAGTACGCGACCTGCAAGGGTCGCAACTACGGGACCATCCTGGTCGATGTCGAAGGTCGGCGGCCGGTGGACCTGCTACCCGACCGGGAGGCGTCCAGCCTGGCCGCCTGGCTCGCGAAACGGCCAGGGATCGAGGTGGTCTGCCGCGATCGCGCACCGTTCTTCGCCGAAAGCGCCACCGTCAGGACACCCCGGGCGCTGCAAGTGGCAGGCAGGTGGCATCTCTGGCAGCTACCAGCGCGTTCGCGCCTACTTCCGGAAGAAGCGGCTCTCTCCCGGCCCCGTCAACAGCTCGGCCGCCGTCACCCCGCGTCGTCGCCGGATGGATTCTCCACCTGCCCGAGTCCCTGACGGAGACCGACCGCCTTCAATCCAGGCCATCCTGGTCCACTGCCCCGAACTCGATGCCCTCACCGGTCACGTCCGGCCCTTCGGCCAGGTGCTCACCGAGCGCCAGGGCGAACGACTGCCGCAGTGGCTCGACGCCGTCCGGCAAGACGACCTCCCCAGCCTCCACACCCTTGCCGCGTGCGGTTGCTCGGTCAGCCGCAGGGCATCCAGCCGGCTGCAGCCCGCACCCTGATGCTGCTTGTCCGAGGAAGCCACACCTTCATGGTGCTCCCGTGCGCCCGGCCGGACAGGGCGCGAGAAGCACGCTGCCGCCCGTGCACGGGGCCCTGAGGGGTGGCAGGGCCCCACGACGCGGGGCCGTGGGGGCGGATATCACTTACGCGTCGACGGGACACCGATCCGGCGGGGTGTCGCGGTCATGTCCCTCGTTCGTACCCGGGCCATTGCCACCGGCGCCGAGGTTGGCCTCGATGTTCTCCAGTTGGGCCAGGAGGTGCTCGAGGTCCCTCAGTGTCGGTGGGCGTACGGAGGATGACCAAGTGGTCGCCGGAGGCATGTGACCCGTGACAAGCTCATCTCCATGGGGGAGAGGAACGACTGATGACCCATTACCAATGCGGTTCGTGCTCGTATGAGAGCGACCATCTCGGCGAGGCTCAACAGCACTCGCACCAGATGGGCCACGTTTGCATCGGCAAGGACGGTGCCGGGCCAGCCGGAGGTAACTTCGGCAAAGCCAGGGTCGTGGTTAAGGCCGGCGCCAGCGTTCTGGCCGCCACCACCATCGGGGTGCTCGCCTGGAAGTACAAAGGGCTTCAGGAAGAGCACGAGGAGCTCCACACAAAGCACGAAGGGCTCCTCTCCATGGCTGCCGGACTGGTCGTGCAGTTGGCGGAGTCGACGGCGGAGAACGAGAGCTTGAAGTCGGAGAACGACTACCTGAAGTCGGCCACCGGTGCGTCGAAGACGCTCAAGAGCTACGACTGCTGAGAGAGTCCGCGGGGAGCCTCCGCTGTACCACTGTGTTTACCGAGGCCGTAGGCGCCCGACTCCGTGGAGCCTCTTCGGGTGACTCTGTGGCGCGTGTTGGTGTTCTGTGCCCGTTGCGCCGTCAAGGTGGCTGCATGGACCTCGAAGTGGACACTGACGATCTTCCTGCCCCGCGACGTGCCGTGCCCGAGGGGGTGCGGCTTGCGCGGTGGCTTACGGCCAGCATCGGAAATCTCCAGATGCGGCGAGCGACAGTCGTACTCGGTTCTTACCGGGACGGGTACTGGCTCCGTCGGTTCGTTCACGACCCTGCCCTCAGCGGGAGCATCGGGCAGCCGGTCGAACCCCAGGTGTGGCAGCTCGTCAACGGCCGGTACAGCGTGCCCGCCTCCCCGGTCCGCGCTGAGGACTCAGCATCAGTCAATTGGGACCGGGTCGTAGACCTCCTCGGCTCACCGAACGCCCTCGACGATGGCGACCTGGAGCCCGGCGCCATGGGGCCGCACCTCGCCGTACTGGAGATCGCCGCGTCCCTGGCTGTCGGCCACCCAGTCGACCTGTGCCGGGCCGCCCGGGTACTGCCCGCAGCGGACTGGCGGGGCCTGTTCAGTCGCATCGTGAGCGCCGCTGACTACGTGTAACGACAGCCGGGCGCAGGGCCCGGTGGGTTGGGACCGCGTACTGTCGATGGGTTCGCTGCCATGGTGCTGGAGGCGCTCGAACCCGGATCGCCGACGCCCCGCCCCTGTTGCCGTTCGCTGCCCAGCGGAGCCTCGACTCGGGCTTGTGTGGCGGACCGCCTGGCGGGCGCTGCGGTAAAGACTTGGTGATGGCTTCCCGCCCGGCGGGAAGAACCCCGGGTGGCGCTTCTGTGCAGGTCAGCGCCGGGGTTCCATGGGCCGATGATCAGCATGTCGCCAGTCCGCCCGGGAAACGGGTGGCGCTATCTCTTCCGTGGCGTGATGGTCGGCGACGGCCACCGCCGGGCGGGCACGCCGCTGCGCGCCGCCCAGGACGAAGCCGGTGTCCCGCCCGGTGTGTGGAAGGGCCAAGGCCTGGCCGCGCTCGGCCTGGCGGCCGGGGACGTGGTGACCGAGCGGCAGGCCGAACTCCTCCTGGGGGAGGGCAGGCACCCGGACGCCGACCGGATCGAGCGCGAGCTCCTGGCGCAGGGCAAGAGCCGGCGCAGGCGCGGCGGGCTACCGTGCTGGGCAGGCCCATCGAGCACAACCGCTCACCGAAGACCGACAAGGCCAAGGAGCGCACCTTCCGGCCTCCGCCGACGGCCCACATCGCGTGGGCCTTGATGGACGACCGGCACCGCCGGGTGCTGGAGCTGTGCGACGACATCGCCTGCGACAAGACCCTGGCGTGGCTGGAGGAGTCGGTCGCGGAGATCCGCTCGAAGGCTGGCGGTAAGCAGCGCGCCCGGGTCAAGGACGGGCTGATCGTCGCGGTCTTCCGGCACTACGAGTCCAGGGCCACGGAATCGCGGCCGACACCCTTTACCTCCTGTACATCATGGAGGAGGTGTCCGCCCGGCTCGGGTGGGCGTTGGAGCCGCGCGAGGTGACGCCCGGCCGCCGGCCCGTCATGGACATCGCGGGCATCGACCGGCGGCTGATCGGCTGGCAGTCGACCCGCAGCCAGCAGATCGAGGACGCGCTGCCCATCCTCACCGCCAGGTACGAGGAGAAGCAGGGGCACGCGCCGGGGGAGCGGGCCGCCTACGCGCTGGCCTGCCAGGCCGCCGACCAGACCCGCTCACCGAAGCGCACGGAGCTGCTGTCGCTGACCGAGCTGCGCAGGCGATGGCGGGACTCCGCGATCCGGGCGTTCGGGGCCTGCACCGTCTACCGGCTCGCCGAGCGGGCGCGGGCGGCGGCCGCGGCGGTGTGGGCGCGGGTGCGGCCGGTGGTGGACGTCGCGTTGGCGGCTGTCGACGTCGTCGCTGTGGTGTACATGGTGCGCGGCGCGTTCAAGCGCCACCACCTGCTCGCTGAAGCACGCCGCCATCTCTCCTACGTCCTGCGCGGCCGACCTCACGAGCCGGGCGTGGACGAACAGATCGTACGGACGGTCGTCGACGACTACACCCGCCCGGCGAGGCGGCGGATGATGACCGCCGACCTGCGCGCCCTCTATCCGCGTGACACCGAGGACCAGGCCGTGCTGCGCCCGCTGACCCGCAAGCGGACCGCCTCGCCGTACGAGCGGGCCCGCCTCGCCGCCGACGCACTGGCCGCCCGGGTCCACGCGGTGCGCCGTGCGGAGCGCCTGGGGTCTCGCACCCGGCCGCGCACCGTCGCCGTGCCCGCCGCCTCGAGGCCGTACCCGCGGCCGTTCCGTACCGGCCCGAAGGACGGCCGCCTCCTGGAGCCGGAGACCGGCGTCGACACGGTGGAACAGACGCGCCAAACCCTGGAAGCCGCCGCCGCGCAGGTGGCCGCCACGATCCAGGACAGCCGGCAGGCGCGCGAAGCAGCCCAAGGCCCCCGAC
>NZ_VBVX01000349.1 GCF_005981925.1 Streptomyces albidochromogenes
CCCCGAAGCCTGTACGGCGCTCCGCCCCCTCTCTGCCCCCGCTATCGGGCGGAGCGCCGTACAGAAACGCTTCTTCCCCTCAGTTCGCTTCTGCTCAACCGTCGCGCCCTCCTCCCGGCGCGTCATCCCGCCGGTCAGGCGGCGAAGGAGATGGTTCACGTGTCCGCTACGCCCGTGCTGGCGTTGCGCGGGGTCTCCAAGCGGTTCGGTGCCGTTCAGGCGCTCACCGACGTAGAGCTTGAGGTCCACGCCGGTGAAGTGGTCGCCCTGGTGGGCGACAACGGCGCCGGAAAGTCCACGCTGGTCAAGACGATCGCCGGCGTGCACCCCATCGATGACGGCGTCATCGAGTGGGAAGGCAGCACCGTCCGGATCAACCGGCCGCACGATGCCCAGAACCTGGGCATCGCGACCGTTTATCAGGACCTCGCGCTGTGCGACAACATCGATGTCGTCGGCAACCTCTACCTCGGCCGGGAGATCCGCAAGCGCGGTGTCCTCAACGAGGTCGAGATGGAGCGCCGCGCGCTCGAACTGCTCACCACGCTGTCGATCCGCATCCCCAGCGTGCGCATCCCGATCGCCTCGCTCTCCGGCGGCCAGCGCCAGACCGTGGCGATCGCCCGCTCGATGCTCGGCGAGCCGAAGCTGGTCATCCTCGACGAGCCCACCGCCGCCCTCGGTGTCGAGCAGACCGCCCAGGTCCTCGACCTCGTCGAGCGGCTGCGCGAGCGTGGTCACGCCGTGATCCTCATCAGCCACAACATGGCGGACGTCAAGGCCGTCGCGGACAAGGTGGCAGTGCTCCGGCTCGGCCGGAACAACGGCGTCTTCGACGTGAAGACCACCTCGCAGGAAGAGATCATCTCCGCCATCACCGGTGCCACGGACAACGCCGTGACCCGCCGTGCGGCGCGCAACGGGGAGGCTCAGAAGTGAGCATCGACAAGTCCTCCACCCCCGGCGGCCCCGCCGTCGAGAACCCCGAGGCGGCGCACGACGCGGTCACCGTCGTCGACCCCCGGCTGCTCGTCCGCGAACGCGGCTTCGCGGGCTACGTGTCCGAGTTCAAGCGCAAGCTGCACGCCGGCGACCTGGGGTCCATCCCCGTCGTCATCGGCCTGATCCTCATCTGCGCGATCTTCCAGGGTCTGAACTCGAACTTCCTGTCCGCGCAGAACCTCAGCAACATCGCCGTCACGATGGTCGCCACCGGCATGATGGCCGTCGGCATCATCTTCGTGCTGCTGCTCGGCGAGATCGACCTGTCCGTCGGCTCGGTCAGCGGCGTGTCCGGCGCCATCGTCGCCGTGCTGAGCGTCACCCACGGCATGAACGAGTGGCTCGCGGTACTCGTCGCGATCGTCAGCGGCGCCGCCATGGGCGCCCTGCACGGCTTCTTCTTCGCCCGGGTCGGCGCGCCCGCGTTCGCCGTCACCCTGGCCGGCCTGCTGTTCTGGCTCGGCTTCATGCTCCAGCTCCTCGGCGACCAGGGCACCATCAACCTGGACGGCGACGGCGTGATCGGCCGGCTGACCACGTACTACTTCTCCGACGTGGCCGCCGCCTACGGTCTGGCCGCACTCGCCGTGGCGGGCTTCTTCCTCTCGTCCTTCCTGGACAACCGCCGCCGCGAGGCCGCCGGCATCCCGTCCCGGCCGCTCGTCGACACCGTGCTGCGCACGGTGCTGCTCGCCGTGGTCGCCTTCGCCGCCGCGATCATGTTCAACCAGTACAAGGGCCTGCCGCTGGCACTCGTCCTCTTCCTGGTCGTCCTGGTCGTGACGGACTTCGTGCTCCGCCGCACGGCGTACGGGCGCAAGATCTTCGCCCTCGGCGGCAGCGTCGAGGCGTCCCGCCGGGCCGGCATCAACGTCACCGCGATCCGGATCTCGGTCTTCGCGATCGCGGGTACGTTCGCCGCCGTCGGCGGCCTGTTCTGGGCCTCCAAGATCGCCGCCGCCAACCAGAGCGCCGGCGCCGGCGACCTGCTGATGAACGTCATCGCGGCGGCCGTCATCGGCGGCACCAGCCTCTTCGGCGGCCGCGGCCGGACCTGGAACGCGCTGCTCGGCGTCATGGTGATCGTCTCGATCCAGTACGGCCTGGCTCTCGAAGGCATCGCCACGCCGATCCAGTACATGATCACCGGTGGTGTCCTGCTGGCGACCGTGGTGATCGACTCCGTCACCCGGAAGACGCAGAAGACCGCTGGTCGCGCCTGACCGCACCCTCCCAGCCGTGCCCGGCACCGGATTCCGGTGCCGGGCACGGCTGTGCGCGCGCCCGGCCGTAACCGACGCGTGACGCAGAACGCACCGCCCGATGACCAACGCCGCGGGCGGAACATTAGACTCGACAGACCGGCAAGCAGACAGTTCAACTGCAAGGAGGCACGGGTGGCGCTGCTGACCCGCATTACGGGACCGCGCGATCTGGACGGGCTCACCCCGGAGCAGCTGGACCGGCTGGCCGCCGAGATCCGGACATTTCTCGTGGACGAGGTCTCCAAGACCGGCGGACACCTGGGGCCCAACCTCGGTGTCGTCGAGCTGACGATCGCTCTGCACCGTGTCTTCGAGTCGCCGAAGGACAAGGTCCTCTTCGACACCGGACACCAGAGCTACGTGCACAAGCTGCTCACCGGCCGCCAGGACTTCTCGAAGCTGAAGATGAAGGGCGGCCTGTCCGGCTACCCCTCGCGCGCCGAGTCCGAGCACGACGTCATCGAGAACTCGCACGCCTCGACCGTCCTCGGCTGGGCCGACGGCCTCGCCAAGGCCAACGAGGTCCTCAAGAAGGAGGACCACCACGTCGTCGCCGTCATCGGTGACGGAGCCCTCACGGGCGGCATGGCCTGGGAGGCGCTGAACAACATCGCCGTCGCCAAGGACCGCCCGCTCGTCATCGTCGTCAACGACAACGAGCGTTCGTACGCGCCCACCATCGGCGGCCTCGCGAACCACCTCGCCACCCTACGCACCACCGACGGCTACGAGCGCTTCCTCGCCCGCGGCAAGGACATCCTGGAGCGCACCCCCGTCGTCGGGAGGCCGCTCTACGAGACCCTGCACGGCGCGAAGAAGGGCCTCAAGGACTTCATCGCCCCGCAGGGCATGTTCGAGGACCTCGGCCTGAAGTACGTCGGCCCGATCGACGGCCACGACATCGAGGCCCTGGAGTCCGCGCTCCAGCGCGCCAAGCGCTTCGGCGGCCCCGTCATCGTCCACTGCCTCACCGAGAAGGGCCGGGGCTACCAGCCGGCCCTCGCCGACGAGGCGGACCGCTTCCACGCCGTCGGCAAGATCCACCCCGACACCGGCCTGCCGATCGCCTCCTCGGGCGTCGACTGGACCTCGGTGTTCGGCGAGGAGATGGTCAAGCTCGGCAAGGAGCGCGAGGACATCGTCGCGATCACCGCCGCCATGCTCCAGCCGGTCGGCCTCGACAAGTTCGCGAAGACGTTCCCCGACCGCGTCTACGACGTCGGGATCGCCGAGCAGCACGGCGCGGTCTCCGCGGCGGGCCTGGCGACCGGCGGCCTGCACCCCGTGTTCGCCGTGTACGCGACCTTCCTCAACCGGGCCTTCGACCAGGTCCTGATGGACGTCGCCCTGCACAACTGCGGCGTCACCTTCGTACTGGACCGCGCGGGCGTCACCGGCACCGACGGCGCCTCGCACAACGGCATGTGGGACATGTCGATCCTCCAGTGCGTCCCGAACCTGCGGATCGCCGCCCCGCGCGACGCCGACCAGGTCCGCGCCCAGCTGCGCGAGGCCGTCGAGGTCGACGACGCGCCCACCGTCGTCCGCTTCTCCAAGGGCGCGGTCGGCCCCGCGGTCAAGGCCGTGGGCAAGGTCGGCGGCATGGACGTCCTGCGCAGGCCGGCCGAGGGCACGGCGGACGTGCTGCTCGTCTCCGTCGGCGCGCTCGCGCCGATGTGCCTGGAGATCGCCGACCTCCTCGACAAGCAGGGCATCACCACGACCGTCGTCGACCCGCGCTGGGTCAAGCCGGTCGACGAGGCGCTCGCGCCGCTCGCCGAGCAGCACCGCGTCGTCGTCACCGTCGAGGACAACAGCCGCGCCGGCGGCGTCGGCTCCGCCGTCGCCCAGGCGCTGCGGGACGCCGGCGTCGACGTACCGCTGCGCGACTTCGGCATCCCGCCGCGCTTCCTCGACCACGCCTCCCGCAAGGAGGTCATGGCCGAGATCGGTCTGACGGCGCCGGACATCGCCCGTCAGGTGACGGGCCTGGTCGCCAGGCTGGACGGCCGTCTGGAGGAAGCGCCGGCCGAGGCCGCGCGCGACTGACGGCCCGCCACACCAGGCGAAAAGGGCCCGCCCGGAGCACACGCTCCGGGCGGGCCCTTTGGTTTCGATCCCCCGAAAGGGTCAACTCGCAGGGCCGGTACGCATACCGGTCCGTGCCTCCCATCGGGTGAAACCGGGCGGCGGTCCTCGTGGGAACTGACCGGTTCACTCACGATCATGACTGAAACTCGCTCACTTCAAGGTTGGGCGACAGCCGACAGTCGGAGGTACGCCGGTGAGTACGCAGCACGACCAAGGACCAGCCAAAGAGGGCATGTTCCGGACGAAGACCGTCGAACAGTCGATCCGTGACACCGAGGAGCCGGAGCACGAGCTCAAGAAGTCCCTCTCCGCGCTCGACCTGACCGTCTTCGGCGTCGGTGTCATCATCGGCACCGGCATCTTCGTCCTCACGGGCAAGGTCGCCAAGGAGACGGCAGGCCCCGCGACCGCGCTCGCCTTCGTCGCCGCCGGCGTCGTGTGCGCGCTCGCCGCGCTCTGCTACGCCGAGTTCGCCTCCACCGTCCCGGTGGCCGGTTCGGCGTACACCTTCTCGTACGCCTCGCTCGGCGAGGTGGTCGCCTGGACCATCGGCTGGGACCTGGTCCTCGAGTTCGCGCTGGGCACGGCGGTGGTGGCGGTCGGCTGGTCGGGCTACGTCCGCTCGCTCATGGACAACATCGGGTGGAACATGCCCGAAGCGCTGTCCGGGCCGGAGGCATCGAACGGATTCGGGTTCGACCTGCTGGCGTTCATCCTGGTCCTGCTGCTGACGGCCATCCTGGTGGTCGGGGTGAAGCTGTCCGCGCGCGTCACCGCGCTCGTGGTCGCGATCAAGGTGACCGTGGTCCTGATCGTCATCATCGCGGGCTCCTTCTTCATCAAGGCCGACAACTACTCGCCCTTCATCCCGGACGCCGTGACCCCGCCCGCCGGATCCGGCTGGGACGCGCCCCTGGTACAGCTGATGTTCGGTTACGAGCCCACGAACTTCGGCGTCATGGGCATCTTCACCGCCGCCTCGGTCGTCTTCTTCGCCTTCATCGGCTTCGACGTCGTCGCCACCGCCGCCGAGGAGACCAAGCTCCCGCAGCGGGACATGCCGCGCGGCATCCTCGGCTCGCTCCTGATCTGCACCGTGCTGTACGTCGCCGTGTCGCTCGTGGTCACCGGTATGCAGCACTACAGCGAGCTCTCGGTGAGCGCCCCGCTCGCCGACGCCTTCAAGGCCACCGGGCACCCCTTCTACGCCGGCACCATCAGTTTCGGCGCCGCCGTCGGTCTCACCACGGTGTGCATGATCCTGCTGCTCGGGCAGACCCGGGTGTTCTTCGCGATGAGCCGCGACGGACTGCTGCCGCGCTTCTTCTCGGTCACCCACCCGAAGTTCCGCACCCCGTACCGCCCGACCATCCTGCTCGGCGTGCTGATCGCGATCATCGCCGGCTTCACCAGCCTCGAAGAGCTCGCGACGCTGGTGAACATCGGCACGCTCTTCGCGTTCGTCGTCGTCGCCCTCGGCGTGATCGTCCTGCGCCGGACCCGGCCCGACCTGCACCGCGCCTTCCGCACCCCGTGGGTGCCGGTGGTCCCGATCCTCTCGGTGGCCGCCTCCCTGTGGCTGATGCTCAATCTGCCGGCCGAGACCTGGCTGCGGTTCGGCATCTGGATGGCCCTGGGCTACGTCGTCTACTTCGCGTACAGCCGTGGCCACAGCCGCCTCGGCCGGACGGGCGAAGACGCCAAGTACTAGGCGTCATCAGGCCACTTCCGGCCGGCGGCGTTCCTCCGGCACGGCCCCCGGCTCCGTATGTCCCGTTTCGGTGCGGACTGCGGAGCCGGATAGCTTGGCACGCATGCTCACGCGGCCGCCGATGCCCCCCTCGCCCGTGTCCGCGCCGGTGCTGCCCCGCCCGAGGCGGCCCGCCGGCGCCCGGCC
>NZ_VBVX01000034.1 GCF_005981925.1 Streptomyces albidochromogenes
CCCTACGACCACCGCAGGAACGGAGGCGGACCCACCGTTCATTCGGCGCCGCAGGTCGTCCTCGTCAGTCCAAGTCGAGGTGTTACAAGCCGGCCTTGGCATCGGCGAACAGCGTGAACTGAACCGCGGGGCACCCCTGCGCGGCGTGGCATCGGGAAGACCGGACAAGGCGTCACGCAGCTTCGCCGCGGTCCACAGCTCAGGAACGTGATCGAACATGTCAGCCATGAGCCGAGGCTCAGGGGACCCCCGCAACTCCCGGACTCCGGCACGGCGCGCATCGCTCGGACCGTCCGCCAGCCAGCCCCGCCGCTGTCCCCTGGGCGGCCTACTTGGGCTGGTGACCAACGTGTGCACGAATCAGACGATCGTTACCAGAACCGCCCGCTGGACCATGTGGTGCGAGTTGGACCCGCCACGACCGTGCTGATCGTCCGCCCCCGCGCGCTCCCCTCCCCGCGAGGACCGACCGCACCCCCATCGCCGCGGTCGTCGACGGCCGCGATGGTATGGCTGACGACGGCCGTTGTCCTGGTGCGGTGAGAAGTGTCCGTGTAGCGTCATGGCCAGCTGTCATGGATCCGAAGTACCGGCCGCCCTGAGCGCGTGTTCACGGGCGTCTTGCTGTTCAGAGTCTCTGAGGACCAGGGCGATCACCTCCGGCTCCCGCGCAGTGCGGGAACCGACTACCAGTCCCCTTGGAGGACAAATGGCCAGCGGAACCGTCAAGTGGTTCAACTCGGAAAAGGGCTTCGGCTTCATCGAGCAGGATGGCGGCGGCCCTGACGTCTTCGCCCACTACTCCAACATCGCCAGTTCCGGATACCGCGAGCTGCAAGAAGGCCAGAAGGTGAACTTCGACATCACCCAGGGCCAGAAGGGCCCCCAGGCGGAGAACATCACCCCCGCCTGACACAAAGGCGAATACGGCGCAGGGCGGGGCCCCAGTGGCGCGCCGCCCTGCTGTCCCCCGATCCCCCGCGTCGCATCCAGCTGTTCGCCCTTCGTCGACCAAACTGTCCCTCAGATCGTCGACCGCAGCACGGTTGAGCACAAGCCAGTGCTTGCTACGTCCCCCACCGGGGCCGATACTTTCGGCTCCGACGTCCTCGGCTATCGGGCCGACAAAGACCCCCTGGAACGGGTCCGGAGCCAGTACGAGCGGGTAGCGACAGTCAGCGCAATCCCATAGACGGCGAACGCGGCCATGCCGATCCAGCCGACCAGCAGCGCATCGCTCGAGGAGTGGAAGTCGCCGCGCCGCATCGTGACGACGTCGGCCGTGGCCAGGGCCGCATAGCCGACCCCGAACACCCCGTACGGAGCCAGAGTGGCAGCGCCGATCAAGGCCGGGGCCAGGGGGAGCCAGCGGGGGACGCGCCGGCCGCGCAGCCACCGTGCCCAGCGCGGAAAGGTCCGACCCCACGGGCGGACCAGGCCCCACAGCAGGAAGACGCCGAGCGCGGCCAGCAGCACGGTGGCGTCCAGGCCCCAGGACTCCAGGGTGAGCCAGAATCCTGACGCACCGTTGCGCTTGGAGATCGCCAGCATCTCCTGGCCGGTGATCCCGGCGAAGGTGCCGCCGGACGCCCAGATGAGCTTCATCACCGCGTAGGGGAGAAAGGCAACCGTCCCAGCGCAGGCGGCCAGCTGGACCGGCCGGGATGCAACGACCGGGGCTGCCACAACGAAACCGGAGGACGGACGGCGGACTGACCGGGCCGTGGCCGCAAGCAGCAGGACCCCGCCCGCCGCCAGTACGTGGTTCGCAGCGGCCACCCCACTGTCCACCCCCTGGCCGAATACCAGTGTGATGATGTCCATCAGCAGGCCGAACGCGGCGATCCCCGCCAGCACGCAGACCACCCACAGCAGCACCCGCAGCGCCGGCCGCAACCCTGATCGCTCCACGGCACCACAAGCCGCCATCGCCAGCGACCCCACCGCCACGACCCCCCAGCCCAGCGCCGAGGGTCCTTGGTCGCCACCCAGGTAGAACAGCGGTGTCCCGCTCAGTACGCAGACCAGGCCGAAGCCGGCGTACGCCACCGCCCACACCATCGTGGCCCGGCCCACCCAGCACGGCCACCGCTGCCACCACGAGCGCCGAGGCGCCCCCGTCGTCCCTGTCGCACTGTCCATGCACCGAACATCGCACCGACCGCAGCGACGCGGCATCAACCGCCAGAACGATCCACCTCCCCCTATCGGGCGAGCGACCTTCTGTGACGCAGTGCCTCACTCTCAGCGTGACGTCATAGCAACCGCACCTGGGAACTCAAACAGGCCACTGCCAGCCAGCCAACCTGATGGACATCTGGCCCGCCCATGTCCGCAGCCACGCATCGAGTCCGCGATCCATGAGGGGCGGCTCGCCCTGGCCCGGACCCACACAGGGTCCGTAAAGCGTGATGCGGTTGGTCATGAAGGTGCCGAAGAGTCTCTAATGCCAGCGGCCGACACGCGACGAAGCACTCAAGCCCAAGATCACAGATGAGGGAGTTCAGAGGGTGTTCACGTAGGAGGATTCACGCGACCCTGCCCGGGAAGACCACCCGCGCCGCAGTGAGGCGCGTGTGGAACGAGATCGTCGGAGCCCTCGCCGACGAGGATGACTACTCTGCGGGCGATGAGCCGTTGCCGACAGGACTGGACAAGCCTGTGGCGTCGCTCGTGCCGGAGCCGATCTACATCCCGGGCTGTGAAGGAGCTCAATGAAGAGGTGAGGACCAGACAGCCCCTACCCAGGCACCCCACACCGTTTACTGCCGCGCCGGGGTCTCCGACGCCAACGTCGTTCTCGGCGCGTTGGTGGAGCCACTCCACCGCCGATGGGAGCCGGGCGGGAGGGGTGCTCCCGCTCCGCAGCTGGCTACTTGGCCAGGCGGAGCCGTACAAGCATCAGCGGGCCTCCGCAGCCGTCTGCTTGGGCAACCCGGTGGCACTGCCTCCCTCAGATCGGCCGGCTCTCACCCCCCCATGCCCCATCAGCACCGGCCGGCACCTCCCGCTCCCTTGTGCTCAACTGGCCCGACGTCATCGTCCAGGTCGACGCCCCCGGGCAGTTCGTCCTCTACTACCCCGCCCAGCAGATCGGAGCCGGCCGGGACCGCAGGTGCGGAAGGATCGCCCAAGTGGTCGGCAACACCCGAGCGGCCTTTCTGGCGGAGCTCGAAACCGCCCGGTCCACCACGGCGCCCGGATCGGATGCACGCCGGGCACCGTCTCCTACCACCTCAGCGCACTGCACCGCGCAAGCCTCGTCACCAAGGTCAGAGACGGGCGCTACGTGTTGTACCAGCGGACGGCTCATGCGGCAGGTCTGCTGGAGGAAGCCAGCACCTAGGACGTGTATGGGGAGTTGCTGGTGTTCTGGGTGGGCCATCCGGGCAGGTCTCCGCTCCACCGGGAATCAGCCCGGTTCACGCGAGGCCGTAGGCCGTCGTCTCACCCAGGCCCCCCAGATCGACGGATGGGCGGCTTAGCGACCTTCGACAATGAAGCACGCTCAAGCCTTAGGACCCCGGACAACGTTCCCGCACCCGTCCAGCCGCCCGGAAGGCGCCGAGGTCGAGCAACGGCGCTCCGAGGGCCTGTTCGTGGGCCGCGGACGGGGGTGCTGGGACGGTCGGAGCGGAGTAGGCAGCGGCTGCCTGGAGGACGTACGAAGCGAACCGCCGGTCCTCTTCGTTCAGGGGTTGGCGGGCACTCTCGCATTGCGCCCACACCTGGGCGCATCCTCGTGGTAAGTGAGGGACCGCTGGGCTGGAGAGAGGCGTGATGACTTCGTGGCCGCAACCGCAACAGCACAGGTGGCCGCAGGTGCGTAAGGGATCGAGACGTATAGGACCCAGGGGTCCACCGTGGTGGGAAAGGCCTGTATGAAGACCGGGCGCAGGGTGCCTGGTGGGGCGTCTCCAATCGACTCAAGGTTCCCTTCATACGGCACACCAGCCCACGCAACCGGGCCTCCGACAACCGGACCTCCCAGCTAAGAACTGCTACGTCATCCATCACGCCCCCGTACACGCACACCTGTCGCGCCAAGCGACGACAGTGCTCCTGCCCTCGCCTGGCCACCGCATCCCCACAGACGGCCCGCCGCCAGACCACGTCGCGGAATGAGCGCTCGGCCGTGGCTCACTGCCGAACCACGGCCGAAGCCCCGCACCAGGCTTCAACCCAATCCACCTCAGCCCCTACGACGAATAGACAGTGAACGGGACAAACACATCGAACGGAGCCGGCCTGGAGCCGGTGCCCCGGAAGGGGATGCTTCGCCACGACGACCAAGCGCTCAATCCGACTCACCACCGTCATAGCGCTGCCTGCGGCCCTCACCACCCCAAGCGCCGCCAGCAGTGATAAGAATGTGGCAGAGGGACTCTTCAAGCTCGGCGCATTGACTCTGGCCGTCGCTTTGACCTGGTGGTTCACCAGTGCCGAAACCGCTTTGGCACAAGCGGTCGGACTCGGTGCCGGCCGGTTGTTGGCCACCCCGGAACCGAATGTGGCGACACGCGTCGGGGGCCCGGTGCAAGGTCGGCAAGCGCCGACCAGTGAACGGCACTTGCCGAACTGGGTGCTGCGCCTGATCACGGCGGCGGACCGAGCGAAAGATGTCAGCGATCCTTCGCGCGCCTGCCCGATGGGGGATCACCTAAGGTACCCGGCATGACGCTGCAACTTGTTCAGGTGAACTTCAAGGCCCGGGACGACTCGGCGCTCGGCCAGTTCTGGGCGGAGGTGCTCGGCTGGAGTGTTACGAGCGAAGGGCCCGGTGTCACCAATCTGGAACCTGTGGGCTTCGACTGGCCGGACCCGTCCGCCGTCTGCATCGATCTCGTCCGCGTCCCGGACCCGGAGACGGTGAAGTACCGCGTGCACATCGAGCTCGCCACCACCTCGGACGCCCACCAGGCGGAGTTGGTCGCACGTGCGAAGGAGCTCGGAGCGACGCCCGTCGGTGTGGACCAGGGCGATGTGCCGTGGACGATGATGGCCGACCCGGAAGGCAACGTGTTCAGCGTCCTTGAGCCCCGGGAGCTCTACCGGGACACCGGGCCGATAGCTGCCGTGGTCGTCGACTGCGCCGACCCACGGGCCATGGTCCGGTTCTGGGGCGAGGCGATCGACTGGGCCGTCCACGAGCTGACCGACGACCGCGCCCTGCTGCGCTCTGTCAAGGGCGTCGGGCCGTACCTGGAGTTCCGCCGTACGCCCGACGACGAGGTCGTGTGGACCCGCGTCCATCTCGACGTGATGTCCGACCCCGTCGAGGATCAGGCGAGGGAGGTCGCCCGGCTCGAAGGCCTCGGCGCGATACGGGCCGACGTGGGTCAAGGTGACGTCTCCTGGGTCGTCCTGGCCGACCCGGAGGGCAACGAGTTCTGCGTCCTCGGCCGGGGCTGACACCCGGACTCCGTCCGCGGCCCCGTGGCGGTGCGGCAATGCGCATCGCCCCGCCCTCCTCTTGCTCAGAGCCTGCATCCTTCTTGAGCCATGGCCGTAGTTGTCGCCGAACAGCGGTGACAACCGGCCCGCCTTCCTCCCCCGATCATGCAGCTGACAGATAAAGGAGAAGATGACGGACATGAACATCGAACAGGCTGTCGCGGAGATCGGGAACGTCGAGGAGATACCTGGTCTGCCCATGGCCTGGCGATGGTCGCCCATGTCGCGCTTCATGTTCTCCCTCGCCATGGACGTCGACGGAGGCTGGGCCTACCAGATGAACTCGCTGGACGTCCACGACGAAGGTCTGACCAGGGCTGTTCTCGAATTCGCGAGACAGCACCGCCTCGGGCGCGGACCAGGCGCCCGACCGCTCACGATCGCCACCGGCTTCTCTTACGGGAGCTACCGGTTCGACGCCGTGGCAGCGTCTTCACCACCCGTGCACGGCTACCACCACGGGCGAAACGAGGCCCTGAACGAGGTCGTCTCAGCGGTCTTCCCGGCGTACCAGTGCGAGTTCCGCGGAGACGAGAGCCTGGAGGAGGCGGTTCTGCGGTGCAAGCACATGCTGCGGCCGACGACCGTCTCCCGGACCCCGGTTCCGTACCTGCGGATGCGATACGAGAACACCAGGACCCAGGGCGGCAGCGTGGGTCCGTCCCGCGGGTTCACTACGCACGACGTTCTGCTGAGGGAACTCGGGCTCCTCGAAGGCGCTCCGGGGAGTTTCGTGGAGTTCGAGAACTCACTCGGCGAGGTGTGGAACGTCGAGTGGAACGGTTCCTGGCTGGTGAACGACACACGCCAGGAGGCACCACCCTCCCAAAGCTGGGTGGCATCGGCTTTGAGATGTCCGTAAGGGTTCGACCCACGTCCTCCATCAGCCGTAGTCGTCACGCAAGTGCGGAGCGGGGCCGCGCGTCAGAGTTGGGTGCAGAGGTTGCCTTGAGTTCGCGCTCACCGCTCGTACGTGTGGTTACGCCTCGCGGAGGAGAAGGGATGGAACCGCAGGTTGATGTGCGTAACCGCCCCATCGACGAGCCTGGCTCACATGCCAAAAGTGAATGTATTGCCCAATGTGCCGCGCTGGGCCCGGCTCGCCGCGGTGGGCGCCGCATTGACCAACGTGCCCTCGGCGCTTTGGCGGGTGGCTATTGCCGTCGGTGTCCCCGTTGGGCTGGCGCAATCCGAATACGATCAGATGGGGGCTCCTGGTCTCGGATCGTTGGTCCTCGTCGGCCTCAGTCTGATCTCCGAGGCCTTCGCGTTGCTCACCCTTGGGCTGGTGCAGAGCTGGGGTGAGGTATGGCCGCGTTGGATCCCATATCTACGCGGGCGCCGCGTCCCAGTCATGCTGGGGACCGGCGTGGCGGGGCTTGGCGCGCTGGCCACGACTGTTTTTGGCGCATTGTTCGTCTACACGTCGCTCAACGCAGACATGGAAGCCACCACCTGGGGCATCTGGCTGCTCAACATCGTCTACGCACCGTTGCTCTTCTGGGGTCCGCTGCTGGGCGCGGTCACAGTGCACTACTACCGGCGCCGGATGGCTGCCTCTCCCGCACCGGTATGAAACCCTGGATTCTGTTGAGCGCTTCATCTGGCGGTTGACGCCAGATGAAGCGCTCAGTCACACGTGGGAGCCAAAGCACGACAGACGTCACAGAAGCACGCTTACGAGCTGGTGGCGGGTTCGAGAGGGACGCGGGCTGATCTGCTTGCGCCGGGCCTCGACGCCTTCGCACATGGCGGTGATGATCTCCAGGCCGTGCCCGCCGATCCGGCCCGCATCAGGCGCGAACACCACGGGCAGGGCAGGGTTCGTGTCCCACACCGTGATCTCCAAGACGGGAGCGGCCAGCTCGACTTGACGACGCACGGTCCCGACGCGTACTTGCACACGTTGGTCACCAGCTCACTGGCCACCAGCTCGGCCACGCCGGCCGCCCAGTGAAGGGCCCCTCGTTGGTGCAGCTGGGTCAGGAAGCCGGTGACGAACCGCCGGGCGTTGCCGATCGACTCGAGGTTCCCGTCATACGCCACACCAGCCCACGCAACCGTGCCTTCAACAACCGGACCTTCCCGATCACGAAGTGCCACCTCATCCACCAATGGCGTGCCCGTGCCGATACTCGCCGCCTGAAGCTACAGCAGCGCTTTTACCTGCGATTTGCCACAGCATCCCGACAAACAGCCCAATCACCGGGCCGGTCCCGAGCGAACCGCATGGGTGAAGGGGTCGGCAGCCGACGCGGTATTGAAGTCCGACTCGCCGTCGGATGCGCGCCGCTCTGAGTTGGATCGCTCAGGCCAACAACCTGTTCCTGACCGTGTCGAGGACTTCCGCGCGGCTGCGCGGGCCGTTGTCGGCCGCGATGAGGTGGTCGCCGATGCGCAGTGAAAAGGTGATCAGGCAGCGGGCCTCGACATCGCCCTCATCGGGACAGAAAGCCCCGTATAGCTCGCGCAGATAGTCCATGCGCCGGTTGTCGGCCCGGCGCAGGCAACACGCGACACCTTCGTCTCGCCGGGCCCAGTCGCGGATCGCGAGTTCAACCCCGGCGCTGGTCACGGGAGTCTCACCCGACCCCACGAAGTCGAAGAGACGCCCGAGCCGCTCGCGGGCGTCGCCCCCGTCGAGCTCGACGCGCTCGATCACGTCCTCGGTGACCCCGCGCTCCCAGGTGTCGAGCATCTCCTCCAACAGGGCGGCTCGGTTGCGGAAGTAGCCGTAGAAACCGCCCTTGCTGACGCCGAGCGCCTGGGCGAGGACCTCGATCCGGACAGCCTCGGGGCCACCGGCAGCGAGCGCCCGCAACCCTTCCTCGATCCACTTGTCCCGCGGCGTACGGATCGTGCCCATCCCGTGTCTCTCCTCACGTGCCCCGACCGCCTATACGGAGCCGTATAGGCGGGTCTATGCTCTGCATATACGACACCGTACAGACAGGGGTCTGCAATGAGCGGTCTGCGTCTTTCCTCAACCGACCACACCTCCCGCCCCTGGCGGATACACGAGGTGGCCGGCGACTTCCGGCTCGAGGATGTGTGGGTGCTGCCAACGCCGGGCGGCCCGGACGACCTGCACCACCTGGTCCAGCAGATGGCGGACGGCGAGGACGGCCCGCACGGCGGCAACCCCGTGGGCCGCTTCCTCTTCGCGGTGCGCTGGAAGCTCGGCGCGCTGCTCGGCTGGGACAAGCAAGACTCGGGCGTCGGCGGTCGGGTGGCCACGCTGCGCGACCGGCTGCCGGACGACCTGCGCGAGGGGTCGCAGGGGCCCGACCTCATCGGGGCACCCTTCACCTCGGTCTTCCAGACGCACGACGAGTGGGCCGCCGAGTACGCGAACAAGACCATGCACGGAGTGATGCACATCGGCTGGGTCGCCGACGGTGAAGGCGGCTACCGCGGCCAGATGGCCGTCCTGGTGAAGCCCAACGGACGCCTCGGTTCTTTGTACATGCTCGCCATCAAACCTTTCCGGTACGTGGGGGTCTACCCGGCCCTGCTGCGATCGATCGCCCGTGAGTGGCGAGAGAACACGGCGCGCCGAACGGCATGCTGACGCCTACGGAGAAGATCCTCAGCAAGGGTCGGCATCGTGAGTAGCGAGCACTCGTGCCCCCGGGTACGACTGTCGAGCTACTGCAAGCTCATCCCTGCCCACCCGAAGGCTGTGGAAGGCGAGGGCACTGGTGCGGACGGTCTGCTGGGCTGCGGTGGCGCCCGCCAGGCGTGCGCGTAGCCGCCAGGTCAAGGCGGCGGCCGGGTGTCATCAGCGTCGGCGAAACCGCGCGGATGGGTGGTGCGCTCCAGGAGACGGGGCACGGTCGGCGAGCAGGCGGGCGACAGCCGTGACGTAGGCACGAGCGGTGCCTTACCGGTCGAGGGGGAACTCGGCAGGGGTCCGGCAGCGCACGGTTTCGGCGATGAGCGGTGGCCTCCGGCCCGGGTCCAGACGGTGGCCTGCCGCCGGTTGCGCCCCCGAAAGGTCCGGAAAGGGCGTTCCAGGCCCCGCTCGTCCCGTCCGACAATGCTTCAGTCGCCACGGAGGCGACGGCCGGGACTGACACCGCACCGGGAGGTGTCCCCCGCTCCGTGACGGAGGTCGGTAGTGCTGCGCATCCATTTCACCGCGGAGGATCTCGCCCGCACCCGGGTGGCCAGTACGATCGGGGCCGCCGCAGAGACGTATTACGGCCTGGAGATGCTGCGCCGGCGTTCCCTCCCGTTGCCCTTTCAACGATGGCGCGCCACCGTGGCCAACAGGCTGGGCGAAGACACCGGACCGCTCACGGCACTGATACCGGCCCGAGGCCCGGGCCTCGACCTGCTGGCGCTGGCCGGCGACTCGCCCGACATCGAGCACGCGGTGGAGGCACTGCTACGGGCACCACGGGCCCGGGTACGCCGCGAGCTGGAACCCGTCGCCGTCCGCCCCGCCCACATGCCATGGGCCCGGGCCGTCGCCGAGGGGGATGCCGAAGCCCGGCGGCTACTGGCGGCCGGCCTCACGGCTTGTCACCGGGTGGCCGTCAGACCGTACTGGGCGGCTTCCCGGCCACAGCTGGACGCCGTACGGGCGCAGTACGCCCGAACGTTCCTGGAAGGGGGAGTCGACGCTCTGCTGGCCTCCCTGAGCCCTCCCCTCGTGCGCTGGCGTCCGCCTGTGCTGGAGGTACGCTACCCCCGCCCGGTCGAGGTCCACCTGGGCGGCAGAGGGCTGATCCTGGTGCCGACCCTGTTCTCCTGGCGTCAGTTCAGCCTTTTGTACGACCCGTACGACGACGCGTCGGTGCCGCGGTTGACCGTGCCCGCGGTGACCGATCCGGCCACCGGTGCGGCGCTGTGGCATCCCGGGGGCTCCGTCGCCGACGACACCCTGGGTGTTCTGCTCGGACGTACACGGGCGGCCGCGCTGCGCGTGGCCGCCGATGGTTGCAGCACCACTGAACTGGCCGCGCGACTCGGTGTCTCCCTGGCGGCCGTCAGCCAGCACACAAAGGCACTGCGCGACGCGCGCCTCATCACCACCAGTCGGCGCGGTGGTTCCGTCCTGCACGTGGCAACTGCCCTGGGCCGGGAGCTGCTGGCCGGGAATCGATAGCGCCGTGCAGCGTGGCCGTGGGGCCCTTAAGCCATGACTTAAGGGCGTGGCCGCCCGTGCCGGCAGCCAGGAGCATTCATGGTGTTCGGCTGTCCGGGGTTGCTCGGCGTCGAACTCCTGGAGGTGAGCCGCCTTCGGCAAGGCGAGGACGCGTGTGACCGCTGTACCGGTGTTCCCCGTGGCCGCGCTCAAGCACCTCTTACGCGCTGGAGTGGCGTTCCGGTGCGCGAGAGCGGATACCTGAGCATCGCCTCACGGCGCAACCTGGTGTGTCGCAGCGCATTCATGTCGGCTGTCTTCCAGGCCCAGTGAGAGAAAGAGCGACAGTGGCCGGGGTGGTCACTGAGGCGGGAGCGCCACGACGAGTGCGGGAGATCCGCACGCGCCTGGTGATCGTCGGTGTCTCCCAAGAGCACAATGAAGGACGGCGAAATGAAGGCATTAAGCAGCTCACGAGGTCTGGGTGTCAGCGCTGCCGCGCTCGCCCTGGCCATGGTCGGATCAGCGGGCATCGCCACTGCGGCTCCTGCGCCGAAAGTCGAAGCGACCGCCGCCACTGTGACGGCAGCGGACCGCTGCGGGAATCACACCCACTACGTCCTGGACCAGAACTACCGTTTCTGGAGGAACTGCATCTCCAAGAGCGAGAAGATCAAGGTCGACTTCATCCTCTGGTGGGACAGCGAGATCTGTGTGGCAGCGGGCTCCGACACCATGCTCGGCACGCCCAGCCAGGTCCGTGGAGCGTCCCGGATCGGTGACTGCTGAGGCGCTTCTTCAGGGGCCTGCCTGCGCCGAGGAGCACTTGCTTCCATGCTGGCTGACGGGGGCCCGCGTAGTCCAGCGCGCAGCGGTTCGGCTTGCCCTCCTGCGCGCGGTGCGCCGGAGGGGAACCGGCCAGAACGGCTGAGGACGTCGAGCTGGACCTGGTGCTCGACGTCCAGGCGCCACGCCTCGCGCAGGAGGGCCTCCACGGGCGGCACAGCCGGTGGACGCCGTGGAGGAGGCGTCGGGCAGGAACCCTAGGATGCCGAGGGTCGATCGGGCAGGACATCGGGGGTTGTGGCATGAGCGGTTACGGCAGTCGTGGGTACGGCAACCCGACGGGCGGCGGCCCAGCGAACGCGCCGTCGTCGGGATACACCTTCGCTTCACCGGTCCCCCCACAGGGGTATCCGTACGCCCAGCCCGGCCCGCCGCCGGGATATCCGTACGCGCCCCCCTATCCGCCGGTCCCGCCCCCGCGCGCAGAGCCGTCGCGGGCCCGGAAGATCCTGCGCGGCCTCTACAACCCCTTCTACGCCGCTCAGCGGACCTTCCGCCCCTCACGCCCCGGAATGGTCGACGACCAGGCGGTGCGCAAACTGCAGTTGTGGCGAACCGGGCTCGGACTCGTCGCGTGGGTGATCCTTATGGTCACCTACGACGCCGTCGCAAGCGGCTCCGGTGTTCGGGGCGTGGCGAGCGAACGCCTCGACCAGAGCTGGACCAGCGTCCTGGTGCTCGTCTGTACCTTCCCCGTGGTGGTCGGCGCGTTCGGGGCAGCCGCGCGGGCCGACCTGCGCCGGGTGTACATGCGTCGGGCTCTGCGCCCGCTCGGCTCTGTACTGGCCATCATGGTGTCCATGGGCACCGGCGCCCTCGCCATGGCACCGGAGTTGGCGAGTCTGCGGGACGCCGTGGGGCTGCCAGGGAAGATCGTCATCCTCCTGCTGTGCCTGTGGTCGATCGGCTTCGCCCTTTACGGCATCGGGCTGTCCCTGGTGCATGTCTTTCGCACTGCCGACATCCATGAGGTGCTGCCGCCACTCCTCGCCGGCGTCCTCGTCTGGGAGTTGGCGCTCCTGGACGTGATCACCGGGGCGTACGACCGGGTCCCGACGGGTGCACGCGTGGCGTTCATCCTCGGTGCCCCGCTCACGGTGACGGCCCTGTCCTGTTGGGAGCTGTACCGACTGCGGCGCGACCACGGCCTGACAGTCCGTTCGGCCCTGCGACGCTGACACCTTGGCAGTCGCCTCCTGCCGGAGGGGAAGTCCAGGGCGTCCACCCTCCAGCCCAGCGCTTGTACTCGTCGAGGACGGAGGCCCCATTGCGCTGCAAAGCCTCCATCCCGCCCTCGCGCCAGGCACAGCGCCAGCGTTCCACCAACCGTAGGCTCACCCACAGGCCCTTCGCGATCATCGCGGTCTCCTCACCCGTCGCGAAGCGCTTCCCGGCCTGAAGCCGGATCCCTCGCGAAACGCCCAACGCCCAGCGGTCAGGCCCCCTCTCGGCCGGCAGCTGGGCCGCCTGCACGACCGGCCGCATGCCCTGCCGGCACCTGAGTGGCTGCCCAAGCGGTTCAGCACGGCAGATGGTGACCGGGTGGTGCATCTGGACCTGCACCCAGGCAACGTCATTCTGGCGCGCTCGGCGTCCCGCTTGGCATGCCGCCTGGCCGCGTCCGGGTCGGCCGCGATCGCGTTCAGGGTCCCGCCCAGGATCGCGGCCTGCGCGGCGCTCAGGGTGCGGGCCCTGGGGCTCGGCCGGCTCGATGAACACGATCCACTTGAGGCTGCGGGAGTCCTTCGGGCTAGGCAACGTTCGGGGCCTCGTCGTTCCGCTCGCGCAGGCCCTTCTCAGCCCGGATGTCGTCCAGTCGCGACACCGGTTGAGGCCGCCGCCCCGAGGGATCAGCCCTTGAACGCCACCGGCATGAGCCACACCGCGCCCGATTCGGGGCGCCGCGCAGGGTCTGGACGGCGCCAGCCGCGATGGCGTGGGCTTCGGCGGGCCGTGACCGTCTGCTTTGGCCTTCAACCCTTCTCACGATCTCGCGGGGTGACCAGGACCACGGGGATCTCCCGGTTCGTCCCGGTTCGGTAGGCCTCGTATGAGGGCATTGTGGCCACCACGGCCGGCCACAAACGGGCCGACTCGGCCTCCGTGGCCGGCCGGGCAGTCGCCGGGAAGGTGGCCGCGCCAACCTGGAGGGTGACCTCCGGGGTGGCCAGCAGGTTCAGGTACCAGGCCGGGTGGCGGTCCCCGCCCGCGTTGGACGCCGTCAGGACGTACGCGTCCCCGTCCCGGACGTACACCAGCGCAGTGCGGCGCAGCAGGCCGGACCTGCGGCCCCGGGTGGTCAGGAGCAGGTCGGCCATCCCGGGACGGGGGTGGCCTCCGGTCTCCTCGAAGCGGCGGATGTGGTCGGCGACCCAGGGGGTCGGATTGTCATGGATCGTGTCGGTCATACGGCGGACACTCCCGCGTGAGTTCCGTGCAGGGTCGGGATGTCGACTTCGTCCAGCAGCGCGCGGGCGAAGTCCCCGGGCGTGATCCGGCTGTCGGCGACAGCGGGGGCGAGCGCGTACCCGCCCGAGGGCTCGCCCTCATGGTCGAAGTCCCCCGCCGGGCTCAGCACCGCCCAGTCCAGCACCTCCGGTGCGGCTGCCCGCAGAGCCTCGGTGCCGGCGCCGTGACCGAGGTAGAACTCCCGCCATTCCTGCGGGTACCCAGGGGTGTCCATCAGCGCCTCCCCGGACGCGGTCGGCAGAACGGACGCCAGCCCGACGGACACCAGCCGCTTCACCCCGGCCGCCGGGAGTCCCTCCGCGAGGGCGCGAGCGACGGCGGGGAAGAAGTCACCGGGGCGCGCGCCGGGGTCGTACACGGCGACGATCGCCGCGTCGTGCCCGGCCGCCAGCCGCGCCACTACGGCTGGGTCTGTCACGTCACCGTCGGCCCGCCTTGTTGTTGTGACCTCGTGTCCTCGTCGCCGGGCCTCCGCCACGGCCGCCCGGCCGACCGTGCCGCCTGCCCCAAAGACGATGATCCTGCTGCTCTTCGCTTCCATGAGCCAGAGAGTAGGCGGGGGGCTGGTTTCCGACCGGATACCAGCCTACGGTTTGGATCATGACGAACCCGCAGACCGAACCGGCCCCTCTGGATCCCGAGATGTTCGACCCCGTCTGCCCGTCCCCGCTGGTGCCGTTTCGCGTGGGCGACAAGTGGGCCACGCTGATCCTGCGCTGCCTGCAGGACGGCCCGCGCCGATTCTCCGAGCTCAAGATCCCGCTGCGTGGCGTCACGGCCAAGTCGCTGACCCAGTCCCTGCGCAGGCTGGAGCGGGAGGGTTTCGTCGCGCGGGAGGAGTACGAGGGAACGGAGCGCCGTGTCGAGTACGCCTTGACCCCGCTCGGTCTGGGCTTGCTGGGCCCGCTCGACGCAGCCTGCGAGTGGACGCGGGAGCACTGGGACGAGCTGATCGACGCCCAGGAGGCGAGCTTTTCAGGAGGCAGCTGAGTCTGATCAGGCCAGGACACGGGCGCCGGAAGGGCCCTTACGATCGGCTCTCAGGGGGGACCCATGTGCGGCTGTGGCCGGACTCTTGGCAGAGACGCGAGCTTCTGGTGGTTACCAGCCTGACAACCACGATTTCCTCGTCAGCCACCGGTCGCCTGCCGGCCAGGGGGCCTCGTGCCTCCAGCGCCTAGGACCTTTCGTAGGCAGACCTCTGCGCGGGAAGGAATCAGCTGGCCGCCGGGGAGTTCAGGAGTAGGCGTCCTCGACAGCGACTCGTCGCACTGTACGCAGTGTCGACTGGAGACGGTCCAGATCGGGCGAGCCCAGAGCGAGGCGGAGCGCCTGTGGTGTGTGCGTCGAGGTGCTGAACGGCTCCGCCGTGGAGACCGAGATGTTCTGACGCTCAAGGGTGGCGGTCAGGCGATCGGCGCGTGCGTCGTCGGGCAGCGGCAGCCATGTGAAGTAGGACGAGGGGTGGCTGATGACCGGCAGGCCTGCCAGCTCTTGTCTGGCGAGTGTTTGGCGGGCCTTGGCGTCGTCTCGCTTCTGTGCTTCCAAGTGGTCTACCGTGCCGTCTTCGAGCCAGCGGCAGGCTAGCGCGGTGGTGAGGGCCGGAGTGTTCCAGGTAGTCGCCCGGATCGCGCGTTCGAGCGACGGCACCGTGGACGGCGGCGCGACGACGAAGCCGACCCGCAGGCCGGTGGCGATGCTCTTGGAGAGTCCCGAGACGTAGACGGTAATGTCCGGCGCGGTCGCGGCCAGAGGCGGTGGAGGGTTCTCGACCAGGTATGCGTATGAGGCGTCTTCGATGATGAGCGGACCGTGCTGTCGAGCAATCTCGATCAGGCGGGTGCGGTCAGGTGCCGGCATGACCCAGCCCAGAGGGTTGTGCAAGGTGGGCATGGTGTAGATCGCGCGCACAGGGCGGGTCGCGCACAGTTCCTCAAGGGCGTCAAGGCTGGGCCCGTTGGCGGTTGTGGGTATGGGCTCCAGGTCGAGATGAAAGGCATGCGCGAGGACCTTGAAACCCGGATAGGTGAGTGCGTCGACAGCGATGACGTCGCCGGCGTTGAGCGCGGCCATGACGGTGATGGCCAGGCCGTGCTGGGCGCCGCTGGTGATGAGGATCTGATCCGGGTCTGTGGTGATTCCTCGACGCCTCAGGTGCCGTGCGATCGAGGCTCTGTCCTGGGGACGGCCTCGGTGTGGTTGATAGCGCAGCAGCGAGTCGAGGTCACCAGAGGTGGCCACCTCTCGCAGGGCCTGCCGTAGGAGATCAGCTTGGCCGGGCAGCGAGGGATAGTTGAAGCTGAGGTCGACCGCGTTCGTGGGGACGAGCTGCTGATCGATTCCGTGACCAGTGGGGACCGTGATGTCGCGCACGAACGTGCCGCGGCCCTGTTCCCGGCTTACCAGGCCCATCGCTTCCAGCTCGGCGTACACACGAGTTGCGGTCACGACGGCGATGCCTTCGCGGGCGGCCAGCCCGCGGTGTGTCGGCAACCGCGTACCTGCGGCGAGCCGCGTCGACCGGATGTCCGCGGCGAGCGCGTCGACCAACTTCTTGTACCGCGGGGCTGCCATGCACCGAATTGTATCCATGACAATTCTTTGACTGTCCTGTTCACAGGTCCTTACCGTCGAGACCCACTCTTCGGAAGGACAGCCGCCGTGCACATCGCCATCCTCACCTTCGAGGGTTACAACGAGCTCGACTCTCTGATCGCGCTCGGCGTGCTCAACCGCATCAAGACCGACGACTGGCGCGTCACCATCGCCACCCCCAGCGCCAAGGTGAAGTCGATGAACGGAGTCGTCATCGAGCAGATGTCCACTCTTGCGGAAGCGTGCGCCGCCGACGCCGTCATCGTGGGCAGTGGCATCGCCACCCGCGAGGTCGTCGAAGACCCGTCCATCATGAAGGTCCTGCGCGGCCTGGACCCCTCGCGCCAACTCATTGCGGCGCAGTGCTCCGGCGCGCTCGTGTTGGCCAAGCTCGGTCTGCTCCATGACATCCCCGCCTGTACCGACCTGACCACCAAGCCCTGGGTCGTCGCTGCCGGCGTTGAGGTGCTCAACCAGCCCTTCTATGCCAAGGACAACATCGCCACCGCTGGCGGCTGCCTGGCCTCGCAGTACCTAGCCGCCTGGATCATCGCGCGCCTTGAGGGCTACGACGCCGCCGAAAGCGCGCTGCACTACGTCGCCCCGGTCGGCGAGAAGGAGGAATACATCGAGCGCGCCTGGCGCAATATCACCCCCTACCTCCCCGCTCCCGCACCGGCACTCGTCTGACCCACCAGACACAAGGCGCGTCCGCATCACAGGCAGTGGGCGGTGAAGAGAGTCGAAGCCGTCGGCGTCGAAGTCGTGGATCACATTCCGCACCCGGTCGTCGTTGGTGAACGTCACCTCGGCGATCCTCGTCGCGGGCATGCCCTGAGCTGAGAGCAGCACCATCTGGGCCCGCCGCCGGGTCACCACCGATCCGGTGCCCCTGCGGATCATTCGCAGCAGGCGCCGCCCCTTATCGTCATCGATCTCTCGGACACGTACTGGTTCTCCACCCGCACAGCCTCGCGGGCAGAGGGAGCATCTGGGTGAGGGCCCGCCATGTCGGCGTCAGGCCAGCAGTTCCCGTAGCCACGACCGTTCCGCGTGGCTGGTGGTGCGGGCGATGGTGAGCATGCCGCGGCGGTAGGGGTCGTCGGTGTCCTCGGCACCCAGGAGGCGGTCGCCATCGCGGAAGAAGCTTGCGGGCTGTTCCAGGAAGTCCAGCCGCCGGCGAAGTACCGCGTGCTGGTCGGCGAGGTCGGGAAGCTGCGAGAGGAAGGCCAGGACCGTGAAGTACCGGGTGCTGTCGCTGATGTCCAGGCCGTCGGCGTCCCGCAGCCGGCGCAGCAGCTCGGTGCGGCCGGCGGCGGTCAGGCTCAGGGTGTGTCGCTGGACGGCCGAGGCGCCCGGCTCGGCTCTGCGGTCGAGCAGCCCGGCCTTGACCAGGCGGTTGATCGCCGGATAGAGGCTGCCGTCGCTGACCGGGCGGGCATGGCCGGACAAGTGCGCTATCTGGCGCCGTAGTTGGTAGCCGTGCAGTGGCCTCTCGGCCAGGAATCCCAGGATCGCGAGTTCCAGCATGCTGCTACTCTCGCACATCGAAACGAGATACCTCGAATCGATGCAAGGGGCGAGGATGACGTACACCGAGGAATGGGTGACCACGCGAGCGCGCGACGCCTACGACCACGGCCGGGCATCGTTCGACATACGGCCCGAGCGCACGGCGCTGCTGATCATCGACATGCAGGACGAATTCGTCCGACCCGGGTGGAGCCCCTACTGGGTGCCCGCGGCCACCCGGATGGCTCCCCGGCTGCGGCAACTGGTCGAGGACTGCCGAGCCGCCTCGATCCCGGTGATCTGGACCATCTTCGACGACACCCATCTCGGACTGGACCGGCCGCACGCCCTGCCCTTCCTCCCGCATGCCGACACCGACTGGCGCCGCCCGGGCCCCGCCGAGGTATGGGCTCCGATGGGCCGCCGCCCCAGCGAGGCACTGATCCGCAAGCCCTCCTACGGCGCGTTCTACGACACCCCGCTCGACACAATGCTGCGCAACCTCGGCCGCGACACGGTCATCGTCACAGGCACCCTCACCAACTACTGCTGCGGCACAACGGCTCGGCAGGCGTATGAACGCGGCTACAAGGTCGTATTCGGATCCGACACCACGGCCACCGACGACGAGTCCCGCCAGGAACCAGAACTCGCCGTGCTGCGAAAGGGCTTCGCACTCGTGCTGACCGCCGAGGAGATCGCGAACCGACTGATCACAACCAAGCCGGCACCGGAGGACGGGGACAGGGCGAACGTTGCCTAATGCAGCACTAGGCCCTCTTTCGGATCTTGCTTAGGCGGCATCCCACTGTGCTTGTAGCCAGCTGAGTTGCGCCTTGCTGAGCGGAGGCTCGAAGCCTTCAGGGAACATGAGCGTCAACGGCTGCGGCCACATGCTTTCGGGCCCGTGCTCTTCACAATGCAGAGCCACGAGATGCGGCCCCTCCCCACAAGCCTCGCGCTCGTAGAAGCGGTCATGCGTCCGGCAGAAGTACGAGAACACCGTGCAGTCGTCCTCGTCGGTCGGCTCGTAGAAACCGGGGTCCCGGACGATCTCTGTCACCGGTTCTTGAGGGTTGAGCCGAGGGATGGGCCGAGGGTCGCGCCACAGCAGTCGAGGAGGAAGCACGCGATCATTCTGTGCCAAAGGCGGCTTCGAGTCAGCGAGCAGACCAGATGAAGATGCCCGCGAGATGGAGTGCCGCCAGGTAGATAAAGGCGGTCTTGTCATACCGAGTAGCCAGGCCACGCCACTGCTTGAGTCTGTTGATGCAGCACTCGACCGTGTTGCGCTGCTTGTAGGCGTTGCCGTTGAAGGCCGGTGGTCTGCCGCCGTCGCTGCCCCGACGTTTGCGGTTGGCCGCCTGGTCGGCAGGCTGCGGGATCACCGCCCGGATTCCGCGCTGACGGAGATGGGAACGAAGCAGTGGCGCGGCATCGCTACCCGCTACGAAAGACCGCCCAGTCCTACGAGGCGGCCGTGACCCTCGCACCACTCCCCCTCCTCGAACCCCCGGCGAACCACAGGTCAGGCAGTGATTGAACCAGCCGAGGTGGTGTTCGGTCCGCCGCTACATCGGCTGATACCGGCACCTCACCCCCGGCCATGCTTGCCCACGCCGGCCTGGCCGCACTCGCCGCCCAGGCCGGCGACAAGGCAAAGGGGGGTTGCAGAAACGGATTGACCACCGTCCCGCTCACCTCGGCAGAGATCCGGTACAGCCTCCTGCCCCGCCCACGAGCCGACCGCGACACCTCGCCCACGCACTGAAGTGGTCGGCCTGGAGAAGGCACCGCCGAGCCATCGCCGCCGCTGCCCCTACCGAGGACGCAGTACAGGGCACGAACCTGGAGTAGGAAGCACGACGGCGCCCTCCAGAACAGTCCGGACGAGCCGCATGGAGCGCCCCGTCGCCGAGACGGCCCCGGTCATCAACCCGTCCCGCGGGCCCGGACCGCTCGCGGACGCAGTCGTGGACGGTCCAAAGACGCGTCAGCTGACCCGAAGGCCGAGCGCCAGCGTCAGTTCAAGGACCCGGTTCGGCGATGCGAGATCCGGAAACAGCTCCCGCAGCTGCGACATCCGGTACCGGACTGTCTGGGGATGGATGAACAACTCCGCGGCCACTTCGTCTCGCCTGCCCTGGTGCAGCAGCCACGCCCGCAACGTTTCCTCCAGTCGTCGTGCGGTCGCGACGGGCAAGGTTCGCAACGGTGCGAGGGCTCGGGCACGCAGATCTGCGAACGCGTCCGCGTCGGCGCTCAGCACCAGCTCGGGCAGGTGTTCTTCGGTGTCGCGAATGTCCGAGGAGAGCAAGCGCGCGCGTACGGCTCGTGCGTACGAGGCGGAGGCACGAGTCCATGGCCGGGCCGGGCCGACCACTGCGGTGCGGTCGGTCAGCTGCCGCAAGAGATGTGATCGGTCGGCATCGGGGACGAGCAGCACACCGGTGGCGTCCGGCAGATCGTCGAGGACGAGGGTGCTTGGGTCGAGCGTGCGGTAGGCGGGCCGGGCCTGGGCGGCGGGCAGCAGGACCGCGGTCAGCGAACCCGGAGGCTGCCACCCGGCCCGTTGAACAGAGGCCAGCAGCACGTCCGGGCTCGCGCCGGCGAGAAGGTCACGGGCCAGGTGTTCGAGGTGGCGCTCGTGGGCCCTGCCCCGGGCGGCCAGTTCGTCGGCGTGGCCCGCGGCGCTCGCGGCGGAGAGCTCGTCGATGTAGGCGAAGGTCAGCTCGGCGAACTTGGCGACCTCGGCGGCGGGCAGACCTGCGGGTACGGCACCCGCTGCCAGGCATCGCCAGGCCACGCGGGCTCCGACGCGGTAGGCGCTGAGCAGGGCGTCCATCGAACGGCCGTCGCGCACCTCGCCGCGGCCCAGCTCGTAGGCTGCGTCACCGGCGTCGCCGCCTGTGGCGTTCCCGCTCGCGAGGTCCAGGTAGTGCCCCAGGGCGGTGCGGACGGCTCGGCGGATGGTGGCGCCCATGTGGCCCGCAAGGGCGTTGGCGTAGGGAGGGACCTCGTCGATGATCGCTTGGACGACCTCGTCGGCGGTGGTCTTCAGCGCGGCCCGAAGTGCGGTGACCGTTGTCTCATCCAGGGCCAGTTCGCTGGCCCTCCGGACTGCATGGCTCACGTTTCTATTCCCTGCGAACAATTCTGCTGACCAGATTCACGTCCTGCGGTCAGGACTTTACGCCTTGAGGGGCAGCAAGCTGGAGTCATGACGAGTACAGCCCTCCGCAGCAGGGCGTGGAAACTGCTGGAGATGGTCACGACGCCGCTGCTGCCGTCGGACTACCTCGATCTGGTCAGCCCGCTGCACGCGGGCGCTGACCTGCGGGGCCGCATCGAGGCCGTGCACCCCGAGACGGGTGACGCCGCGACCCTGGTGATCAGGCCGGGACGGGGCTGGCGCGGCCACACGGCCGGTCAGTACGTGCGGATCGGGGTCGACGTCGACGGGGTGCGCCTGTGGCGTGCCTACTCGATCACCTCGCCGACGAACCGCCAGGACGGCCGCATCACGATCACCGTGAAGGCGATCCCGGACGGCAAGGTCAGCAACCACCTGGTCCGCAGCGCGAAACCGGGCACATTGATCCAGCTCGACCAGGCGACCGGTGACTTCGTACTGCCGCAGGCCAAGCCCGCCAGGGTTCTCTACCTGACGGCCGGCAGCGGCATCACGCCCGTGATGGGCATGCTGCGCGACACCGAGTTCGACGATGTCGTCATGGTCCACTGCGCGCCACGGCCGCAAGACGTGATCTTCCGCGACGAACTGCACGACCTGGTCGCGGACGAGAAGCTGCGGCTCACCGAGGTGCACACCGACACAGACGGCATGCTCGACATCGCCCGTCTCGACGAACTCGTGCCCGACTGGGCCGAGCGCGAGACCTGGGCCTGCGGGCCCGCGGGCCTGCTCGACGCCGTAGAGGAGCACTGGAGCGAGCACGGCGTCCACGAGCGCCTGCACACCGAACGCTTCCGCCCCGGCATCGTCGTCGCCGGCGACGGCGGCGAGGTCACCTTCAGCGCCACCGGCAAGAGCGTCGACGCGGACGGCGCCACGCCGTTGCTGGACATCGGCGAGGAAGCCGGCGTGCTCATGCCCTCCGGGTGCCGCATGGGCATCTGCTTCGGCTGCGTCACGCCGCTCAAGGCGGGCGCCGTCCGTGACCTGCGCACCGGCGAGATCACCGAGGCCGAGCCGGGCGTCCTCATCCAGACCTGCGTGTCCGCCGCGGCGGGCCCCTGCGACATCGAACGGTAGGAGCACCTTGACCGCCATCGACCCCACCGCCCACCTGACCGCGGAGCAGATCGAGGAGCTCGGCCGCGAGCTGGACGCGATCCGCGACGAGGTGATCGCCGGCCGCGGCGAGAAAGACGCCGCCTACATCCGTAAGGTCATCGCGGCGCAGCGCAAGCTCGAGCTGGTCAGCAGGGGCGTGCTGCTGTTCTCGATCTTCCCGCCCGCGTGGCTGATCGGCACCGCAGGTCTGTCCGTGGCGAAGATCATGGACAACATGGAGATCGGCCACAACATCCTGCACGGCCAGTGGGACTGGATGCGGGACCCGAAGATCCACTCCACCACCTGGGACTGGGACCACGTCTCGCCGGCCGATCAGTGGAAGCACTCGCACAACGAGCTGCACCACACGTACACCAACGTGATCGGCAAGGACAACGACCTCGGCTACGGCATCATGCGCGTCGACGAGGACCAGAAGTGGCACCCGTTCCACCTCGGCCAGCCGCTGTGGAACTTCATCAACGCCTGCTTCTTCGAGTACGGCATCGCAGCGTACGACCTGGAGCTCGGCAAGAACCTGAACAAGCGCCGCCGCAACAACCCGGAGTTCCGCGCGCGGGCCAGGGCCGTGGGCCGCAAGATCCGCAAGCAGGTGCTCAAGGACTACGTGATCCACCCGCTGCTGTCTGGCCCGTCGTTCCTCCCGACGCTGGCCGCCACGTTCACCGCGAACCTGGTCCGCAACATCTGGACCCACTCGGTGATCATGTGCGGGCACTTCCCCGAGGGCGTGCAGGTCTTCGAGCGCCGGTCGATCAAGGGCGAGACGCGCGGCCAGTGGTACCTGCGCCAGATGATGGGCTCGGCGAACATCAGCGGCAGCAGGGCCATGCACTTCATGACCGGCAACCTGTCGCACCAGATCGAGCACCACCTGTTCCCGGACCTGCCGAGCAACCGGTACGCCGAGGTCGCGGTGAAGGTGCGCGCGCTGTTCGACAAGTACGAGCTGGAGTACGTCACCGGGCCGCTGCCCAAGCAGGTCTTCTCCGCGTGGAGCAAGGTCTTCCGGCTCTCGCTGCCGAACAAGAAGCCCAAGATCAAGACGCCGGACCGCGAGCAGGAGCTCGTCGCGGCCTGATTCCCGGTACTGGTTCGCATCTCTCGGCCGTACCGGCGGCACCGCCGGCTTCGGTGAGATCCGTCGCGGACGGTCGGCGGCCGCGACATCAGACCATACGACACGGATCCGGGGCAGCTCAGTGTCCGGCTGCGCTGCCTGGACGTGCGCCAAAAGCTCAGCACCCAGCCCTCGGCGAGGTGTTGCAATGCGCTGACCTGCCGTGGTCGGGCCGGCAGCCGGGTGCGGAGCGCACTCGGTTTGCCGACGGGCGGGCTGGGTGGAAGGCATGGGCTGTGACACGGGTCAGCGGCGGGCACCTCTCGGACCCGCAGCCGGTGGACCTGCTGCCCGACCGGGAAGCATCCACCCTGACCGCCTTGCTCGCGATCCTGTCCCTGGCCGCTTGTCGGCAGTGTCGTCCACGGGAGCGGATCCGGCGCAGTTTGTCGACGGCGACCTCTGGTGGGCGGGCCTTCGCCAAGTGGCCTTGCGCTGACAGCTTCTCTCTCGGTCCGGGGGCAGAGTGGAAGGGGTTCTGGCACTTCTCCCATCGGTCCGCTCTTCTTCCTCGTCGCTGAGTGTCGTTGCTCGACATCGCCCCCTCCCTCCCACCGGCGCGGTGCCGAGGCGTACTGCACCGCATACCGCGGTGGGCGCATCAGCGTCATCGACACCACTGCACCCTTCGCCGACGAGGCCCGCCTGAGCCACCCCCTACGCCGCCCCTGCTCGGCGATGGGTGCGACGGTCGGGCCGGGGTTGCGCAGGGGCCCGCCCGGATTGCTGAACCGTGATGGGCCACCGCCGGCCGCGTGTATCCGGGCCTCGAGATCGGCCAGCTCGCCGGGCAGGTCCCCCAGTCGCGTGACGATGCGGGTGTCGCTGTGCGGACCGGCTTCGGACCGCGACAGCAGGTTCGCCATCTCCCGGTCCGGAAAGACGACGTGGCAGCACGGCACCGCGATGCCCAACGCGAAGACGTCGTACGGGGCGTTCACCGTCCAGGGCTTGGTCCGGTCGATGAACAGCTCGACTTTCAGGTCCACGGCAACGCGCACCGACAGCATCCGGTCCGCTAACGCGCTCATGCGCGGCCGGCCCGACCTCGGGCGAGCCGTGTCGAGTCCGATCTCCTGGTGAAGGTCCCTCCGTTAGAGGGGTCCTGGGTTCCGAGGGCGGTGTAGATCCGTGGGAATCGTCGCTGCCGCCCGCCGTAGTAGAGGAGCGCGCGCGGCCTGCGCGGTCTGGGACCGCGGGCTCAGACGAGCGCGGCGGCCAGCAGGGCGAAGGCGGCGATGATGACGGCGACGCGGACAGCGTGGAAGCGGTCCCAGCGATTCGCCTGCTCCTTCCAGTCCTCGGGCCGGTTCTCGGGGGTCCACGTCTTGCTCCGGTTGTTGATCGGGACGAGCAGCAGGACCGACATGAGCACGCTGAGGATCAGCAGCGCGGCGGCGGTCACGACGAGGCCGGAGCCGTGGTCGTGCCATCCGGCGATGGCCCAGACCGCGGCGAGGGCGAGCGAGCCGATGTACCAGACCGGCATCACGGCGCCGAGCATCCGGCCTCCATGGGCGCGGCCGAGCTGGCCGTTGTCGCCGGGGAGTGCGTCGAGGATCCGGTTGATGACGAAGGCGACGGAGAACTCCACCCCCACCATCACTCCGACGACCACGATGGTGACGACCTTGAGTGCGTCGAGCATGATGACCCCTCCTGCGTTCTAGCGTCGCTAGCTGATGAGGCAACGCTAGTACTACTACTGCTCAGTTGTCTAGCGGTGCTAGGCTCGGGTCATGTCGGTACAGGAACGCAAGGAACGCGAACGGGCGGCACGCGAGCGCCTCATCGTGGCGACGGCCCGCGAACTCGCCGAGCAGCAGGGCTGGGACGCGGTCACCACCCGCCGGCTTGCCGAGCGCATCGAATACAGCCAGCCCGTCCTCTACAGCCATTTCCGCGGCAAGCGCGAGATCATCGGCGCCGTCGCCCTGGAGGGTGCCGCCGAGATGGCCGCGGCGCTGCGGGCCGCGACCTCCGCCGCAAACGGCCCCCGCGCCCGGGTCACCGCTCTCGCCCGCACCTACCTCGACTTCGCCGAGCGCAACCCAGCGGTCTACGACGCCATGTTCCAGCTCGACGGCGGTCTGGCCTTCGCGGTCGACGACACCCCGGAGCCGCTGAAGGACGGCTTCGCCGCCCTGCTGGAAAGCCTCGGCGAGGTCGCCGGGGACGGCGTCCACCCGGGCCTGTTCACCGAGGTGTTCTGGGCGGCCCTGCACGGGCTGGCCACCTTGACCCGGGCGGGACGGCTGCCGCCGGCGGAAGCCGAGCGGAGGGTGGAGCTGCTGGTTGACCGGCTCACCTTGGTCTGACGCACCGTCCGGGCGTACGGGCAGCCGTGGTCTTCCGTCCCGGCTGCCGGCGGCCTACGGCACCGCCGCTCAAGAGCCGCCGCACCACGCCGCGAGCCACGGCCGGGACGTGGCCGCCCAGCGATCACCCTAGTGCTGTGGCCGGATAGGTTCGCCGGGTTTCGGCTCGTCTGGGGGCCTGGACCGGTTGGATGGGTATGAAGGCCGACCCCATGCATGGAGGCGTGGTGGCAGAGCTGGTCAAAGTCCGGAGGTCGACCGATCGGAGAGGCAGCGGCTGCAGGAGATCGTGCGGCGGGGCAGCACCAGCTCGGTGCGGTATCGGCGCGCGATGATGCTGCTGGCCTCGGCCGGCGGGAACCCGTGTACCGGTCATCGCCAATACATGCAGGCCGACGAAGACATGGTGCGCGACGTCATCCATCGCTTCAACGAGATCGGCCTGGCCGCTCTGGACCCTCGGTGGGCGGGAGGCCGTCCCCGCCAACTCAGTCCTGACGACGAGGACCACTTCGTCGTCGAGTCGGCCGCCACCCGTGAGGGCATCCGCTGGGGCGGACGCCCCCTGGCTGCCCCAGCGTGACCAGCCCGGCGAACCCATGCGGTCACAGCACGAGCAGCCCAGCCATCGGGCACGCTTGTCCGGTCGTGAAGCGGCGGAAGGTGTCCTCGGGGTAGGGCTATGCCTGTCCCCGTGCCCGGTGCCGCTTTGCGTACGACCAGGTCACCGCGGTCATCAGGGCCGGGATGGCGAACAGCGGGGCGAAGACGAAGCCCCATACGGTCTGTGCCGTACCACTCGACATGTACGTCTGACTCTCGACGGTGAAAGCGACCACGAGTTGCCACAGTGCCACCAGGACCAGGACCCCCGAGGCGGTCCAGGCCAGTGCGGCCAGGGCCCGGGGGCGCAGCGGCCGCCACCGGTCGCTGACGAGCAACAGCGGAAACAGAGCGGCCAGCTCGGCCAGGACGGAGAGGCCGACGACGTATGCGATGCCCCAGCCCGGTATGTCGAAGACGTCGCGCAGCACCTGATCGCTGTAGCCCACATAGACACCGGATGCCATGGCAATGCGCCACAGGCCGGACGGAACTGCGCACAGAGCGATGGCGTGGGCGGCGCGACGAGCCCAGACGGGCGCGGGCGCGGAGACGGGGAGAGGAGCGGGCGCTGTGGTCATGACGTACATGCTGGTCCTGGACACGGCAGCCGCGCGTCAACCGCTACGGCGGACCGTCTCCCCCCTGCGGAGGAAGGCGCGCCCGCTGGGTAGACCTGAGGAGGACTCAATCGCCGGACAGGCCAGGTTGTCCACCCGTCCAGCTGATCGAGACATCGCGGCCAGACCCGGTGAACGTTCATGGTCACAGCACTAGCTGTGCGCGATCCGGCTCCGGCGCCATCAACGCCGCCCGGCCGGGTGACGGTGTTCAGTGTGGCGTCGGATTGGCGCCAGCAGGTCGGCGGCCAGGGCCAGGCGCCACTCGGTCAGGTAGGTCATCGCAGGGACACCGACGGCATTGCGAAAGGACTCGGCCAGCGTCGTTCGTGACACGCCGACCTCGGCGGCGGCCCAGCGCCAGCGTCCAGTCGTTCGCCAAGTCCTCGTGGAACAGGCGCAGCGCCTCGCCGCCACCGGATGGGTGTGCGCCCTGTACCAGGCCGGGGCCACGGTCTCAGGCCGGTCGAACCACACCGGCGGCACCGAGATGAGCAGCAGATCGAGCAGGTGGTGGTGTGGATGAGCCTGCGGCGTACGGAAGACCGCTGGAGGAGCCTGGGGGTTGTACGGAATCGCTGAGAAGTCCCAAGGTTCCCGGGCAGCGGACAACCGCCCAGCGGCGAGGCCGCACATGGCTACCGGCCTGCGCTTGCGCGGGCCGGTGCGTACCAGCCACGGTTCGTCGGCCGCGACCACTGAGGAACACCGATCGAAACAGCGCCTCGTCGCTCGCGGCATCGCCACCGAGTCCGAGACTGCCTGTCCTTCCGGCCCTGACCGCGCCCCGCGACCCTGCAACTACTGCTGGTGCAGGGCGCGCCCGGCGAGGGTGAGGAAGGTTTCACCGATGGCCTCGGAGAGCGTTGGGTGGGCGTGGATGTGGCGGGCGACGTCGGAGGGGTCGGCGTCCCAGCCGACGATCAGCTGACTCTCGGCGATCATCTCGGAGACATTCGGTCCCACGAGGTGGACACCGAGCACCGGCCCGCCACGCGCGGCGACCACCTTCACCATGCCGCCTTGGCCGTGCACCATGCCCTTGGCCACTGCGGTCAGGGGCATGGTGTTGACCATCACGTCGTGGTCGCGTTCCCGTGCCTCGGCCTCGGTCAGACCGACCGACGCGGTCTGCGGCGAGGAGTACGTGACCCTTGGGACCGCCGCGTAGTCCAACGGCGGCGAGGGCAGGCCCGCCAGAGTCTCGGCCACCAACAGGCCCTCGGCGAAGGAGGCGTGGGCCAGGCCGGGTGAGGGCGGCGGCAGCAGGTCACCGACCACATATATGCCCGGCACGGATGTCTCAAGCCGGGACCAGTCGGCGGGCGCGACAAAGCCACGCCCGTCGGTAGTCAGCCCGGCCGCGGCCAGACCGAGCCCGTCGGTCACGGGCGCGCGACCTACGGCGACCAGCAGCCGCGCGACCTCGACCGTGCGGGTCTCACCGCGTGAGGTGCGGACCTGCGCCCGGACTCCACCGTCGAGCACCGTCGCGTCCAGCAGCCGTGCGCCCACCTGCACGTCGATGCCGCGCTTCTTCAAGCCGCGCGCCAAGTGGCGTGACACGTCCACGTCTTCGAGCGGTAGGAGCCGGTCCGCTGCCTCGACGAGGGTGACCTCGGCGCCCATGGATCGGTGGAACGAGGCGTACTCGACGCCGATCGCGCCACCGCCGAGCACCAGGACGGAGGCCGGCAGTCCGGCCGCGAACAGGGCGTCGTCGCTGGTGACGACGCGGTTCCCGTCCGGGGGCAGCCCCGGCAGCGTACGAGGCCGGGAGCCCGTCGCCAGGACGATGCCGCAGCGCGCAGTAAAGGCGGCGCCGCTTGCCACTCGTACGCTCCTTGGCCCGGTCAGCTGCGCACTGTCGCGCACCACTTGGACGCCGGCGTGCGAAAGGTGTCCTTCGACGCCCTTGTGGTTGCGGGACACGATGTCGTCCCTGGTGGCTACGAGCGCCGGCCAGTCCACCGATTCAAGGGTCGCCTTGACGCCCCACCGCTCTCGCGCCTCGGCTATTCCGTCGACGAGTTCGGCGGCGTGCAGCATCGCCTTGCTGGGGATGCAGCCCCGGTGCAGGCATGTACCGCCCACCTTGCCGCGCTCCACCAGGACGACTTTCCGGCCGAGGGACGCGGCGCGCAGGGCAGTGCTGTAACCGCCAGTGCCCCCACCGATCACGATGACATCGATTTCATGATTGTCCGTCATGAGCACAACCATGCGGTCACCCTTGCCATAGGTCCAAGGCAATGTTTCTCTGACATCGATGCACAGCGTTTATGGGTTTACGGGGAGAGAACGGGATGAGTCTGCGGCAGATGGAGTACTTCGTCACGGTCGTCGAGGAGGCGTCCTTCACCCGAGCGGCCGAGCTGCTGCATGTCACACAGCCCGCCCTCTCGCACCAGATCAAGGCACTGGAGAAGTCCGTCGGTGGCGCGCTGCTGGAGCGCATGCCGCGCGGCGTGCGGCTGACCGCGATGGGCCGTGCCTTCCTCCCGCATGCCGAACTCGCCGTGCACAGCGCCGGCCAGGCCCGGCGGGCCGCCAGGGCAGCCGCCGGGGCGGAGGGCGGCGAAATACACATTGCGACCGTGCACTCCGTGGCCGTGGGCATTCTGCCCGACGTCTTCGCCCGGTGGCGCCGCGCGCACCCGGGCGTGGCCCTCGTGCTGCACGAGTACGCGACGACCGAGGCGCTGGAGGAGCAACTGGAGCGGGGGGTGGCCGACCTGGCGGTCGGGCCGGCCCCGGCGCGCTCGTGGCAGGGCCCGGTCGTGCCGGTGGGCGAGGAGGAGATCGTGCTGGTCGCAGCCTTCGACGACCCTCTCGCGGGGCGTGGTTCGGTGCACCTGGCGGAGCTGGCCGACCGCACCTGGGTGCGGTGCGCGATGGAGGCGGTGATCGACGGGCAGCGGTTTCTCGACTGGGCGTGTGCCAGGGAAGGGTTCGTACCGCGCACAGCGGTACGAACCGAGCACACCTCCACGGCGGTGCGCATGGCGGCGGCCGGCGTCGGCGTCGCCACGGCGCCATCGCACGTCGTGCGCGGTGCGGTGGGCGAGGACTGCGTGGTACTCCCGGTCGATCCGCCGTGGCGGCGCGCCCTGACCGTCTTCTCCCGCGTGGAGCTCACGGGCGCGGCGTCGGCGTTCGCGGGCCTGCTCTGTGAAGCGTGGCCGTACAGGAAGCCCGGGAAGCATCTGGAAGAGGCATATGAGATGTGCGAGGGCCGCACTGCGGCAACGTGACGCGGAGCACAGAAAGCCGACGCACTGGCCCTGGTCAGCCTTCCAGAGCCAGCCGCCGAGCTTGGACTCGGCGCGGCGTTGGCCGCAACGGAGCTGAAAATCCTTGCTGCACGCCCCCGGAGGCTGCGGACCGTACCGGGCGCATCCGGCAACGTGCCACCTCGATGCGGTGACCTGGTTCCAGGAACCCGACTCGGGCAGTGCATTTGCAGGCGATCGCCACGGCAGTCCTGCAGCTCACCCCTATCGACATCCGGCACCGCCGGTGCGATCGGCGCCGCCCCCGCAATGTGGAGGGTACTGTGCTGCCGTAGTGCAGCACGGTGTTGCCGAGTTCCAGTACTCGACGACCTGGAGCCCACCGTGGATCTCTCGGCGCAGGCCGGGGCTCGCCAGGTAGTCGCGGGCGAAGATGATGCGCACGGCGCGGCCGAGTTCTTCGAGGGCCTGGCAGGTGGGGTGCTTAGGGCCGCCGCGGGTGAAGCGCCGCAGCACCTGATCGGCCTCCGCCGTCGCGAGGCGGAGCACGGTGGCGTACTTGACCATCTGGTCGTACTGCTGCTCGATCAGCTCCCAGCGGATCGGCCGAGTCAGCGAGGCACCGGGGGCCGGCCAGCCGGGCGGCGTGTCGTCCGGGCGGTCACACTAGGAGCCTGACCCGCACCTCACCACTCTCACGGTCCACCTGCACCGCATGACTGGCTTGCAATCCGGACTGCCAGCAGCGCCGACCTGAGAGCGGCACGAACGCCCTCAAACTCCACATTATCCCGGCCCATTGGGCCCAGTTCTCCGCCAGGGACCCACCCCACCATCCAGGGCAGCTACCAGCGGGTCCGCGCCTACTTCCGGGAGAAGCACCTGTCACCGAGCCCCGTCACAGCTCGCCCACCGTCACCCCGCGCCGTCGCCGGATGGATCGTGCGCCGTCCGGAGTCCCTCCCCGAGACGGAGCACCTTCGAATCAAAGCCGTTCTGGCCCACTCCCCCGCACTCGATGCTGTCACCGGCCACGTCCGCTCCTTCGGCCAGATGCTCACCGAGCGCCAAGGCGAACGACTGCCGCAGTGGCTCGACGCCGTCCGGCGAGACGACCTCCCCCAGCCTCCACACCTTCGGTGCGGGCATCGACCGTGACCGCGACGCGGTGATTGCCGGCCTCACGCTGCCCTGGAGCTCCGGCGCCGTCGAAGGACACGTCAATCGGATCAAGATGCTGAAGCGCCAGGTGTTCGGCCGGGCCGGCTTCGAACTTCACCGAAAGCGAGTCCTGCTGTCGTGACTCAAGCTGTGCCATTGGACAGGGGTCCAGGAAGTTGCGCGAAATTGGCAAGCCCCCCGCCCGGCCTCGGTGCTACCCGACCCGCGCTCGCCGCCACTCCACTTCCCCGGCGGCCATCGGGGCCTGGATGCTGTAAACGTCGCCGACCCGCAGATTGTCCGGCGTGCTGTACTCGCCGTAGGTGCCTATGACGGAGACGGCCACATGGGAATCGGGCTGCCAGAAAGTACGGAAATGCGGGGCATTCACCGGGACTTCCGGGATCTCCAACAGGGTGACGCCGCGCCGCACCAATAGGCGTTGGAGCTTTTCGAACCGAAGCCTGGGAGTGAACCGCCCGTACCGGGCACGAAGCGCGTCGTTGACGAGGGTGCGGTCCCGGTACGCGAGCCGGTGCACCTGCAGGGTGCAGTGGTGGCCCGACCAGGGATGGTCGGCGGAAGCGCGGTCCCAGTAGAACTCGGCGAGGCCGTAGTCACGGCACATGCTGCGGTCGCCGAAGGTGTTCTCGGCGAAGTCCGACCCAAGGGCCTTGGTGACGTGGCCGGGAGAATCCGCGGGGCCCACGCCGAGCAAGGTGCCGGTGGTGACGAAGTCCACGTAGAACGCCAGGGAATGCGGAGTCATGGCCGATCCTCGATGCGGTGTGGTCCAACGTGATAAGGGGAGCGTCCCCACCGGGAGTGTCCACCACCCGTGTCCACCCGCATGGGAACCGCCGGGCCCCGGTCGACCCGGCAAAGACCTTACTCCGCCCCGGCCGCTTCACTACCTCCAGACTTCCAGGACCCACGTCTCGCTTGTCTCGCCCATTCCGCGCACCGAACATCTCCAGTTAATGCAACCTCCCGGAGGCCGAGGCGAGCGTCAGCCGTCGCTCAGCGTGCTTGCTCCACGTAAGCGAGAACCTGAGAATCGGGAGGCACCCGGCTGCTCAGGTGTGACGGGCGAGCTTGACTGCTGAGACGAACAGGATTACGGCCAGCGCGGGGATGAGCACCAGGTCCGGGAACACGCCGAGAAGCACTCCGCCCAGTACTGCCCCAGTGATGGAGCCGGCGGCCATGACCGCCGTAAAGCGGAGGTTGGCGCTGAGGACGGCGAAGCTGCCGTCGCGGCTGTAGCGGGCGAGCGCGACCAGCATGGTCGGCAGGGATACCAGCAGGGAGAGACTTCCGGCGGTCTTGATGGCCTCGCCGAACAGCAGCACGATCGTCGGGATCAGCAGCTCGCCGCCGGCCACGCCCATGATCGCGGCAACCACACCGATGCCGAACCCGGCTGCGACTCCGGCGGGGATCTGGGCCCAAAGCGGCAGCGCGAGGGTATTCAGGGTGGTGGTGTGGGTGACCACGAGCGCGGCAGCCATAAGGACCATCAGGGCCGCCAGCACCTTGTAGAGGGTGGTGCTGCGCATGCGGACCGCCCAGGACGCGCCGGCCCAGGCGCCGAGGAGGCTGCCGGCCAGCAGGTTGATCGCGACGGGCCAGCGGGCGGCGACCTCGGCGGCCGGGACTGCGGTTAGCCGGGCGGGCAGCGCGACCAGGACCACGACCAGGCTCATCGCCTTGTTCAGGATGATGGCCGAGAGCGCGGTGAATCCAAAGAGGCTGATCAGCAGTGGCAGGCGGAATTCGGCACCGCCCAGCCCGATCATCCCGCCCAGAACGCCGATGGCCGCTCCCGCACCGAACACCGCAGGTGCTGAGTGCGTCGGCCGCAGGGGACGGAGGGTCTGGTCCGTGGTCATGACGGCCATCCTCGCTGGTGGCCTGCCTCTGCTGCTACGGCGCGCTCCGACCTTCGGGGCAAGCCACCCCGACCCCGCCATCGGGTCTTGCGCCGCTCTGTCACCGGGATGCGCCGGCAACACCGAGGCGACGCTCTGCTCGACCCCGCGGCCATCGACTCCTGGTTCCGCGAAACCACCGCGGCCGACCCTTGGGCTCCAGACCCGCTGCCGCACACGGTCGACCGCGACGTGCGTGCCCAAGTCGACGTATCCCTGGCCGCGGTAGCGGGGGTGGGCGTTGCCGATCGTCAGCCACCGGTTGGCTTAAGCAGCGAGGCGGGGGCCGAAGCGGCAGGACTGTGACAGGGACAGGGCGCCCGTCGAAGCCGGTCATGATGTCGCGGGCGCCGCGCCATCCGTAGATGGCCTCGGCGGAGTCGCCGACCATGACCAACTGGGCGTGGGCGCGTTAGGCGGCGATGATCCGTCCGAGGACCGGGTTGGTGTCCTGTGCCTCGTCGAGCAAGAGGAAGTCGGCTCGATCTCCGGTTCGGACAGGGCCCACATCTTCAGGTAGTGGTCGTGGTCGAAGCTGGACGCTTCCCACTCCGGGTGCTGGAGTCCGGGCCAGGCGTTGCGGGCGAACGGCAGTACAGCCCTGCTGACTTCGGCGTGGAGGTCCTCGCCCTCCAGGCCCCGGATCGCCCGTGGCCACCCTCAGCCCCGCGCCGTGAGGGGAGGCCCCGGGGCCGCCGCGGGGGTGTCAGCGCCCCGGGCTATCCTTCCCGGCACCGCACACCGACCGTGAGGATCATCAGTAGTGACCGGCCTGTCCGCCTTTCCGCTTCCCTTCCAGAGCACCCGTTCCCCGGCGTTCACGACGCCCCGGACGTTGCGGGAGCTGCAGATGATGCAGTGCAGTTCGCACCTGCGCGCCAAGCCCGCGTGGTTCGACAAGATGAACGACGCCGACGTCACCGCCCGGTGGACGCAGGAGGCGATGGCGCAGGGCATGACCGAGGCTCAGGTGCGCTACGTCCTCGCCGAGCTGGAGCACTACGCCGCCTTGCGGGACGCGCGCACCGGCGTCGAAGTCTCCGCGGTCGACGGTGTCTGGCAGTCTGACATCCTCGTCGACGAGGAGCTCAGGACCCGGCTGCGCGAGGCGGTCCGGGTCCTGGAAGAGGTCCCGGAAACGGAGCGGGACTGGCACCCAGGCTGCGACGGCCAGGTGCTGGACCTCGTCCATCCCTCCCTGTTCTGTCTGGTGAGGGAGGCGAGCGGAGGTCCCGAGCAGGCGTGGCAGAACCCGACGAAGCACTACGCGAAGTACGAGTTCTCTGAGCGGTTCCAGTGGCTGCCCACGGACGTCGACGTCAGCGCCGACGGAGCCGTCGCCTTCCGCTCGTACGTCAACAACGTCCACCCCGAAGAGCACCGCGCACTGGAGTCCGTCCTGCCGGACCTGTTCGCGCGCCTGCGCCCGCTGTTCGAGAACGTGCTCACCGATCTGCGGCACCCGCGGCCCCTGCGGATCGAGGCCGACCCCTACAGCTGGTACGACTCCGAGCCGGAGTACCCGCACAAGTCGTCCTACCCCGACAACGACGCCTACTTGGAGGCCCGCGCCGCCTGGGACGAGGCGTACGAGGAGTGGTTCGAGAACCGCCACCCGATCGTCCCGGAC
>NZ_VBVX01000350.1 GCF_005981925.1 Streptomyces albidochromogenes
CCCCCCGACCCCCCGGACGACCCGGACCCGGACCCGGACCTGGCCTCGGACCCGGACGACCCGGAACGGGCCGTCGCCGAGGACGTGTTGCTGTCCCTGCGGCAGTCGCGCCGCGAACTGCACCTGGGGGTGAGCGAGGCCCGTACGCTCTCCGCCATCGCGGCCGACTGGCTGCGCAGAGGCATCACCCCGGCCGACCTGCGGTACGCGCTGACCAGCGCGCTGCCACCGAACGGCGTGCGCTCCGCCGTGGGCTTCCTGCGGCACCGCCTGACGGTGAAGATGCCGCAGCAGCGGTCGCTCGTACCCCGGACACCCGACGGCCCGCCGCCCACGGACCGCGTGGTGAGGCCACTCATCACCTGTGAGGGCCCCGGCTCCGAACACGTCTTCCGCCCCGTCGGCGACGAGACCCAGTGCGGCCGCTGCCGCCAGGAAGCAGCCTGGGCACTCCACCACGCGAAGTACCCGCCGCTCCGCCCGGATCCGGTGCCTACGATGCCGTGATGGCTACCGATCCGACCGCGTACGTGCGGTTCCAGGGCACCGTCCCCCGGGCGCGGGGCAACTTCCCCGGCGTCTTCGGGCTCGTCAACGGCCTCGCGCGCGACGGGCGGCTGAGCGCCGAGCAGGAGCGGTTCCGGCGTGCGAACAACGACTGGTACGACGCGGTCTGCACGGACCCGAGCACCGTCGACCCGACCGTCTACGACGCGTGCGTCAATCCGGGCGCGGCGGCCTGGTTCAAGCCGACCGCCGTGGAGCTGATCGCCCGCGTGGGCGGCTGTCTGGAGATCCTGGCCGCCCACGGGGTCGAGTGCCGGCGCGTACGGTCCACCGATCCTGGGCGTGTCGTCTACGAGGACGTGCACCAGATCGTCGTGGTCCCGTACGCGCCGGGGGGTCACTTGCGGTTGTAGAGCCGCATCGTCACCGTGCCGAACACGGTCAGCAGGACGGCCGACCAGCCGAGCGACCAGGCGATGTCGGCGGCCGGCCAGTTGCCCGCCATCAGTTCGCGCACCGCCGTCGCCACATGCGTCACCGGGCTGTTGTTGACGAACGCCTGCAGCCAGCCCGGCATCGTCCTCGGGTCGACGAACACGTTGCTCAGGAATGTCAGCGGGAAGATCACCATCATGCTGACGCCCATCACCGACTTCTCGGTGCGCAGCAGCAGGCCGAACATCGTCCAGATCCACGAGAACGCGAACGAGAAGACCATCAGCAGCGCGACCCCGGCGAGCACGCCGAGCACGCCGCCGTCCGGGCGGTACCCGATCACCATGCCGACGGCCAGCATCACCACGGACGCGATCAGGTAGCGGATCACGTCGCCGAGCAGGTAGCCGACCATCGGCGCCGGCCGCCAGATCGGCAGCGTGCGGAAGCGGTCGAAGACGCCCTTGGCGATGTCCGTGTTGACGGCCACACCCGTGTACATCGTGATCATCACGATGCTCATGGTCAGGATGCCGGGCAGCAGGAACTGGATGTACTCCGAGACCGACCCGGCCAGCGCCCCGCCGAAGAGGTACGCGTACATCAGCACCATCATGATCGGGAACGCCGTCACGTCGAAGAGCTGTTCCGGCACATGCTTGATCTTGAGCATGGCCCGCCAGCCGAACGTCAGCGACGCCGACAGCGCGCTGGGGCGCGGCGGCCGGTCCCTGTTGACGAGCAGCGCGGCGAGGTCCTCCGCCTTCGGGGCTTCGAAGGTGAGTTCGTCGGGGCCCTGGCCCTTGTCCTTGGTCGCGACGGTGCTCATGCCGGCACTCCTGTCGTGGCGTTGTCCGACGTCCCGTCACCGGGGGCGTCCTGCGCGTTCCGGTCGGTCAGTGCCAGGAAGACCTCGTCCAGACTCGGCTGCCCCAGCGCGAAGTTGTCCACGGTGATCCCCGAGGCGGCGAGCTCGGACAGCGCCCGCGCCGCCTGTTCCGCCGCCCCGAGGTCGCTCGCGTGCCCGTTGACCGTCGCCGTCAGGGCGACGGGGTCCGGGTCCAGCTGCACGGTGACGTCCAGCACCCCGCGCAGCACCCGCTCCGCGTCCGGCCGTTGCGCCGGGTCCCGCAGCCGCACGTGCATGGAGCCGGAGCCGACCGACGCCTTGAGCTCGCCCTTCGTACCCTCGGCGATGACCTTGCCGTGGTCGATCACGGCGATGCGCGACGCCAGCTGGTCGGCCTCGTCCAGGTACTGCGTGGTGAGCAGCACGGTCGTCCCCTGCGCCACCACCGCCCGCACGATGTCCCACACCTGATTGCGGCTGCGCGGGTCGAGGCCCGTCGTCGGCTCGTCGAGGAACAGCAGGTCGGGGGTGTTGAGGATGCTCGCGGCGATGTCGATACGGCGCCGCATGCCGCCCGAGTAGTTCTTGATCTGCCGTTCGGCCGCCTCCGCGAGACCGAACGCCTCCAGCAGCTGGGCCGACCTGGTGCGCGCGGCCGCCTTGGAGTGGCCGAGGAGGCGGCCGAGGAGCACCAGGTTCTCCGTACCGGTCAGATCCTCGTCGACCGACGCGTACTGCCCGGTGAGGCTGACCCGGCCGCGCACCGCGTCGGCTTCCCGCACCACGTCCTTGCCGAAGACGTGCGCCTCGCCGCCGTCGGGGCGCAGCAGCGTGGCGAGCATCTTCACGGCCGTGGTCTTGCCGGCGCCGTTGGGCCCGAGCACGCCGTACACGGTGCCGGCGGGCACGGACAGGTCTACGCCGTCGACGGCCCGGTTGTCTCCGAACACTTTGACCAGGCCCGCCGTTTCGATGGCGAGCTCCGGGCCGGGGTGTCCACTCATGTCTTCCGCCCCTCCGAGGGGTCGTCGGATCGTCTTTCCCAGTGTTGACCGCCCGGAGGGCCGGAAGTAATCGTTCTTTGGTCCTACAACTTCACGGCGGCCTCATTCCCGCGTGTAGAAGATGTAGAAGGTCGCGGCCGCCATCCCGGCGCCGACCGCCAGCCCGATGATCGTGGCGTCGAGCACGGTGTTGTCGGCCAGGCTGTGCAGGAAGCCGACGGCGACGCCGGTGAGCGCTCCGTACGCGGCGGCGCGCACCAGCGGGATCATCGCGCGCTGCGTGCGCCCCAGGAGGAAGCACAGACCCGCGAAGACGGCGGCGCACAGCATGCCGAAGCCGAAGTTCAAGCCGGTCACGGCGCCCGCGTCACGGGCGAGGAAAGCCGCGTAGTAGCCGTACACCAGGCCCAGCACGACGGGCACGATCACCTGGCGGCGTCGTACGGTCGCGGCATGGCGCGGCCCGGTCCGCCCTGCCGATGTTCCCGGTCCTGCCGGTTCGGCCGGCCGGGGTGACCGGCCGGGTATCGCCGCGTGTCCAGCCATCGCGAGACTCCTTCCGCAGCGCGTACGCGCATCCCTACCAGGGCACACCCGGGCGCGGTGGTCGGCAAGTGGATCTACGCACCGCCCGGCGGGCCCTCCCGCGCCACTCGCGCGAGCGTCTCCAGTGCGTGCGACAGGACGTCGTACGGCGGCGACGCCAGGCCGATCCGCACCGCGTCCGGCGCGGCGAGCGGCGGCACGGCGAAGGCGCGGCCCGGGGTGAGCGCGACACCGCGCGCGGCCGCCGCCGCGACGAAGGTGTCCGTACGCCAGGGCGCGGGCAGCTCCCACCAGCAGAAGTACGCACGCGGGTCCGTGCGGACCCGGAAGCCGTCGAGCCGGCTGCGGACGAGACGGTGGCGGGCCGCCGTGTCCTGGCGCTTGGCGGCTGCGACGGCGGCCACCGTGCCGTCCGTGATCCACCGGGTCGCGGCCTCCAGGTTGAAGCGGCCGGCGGTCCAGGCGCCCGAGCGCAGGGCGTCGGCCAGCGGGTCCCGGTGGCTTGCGGGAGCGACCAGGAAGCCCGTCGTCAGGCCGGGAGCGAGGCGCTTCGACAGGCTGTCGACGAGGACCGTGCGGGCGGGCGCGTGGGCCGCGATCGGGGCGGGTGCGTCGGGGGCGAGGAAGGCCCACGTGGTGTCCTCCACCACCCCGATGCCCGACCGCGCGCAGACCTCGGCCAGCCGCTCCCTGCGCTCCTCGCTCATCGTCACCGCCGTCGGGTTGTGCAGGGTCGGCTGGACGTACACCGCGCCGAGCGGCGCGCCGCGGTGTGCGGTTCCCAGCGCGTCGGGGCACAGGCCGTCGCCGTCCGCCGCGATCGCCACCAGCGTCACCCCGAGCCGTTCCGCGACCGCCTTGACCAGGGGATACGTGAGCGCGTCGACGCCGAGCCGGCCCCCGGGGCGCACGAAGGAGGCGACGGCCGCGGCGATCGCCTGGCGGCCGTTGCCCGCGAAGAGCACCCGCGCCGGGTCGGGGCGCCAGCCACCCCTCGACAGCAGCGACCCGGCCGCCTCGCGCGCCGCCGGAGTGCCGTCGGCGGCGGCGGGGCGGGTGGCCAATTCGAGTACGTCGGGACGCAGCAGGCCGGCGAGGGACCGGGCCATGAGCTCCGACTGGCCCGCCGCCACGGGGTAGTTGAGCTCCAGGTTGACCGCCGGGCCGTCCGGTGCCGCCGGTTCCTCCGCGAGCGCGTGGCCGGGCGGCGGCGGCGCTGCCCGGACGAACGTGCCGCGCCCGACCTCGCCCACCGCCAGGCCCCGCCGCACCAGTTCGCCGTACACCCTGATCGCGGTGGAGTTGGCGATGCCGTGCCGGCGGGCGAAGGCGCGCTGGGTGGGCAGGCGGTCGCCGGGGCGCAGGCGGCCTGCGGCGATGTCGGCGGCGATGCGGTCGGCCACCTGCCGGTAGTCCCTCGCCATGTCGGCTCCTCCTCGCACTCGGCGTCGGCATTGCACCGAGAGCAAAGATCTTATTGCACCGAGGAGTTGGGCGCGCCTAGCCTCGTGGGCATGGACCCCGCACCGCGCGCAGCAGACGTCAACGGCATCACCGTCCGCTACACCGACGAGGGCGCCGGCCCGCCGCTCGTCCTCGTCCACGGCCACCCCTTCGACCGCACGATGTGGGCCCCGCAGATCGCCGCCTTCGCCCCCACCCACCGGGTGATCGCCCCCGACCTGCGCGGATACGGCGAGAGCGAGGTCGTTCCCGGCGTCACCCCGTTCTCCGCCTTCGCCGAGGACCTCGCGGGCCTGCTCGACCGTCTCGGCGTGGAGCGCGCGGTGTTCGGCGGGCTGTCGATGGGCGGCCAGATCGTGATGGAGTGCTACCGCCTCTTCCCCGAGCGCGTCACCGGCCTGCTCCTGGCCGACACCTCCCCCGCCGCCGAGACGCCGGACGGGGCGCGATCACGCGACGCCCTCGCCGACCGGCTCCTCGCGGAGGGCATGCGGGGGTACGCCGACGAGGTGCGCGACAAGATGGTCGCCCCGTACAACACGGAGGTGTCGGCCCGGGTGCACCGCATGATGACCGCCGCACCGGCGGCCGGCGCGGCGGCGGCCCTGCGCGGGCGGGCGCGGCGGCCCGACTACCGCGAGCTGCTGACGCGGGTGCGGGTGCCGACGCTGGTCGTGGTGGGGCGGGACGACGCGTACACGCCCGTCGCCGACGCGCAGGCGATGCACGCCGCGATCCCGGGCTCGGTGCTGGCGGTCGTCGAGGGGGCGGCGCACCTCCCGAACCTGGAGCGGCCCGACGCCTTCAACGCGGCGCTCCGCGCGCACCTCGCTGCCTGAGCTGCGGCGGCGGGGGAGGTGTGCTGGGCTGGGTGGAGGGCCGCTGACCGACGGAGGCGAGTCGCCATGGCCGACACGGAAGACGCCAACCAGGAGATTCTCGACAACATCACCAGTCTGGTCGGCGAGGAACGCGAACTGCGTGAGCGCTCCACCCGCAAGCTGGGGCTCGACGACGCGGAGCGGGCGCGGCTCAGGGCCGTCGAGGTCCGGCTCGACCAGTGCTGGGACCTGCTGCGCCAGCGCCGGGCGAAGTCGGAGTTCGGCGAGGACCCGGGGGAGGCGCGGGTGCGGCCGGCCTCCGAGGTGGAGAACTACAAGAGCTGAATCTTTTCCACAGCCTGTGGACAACGGTTCGGGGATCAGCCTGAACGCGGGACGGTGAACCAGGAGTACAACCGACTCGCACCGGCGGGTGGGAGGTGAGGCCGGGGCGCTTCTCGCGGTGGCCGGAGGGGACGTGGCGGGGCGCTCCCCGCAGGGTGTCGAACTCAACTCCCTCGAACAACACGCGATGCCCGAACGTTCGGCACCCGAGGAGACGCCCCGGCACGGCACCGACCCCGAAGCTCCGG
>NZ_VBVX01000351.1 GCF_005981925.1 Streptomyces albidochromogenes
CTACACCCCCGCCGCCGCCAGCACCCCCAGCGCCCGCCGCGCCACCTGTCTGCCGATTGGGAGTGAGGCCGTGGCCGCGGGGGAAGGAGCGTTCAGTACGTGGATCGTGCGAGGGGCCTCCCGGATCAGGAAGTCGTCGACCAGCGTCCCGTCGCGCAGCACCGCCTGCGCCCGCACACCCGCCGGGGCCGGCCGCAGGTCCGCCTCCGCGACGTCCGGCAGCAGTCGCCGCACCGCGTCGGCGAACGCGCGCCTCGACAGCGAGCGGTGCAGCTCCCCCGCCCCGTACCGCCAGTGCCGCCGGGCTATCCGCCAGGACCCCGGCCAGGCGAGCGTGCCGGCCAGCTCGCGCGGCCTGACCGCCGACCAGGCGTACCCCTCCCGGGCCAGCGCCGGCACCGCGTTCGGCCCGACGTGGACGCCGCCGTCGATGCCCCGGGTGAGGTGCACCCCGAGGAAGGGGAACGCCGGGTCCGGCACCGGATAGACCAGGCCGCGCACCAGCTCCGGCCGCGCGAGATCGAAGTACTCCCCCCGGAACGGCACGATCCGCATGCCCGGGTCGTCGCCCGCCAGCCGCGCCACCCGGTCGCAGTGCAGCCCCGCGCAGTTCACCAGGACCCGGGCCCGCACCACCGCCCCGTCCGCCGTGCGCACCGCGACGCCCCAGGGCCGCCGGTCGACGGCGGCCACCTCCGCGCCGTACCGGATCTCCCCGCCGGCGGCGGTGAGGCTCTCCGCGAGGTGGCGCGCCACCGCCCCGTAGTCGCACACGCCGGTCGTCCCCACGTGGATCGCCGCCAGGCCCCGCACGTCCGGTTCGTACTCCGCGATCTGGGCGGCCCCGAGCTCCCGCACCGGAATGCCGTTCTCGCGCCCGCGCTGCACCAGCGCGTGCAGCCGGGGCAGCTCCTCCCGCTCCGTCGCGACGATCAGCTTGCCCGTGACCTCGTGCGCGATGCCGTGCTCGGCGCAGAACTTGACCATCTCCGCCGCGCCCCGCACCGCGTACCGCGCCTTGAGCGAGCCGGGCCGATAGTAGATGCCGCTGTGGATCACGCCGCTGTTGCGCCCGGTCTGGTGCAGGGCGGGGCCCCGCTCCTTCTCCAGCACCGTCACCCGGGTGCCGGGGGCGGCGCGCGTGAGGGCGTACGCCGCCGAGAGGCCGACGATCCCCGCACCGATCACCAGCACATCGCAGTCGAAACGGTCACAGCGGTCGTACGGCATCGCTCCACCTCCCACCGCGGCCATGTCCGGATCCGTGCTCTCCGGGGAGCGCCCCCGGACTCCCGATGATGCACTGACCCACTGACAACGCCTTCAAACCACCGGCCGCGGGCCCCCGCCCCCTGCCGCCCGCGCAGGGGGCCCGGCCGGCGAACCCCTACGCCGGCGCCACCAGCAGCGGCCGCGCCCGCTCCCGCAGCTCCGCGACCCGGGGCTCGTCGCCGTACGGCTCCAGCCGGTGCAGCAGGTCCCGTACGTACTCGGTCGTCCGCGCCGACGAGATCCGCCCGGCCACCTCCACCGCCCGCGTCCCCGCCGCGCACGCCGCGTCCAGGTTCCCCGACTCCAGCTCGGCGACCGCCGACACCACGAGCCGCAGCCCGTGGGAGCGCACGAACTCCTCCGTCGGCCGGGACAGCGCCTGCTCGGTGAAGCGCCGCACCTGGCGCGGCGCCTTCAGGTCGCGGTAGCACTCCGCCGCGTCGGCCGCGAACCGGTCGTACGAGTAGAAGCCCAGCCAGGACGGATCGGCGTCGCCCTCCCGGGCCCGCTCCAGCCACCCCTCGGCCGCCTTCAGCGCGCCTCCCGCCGCCTGCGCGTCGCCCGCCTTCGCGTGCGCCCGCGCCTCCACCAGCCGGAAGAAGCTCATGGTCCGGGCGGTGGCGAGCCCCCTGTTGCGCTCCAGCGCCGCCTGCGCCAGGTCGACCCCCTCGTCGGCGAAGCCGCGGTAGGTCGCCTGGAGCGACATCGACGCCAGGATGTACCCGCCCAGCGGCACGTCGGCCGCCGCGCGCGCCAGCCTCAGCGCCTGGATGTAGTACCGCTGGGCGGCCTCCTGCTGCCCGGTGTCGAAGGCCATCCACCCCGCCAGCCGCGTCAGTTCGGAGGTGGCGCCGAAGAGCGAGCGGCCGACGTCGTCGCTGTACGAGCCGAGCAGCAGCGGCGCCGCGTCAACCCGTAAGCACTCGGGCACCATCGACGAACGCCAGTCCCCGCCGCCGTACTTCGAGTCCCAGCGCCGCGCGTCCTCCGCCGCCTCGCGCAGCTTGGCCACGTCCGCGTGCCCCACCCGAAGCGGAGTCGCGTCGGCCGCCGACTCGTCGGCCGCGGAATCCCGCGCGACCGAGGAGTCGGCCGGTGTTATCAGCCACCGGGAGGCGGGGGTGGCGTACGCGCTGACCGCGAACGACCCCGCCAGGGACTGCCAGATGCCGCCGCTGCCCGCCCGCCGGCCGGCCAGATCGAGCCGGTACAGCTCGGTCGCCGACCGCACGGCCGCCGACACGTCGCGCGGGAAGGCCAGACCCACCTCCGGCGCCGGATCGGCGTCCGCGAGCCCGATCTCGTGCAGCGGCACGGGCCGGCCGAGCTTGGCCCCGATGGCGGCGGCGATGAGGTGGGGCGCGGCGCCCTGCGGCACCATGCCCTTCGACACCCACCGGGCCACCGACGTCTTGTCGTACCGCAGTGTCAGGCCGCGCTGCGACCCGAGATCGTTGACCCGCCTCGCCAGGCCGGCATTGCTGATTCCCGCGAGGGCGAGAACCGTGCCGAGCTTTTCGTTCGGCCCGCGTTGCTCCCTGGACATGCGCCACCCCTCGACACAGACAGCCGTCCGGCGGGGACATTTCCAGCCGTACCGCCCGCACAACCACGCGGCCAGCCCAGCCGGAATATGCGGCCCGCTCAGAACATCAGTAAACCCAGCGTAGTTCTCCGCCTCCCGACCGTTAAGGGGCGGTGGTCCGTATGGCGAGATTCGTGTAGTTACACGAACGCCCGCGACACGCCCGTGCTCCGTGCGTGTGGCCGTGCGCCCGCCCTGCGCTCTCGTCGGGCCGACGGCCGGAGCCGTTCCATGGGAGTCGCGTGGGTCGGCCCGCTGCACTGGATCCAGTGGGCTGGGGGACACCGCCGCCTTCATCCCCGCGGGCGGCGGACCGGTCCGGGAGGCGAACAGCGCCTCCCGGACTGTGCGTTCCCCCGAGGCGCCCCCGGGTACCGCCGCGACCGCAGAATGGCTGAATGGCGCCTGTCGCCCAAACCGGCCGAAGTCCTGTACGCGGCGGGCGCATTGACTTGCCCGTACGCCTTCCACAGCACCTCCTGCGTGCCGTTGTCGTGGCAGCATGGTCCCGAAGCCGCTTCTCGCATTCGTCGATGCCGCTTCGGTACGTGCGTTTGGTTGTCCACAGCCTGTGGAGGCGCGATGCGGTGGTTGGTGGGGTGGAGCAGTGTCGCCGCCAGCTTCGGGACAGTGGGAGCGGTCCGCGCGCCCGGCACGGCCGGCGCCGGCCCCACCTCCTCGCGGCCCTCGTCCCATCCCTCCGACGACGAGTCCCTCACCGTGCACCCCGTCGGCTCCCAGCTCCTGTGGGGCGACCCCGACCCCCTGTGGGCCGTCGGCGACTGGCGCCCCGACGAAGTCCGCGTCGTCAGCGTGGACCCCTTCACCCGGATCGCCGTCCTCGGCTGCTGTGGTGCTTCCGACGAAGAACTGCGCGTCGGCCTCTTCGCGGCGCGCGGCGGCGCACTGCGGCATCTGACCGCGTGGTCCGGCAGTTACACCGCCGTCGTCCAGGCCGGCCGCCGCGTCACCGTGGTCGGTGACCTGGCAGGTGCCCGCCCGGTCTTCTACACGCCCTGGGCCAATGGCACCGCGTACGCCACCGCCGCGCTCCCGCTCGCCGACCTCATCGAGGCACAGCTCGACATCGGCCACCTCGCCGCCCTGCTCGCCTGCCCCGACGTGCCGGAGGCGCTGCGCGACGGCACACCGTACGCGGGTGTACGGCGCATCCCGCCGGGCCACGCGCTCGTACTGCGCGAGGGTTCCCGCGAGATCACCGGATACGAACCGGTGGCCTCCCTCGCCGTGGCCGCCCCCCAACTCGACGCGGAACGCGCCGTCGACGGCGTGCGCGACGCGCTGGTCGAAGCGGTACGGGCCAGACTCACCGCACCGCGCCACGCCCCCGAGACCGTGCCGCCCGACCCGGGGCCCGTCCCCGGCATGGGCCCCGCCGACCGCCGCGCCGCCCGCGGCGCGCCCGTCCCCGGCATCGGCGCGGACCTCTCGGGCGGCAGCGCGTCGGCGACGCTGGCCCTCCTCGCGGCGGGCCTGCCGGGGGTGCCCGGCACGGTCCTGGGCCACGGCACGGGCGCGGGGGAGCGGCTGCTCGCCGTCACCTTCAACGACCTGACCGCCGAAGGCCCCGGCGGCGAGGCGGAGTTGCAGCGGGCCGGCGCGATCGCCGCCAACCCCCGGCTGCACCACGTCGTCGTGGCCGCCGGAGCGGAAGCCCTGCCGTACGCCGACCTGGACAGCGGGCCCCTCACCGACGAACCGGGGCCGTCCCTGGTCACCGCCGAGCGCCACCGCCGCCGCCTCGCGGCCGGCAGCGCCGACCACTTCACGGGGCACGGCGCGCGCCAGGTCCTGGACGCCCATCCGGCCCGCCTCGCCGACCTGTTGATGGACCGCAGACGGCGTGACCTGCTGCGACCGGTCGCCGCCCTCGCGAAGGTCGAAGGCCCCTCCGCCCACTCCCTCTTCGTCCCGCTGACCGTCTACCGCGCCGCCCGCCGCCTCGCCCGTACGCCGTACCGCGTGGGCATCGAGGAGGCGGCGGCCCGGCTCATGGACGGCCGGTTCGACGAGCCGGGCGCCCGGAGCGCCGGCAACGTCCCCGTCACGGCCCTCGACGCCTCGCTCGCCGCACTCTCCTGGACCAGGCCGGGCCCCGCGGCACGCTGGCTGACGGGGGAGGCGCTGGCTGAAGTATCGGTTCGCCTCCAGGGGGCGATCACCCGGCCCTCGTCGGTCCAGCGCCCGGGCGAGGCCCGGGCCCGCGCCGCCCTGGCGCGGGCGGCGGCCGACCACCGGGTCTTCGAGCAGGCCGCGGAGGTACGGAGCCAGCGCCTGCACGCCCCGTTCCTCGACAACCAGGTCGTACGGGCGTCCCGCACCCTCCCCGAGGCCCTGCGGGTCCAGCCGGGCGCCCGCGCGGCGATCCTGCGCGCCGTCCTCGCGGGGGCCGGGATCAGGGACCTGCCGCCGGGCTGGGGCGCGACCTCGCACGCCTCCTCGGCGGTGGCCGCCCGCGCCGGACTGCGCGCCGCGATCGGCGACCTGATCGCACTGTTCGACGCACCGCTGCTCGCCGACGCCGGCCTGATCGAGGCCCGCGTCGTGCGCAAGGCCCTGCGCGCGGCGGCCGAGGGTGAACCGGTCCCCCTGGACGGCCTCGCCGACCTGGTCTCGACGGAGCTGTGGCTGCGCCGCCTGATCTCGCGCCGCGGAACCTGCTGGACGGGCACGGCGGCCCCGCGCCAACGCGCGGTGGCCGGCGGAGTCCCCCAGCGCCCGGCCCTCTGACCCAACAGTCGCCGGCCCGCGGCCCGACACCCGCCGCGCCGCCGCCACGGCGGCCGGTTCAGCCCTCGCAGCTGATGCGCGAGTGCGCCCAGTCCGCCAGGACCATCGACTCGTGCGGGTGCTCCGGTTCCACCACGAGCCGGATCGACTTCCGGCCGGAGATCCCCGCCCGCACCGCCACCGCCCCGTCGTCGCCCCGCACCAGGCCCGACCGCCACAGCAGGGCGCCGTCTCCGTACAGGGAGAAGCGCGCGGACCCGATGCCCATGGTCATGTCGTCGATGCCGACCAGCGCGTCGTACGTGGTGCAGGCGCGGTTGAGGTCGATGGTGACGGACGACTTCGCGTGCGTCGTCACACCGCTGCCGTAGCGCACCCCTCCGATCGACATGCCGTAGCGCTGCCACAGCCAGCTGCTCCGGGCGACCCGCACCTCGGGCTCCGTGTGGTCGCCGAAGGCGCCGTACTTCAGCGTGTTCACCTGGTAGACCACCGGGGCGGCCGGCGGCGGAGGGGGAGGCTTCGGCGCGGGCGGCGGTGCCGCCTCGGGTTCCGGCGGCGCGGGCGCGGGCGGCTTCGGCTTCGGCTTGGGCGCGGGTTCAGCCT
>NZ_VBVX01000352.1 GCF_005981925.1 Streptomyces albidochromogenes
GGGCCGGCCCGTGCGCACGTTAACGACGGGGCGGGGGCGCGGCAACGGAGTGTGCGATGTGTTGGTATCCACCCCACCGTGTGGCCCAACGGGGCACGATGGGCGGATGCGCAACCAACGCCGACGTACAGCGAACGCCGCCTCCGCCATAGCCGTTCTGGCCCTGCTCACCACGGGCTGCGGAGCCGGTGAGAACGAAGAGAAGCCCCTGCCGGAGACGGCGAAGGGCAGCCTGGAACAGCTCGCCGCGAAGGTCGAGTGCGAGCCGAACATCCAGACGGACGCCAAGGAACTGCGTCAGGCGAACTGCAGGACCGACGACGGCCGCTACGTGCTGGCCACCTTCGCGACCGACCGCGGACAGCGCGAGTGGATCAACGAGGCGAAGGACTACGGCGGGGCGTACCTGGTCGGCAGGAAGTGGGTCGCGGTGGGCGACCGGAAGGTGGTCACCGCACTGCGCGGGCAGCTCGGCGGGACGGTGGAGACCTCCTCGCACCACTCCGGGGAGAGCGGCGGCAAGGGCGACGGGGAGGAGCACTCCGGCCACCACGGCAGCTGACCGCGCGCAGGGGAAAGGGCGGCCGGTGGGGGACGGCCGCCCTGGGCGGGACTGCTGTGTGGGGGTCTACCGCGCGGTTCGTACGGCGTGATCAGGCGCAGCGGCGCCCCTCGTTCACACAGGCCACCACCTTCTTCATCAGCCGGCTGTTGAAGACGTTGATGAAGTCACCGTGGTCGGTTCCCGGCTTGTGGAGCTGCTCGGGGAACGAGTCGACCGCGAAGCCCGGGCCGGGCGGGACGTCGTACACGATCCGCTGCACCAGCTGCGGAATGGCACGGAATCCGTTCGGGCAGGCACCGTTCTCCTGGGCGAACGCCACATGGGTGCGGTGGTTGGCGCTGTCGGTGTTCTGCCCGTCCCAGCAGCTCTGGAACTTGAAGGTGCGGACGACCTGGCTGCCCTCGGGGCAGATCGGGTACTTGTCCTTGAGCTGGCGGTCCTCGAACCCGGTGCAGCTCCAGGACGCGTTGGCATTGGCGTCGCCGTTGGTGAACGCCTTGGCGTCACCGGTGATGATCCGGAGGAACCGGGGCATCGCGGTGACCTTGCTGACGGGACTTCCGACGAACTTCAGGTCGACCTCGGTGGGCGTCTGGATCTCGCCCACGTTGCTGTCCTTGCCGCCGCCGTCCGCATTGGCGTCGGCCTCGTTCTGACCGTTCTGCAGGCGCAGGACGGGCCAGTAGTACGTCGACTTGTCGCCCTGGTTCTGGCAGGTGGTCTGCCCGCGCGCCAGGTCGTCGTCGCTGGCGAAGGCGTCATTGGCCTGGTTGCCGACGTAATCGTGCATGTGGTGGGCGCCGTTGCTCACGCCCGGGGCGACGATGACGTTGTCGGGATTGAACTTCCCGTTCTCGTTCTCGCCGCACTCGGTGACGAACTGGCCGCGGGACGCGCCGCGCTGCTGGGGCGGCTGCTGGACGTTCGGCTGCACGGACTGGATGTCGACGAAGTCGGCGGCGTTGGGGCCGTTGCCCGCCTGACCGCCGTTGCCGTTGTCGCCGCCCTGGCCGCCGTCGTCCTGGCCGCCGTCACCGTTGCCGTCGCCCTGGTCACCGCCCTGGTCGGCACCCTGGTCGCCGCCCTGGTCACCTCCCTGGCCGTCGTCCTGGCCGGCGTTGTCGCCCTGGCCGTCGCCGTTGCCGCCGCCGTCCTGCCCGTCGTCGCCGACCCCTCCGTTGTCGTCGGCGCGCAGCGCGCAGGGGGCCAGTCCTTCGAGGCCCTGGGGACGTTCGGCCACCCGGTCGAAGGCGACGGCGATCCGGTCGATGGACGCCAGCCGCTTGTCTTTCAGCGGTCCGAGGATGGCGTTCTGCGCGAGATTCGGGTCCTGGGCGATCTGCTCCTTCGAATCGGCGAATCGCTTGTAGGCGTCCGTGATCTGGGAGTCGAGGGCAGCCAGCTCCCGGTCGACTTCCTGGCGCGCCGCATCGGGTACTTCCTGGGGCAGGTCGTTCGCCACCTCCGGGCAGTCAATGGTCGACATCTGCTGGCCGGTGCTCCGAAGCTGACCGGACTGAGCCGGTTCAGGGTTGGACCAGCCTTCACCTGCGGATGCGTAGACATTCACCGCGAGCAGTCCACCCCCGCCCAGGATCAGAGCGGCCGATGCGGCAATCGCCCGGTTCGCCAGCGTGGAACGTTTTCTAGTTGCGCGTCGCATGGAACTCCTCTGCTTCGTTGCCGGGTGAAGGTAAGGGGGGTCCCGGCAGGGGAGAAGCGCTCCGTTCCATACGGAAGCCGTTCGCGGCTCGTTCAAACCTCCTCGCAGTTCGTAGGTAACTCCATGGCCAAACAGGGGCGGACCACGACGTACGGGTGCCGACCGCCGCGTCTCACGCGGAGCCGGCCGGCGTGCCCACCCGGATCCGGTTGCCGTCGGGGTCCCGCAGCTCCGTCTCCCGCGCCCACACCTGCTCCTCGACCGGTACGCCGAACTCCGCCGCCACGGCGTCCACGTCCCGCACCCGCAGATACACCAGCGTCCCGGGACGGGCGTCCCCCTCGTGCTCCGAGAGGAACAGCCGCACGGACCCGCGCGCCACCTCCACGAAGGCGGGGAAACCCGGTGCGAACCGGTGCTCCCACTCCTGGCCGAAGCCGAGGCGGGCGTACCAGTGGGCGGCGGCGCCGGCGTCCTTGACGTGGAGGACCGGGACGACTTCCTCGTTGAACGTGGTCATGGGGCCATCCTGCCGTGCCGGTCTGTCACTCCGGCGGGGCGAACGCCGCGAGCTGCTCGTCCAAAGGAGCGCCGGTCATCCGGTTGGCCAGGGTGGACAGGGTGTAGGCGCCGATGCCGAGGACGACCTCCAGGGCGTTCTGCGAGGTGTGGCCGTGGTCGAGGAAGCGGCGCAGGGCGTCGTCGGGCACCGCGCCCGCCGTGGCGACGACGTCGAGCGTGAACCGGCGTACCGCTTCCAGGCGTTCGTCGGTCAGCGGCCGGCCCTCGCGCAGCGACGTGATCACAGCGGCGTCCGCGCCGAGCGCGGTCAGCTTCGCCGTGTGCATCGCGACGCAGACGTGACAGCCGTTGCGGGTCGCGATCGTCATGATCACCACTTCGCGGGCCAGGGGGTCGAGGGTTGACGACTCGAAGATCGCGCTGATCTTCAGGAAGCCGTCGAGCAGGTGCGGCGAGGTGGCCAGGCGGCCCACGGGCGCGGGCAGATAGCCCAGCCGATTCGCCGTCGCCTCCATCGGACGGCGGGCGGCGGCCGGGGCGGTCTCGGTGGTGTGGTCGGGGAAGAAGTCGTTACGGATGCCGGTCAAGGCGTCTCCTTGGAGGTAAACTCGTCAACGTGATTGACGAAAAGGTAAACCACGTTGACGAGTTGCGCAATGGCTGAGGGGTACGAGCTGCCGCTGCTGCTGTTCGCCGGATTCCGGTCGTTCATCGACGAGTCGCACGCCGAACTGGCCGAACAGGGCCACCCCGACGTCCGCCCGGCGTACGGCTTCGCCCTCCAGGCGGTCGGCCGGGACGGTGTGACGCCGGGGGAGCTGGGCCGGCGGCTGGGGGTCTCCAAGCAGGCCGCGGGCAAGACGGTCGAGCGGCTGGAGCGGCTCGGGTACGTCGAGCGGAGGGACGACCCGAACGACGGGCGACGCAAGCTGGTCGGGCTCACGCCGCGAGGGATCGACGTACTCCAGCGATCGGCCGCGATCTTCGACCGGCTGCGGGCGGGCTGGGTCGAGCGCCTCGGCGCGCGACGGGTGGACGAACTGGAGGCGGCCCTGCGGGAGATGGTCCCGGCGGGCGGCCTGCGGCTGGACGCCGCCGGCTGGTTCGGGGCCTAGCCGCGTCACCGCGTCACGCGGCGCGGGGCGGCCTCACGCGCCTGCGGGGCCGCGGGAGCGCGAGGCCGCGGGCCGCGAGGGCCCCGGCCGGCCCCGGCCCGGGTTCGGTGTGGGGCAGGAAGGCGGCGAGTGGCTGAGCTACGGCGGACAGGCCCCGGGGCCGGCCTCCGTCTTCGTCCCCGGGGGCGCAAGGGCGATCATCATGTGGGGCCGCAGGAAGAACCGCTGATCCGGCTGCCCCCGGACGTCTGCCGTTCTCCCGCCCGGTGGGGAATGGCAGACCCGCCGCGGCCTCAGCGGCCGTCCCGCCCCCGGTCCAGGTACGCGAGTACCGCCAGGACCCGGCGGTTGTCGTCGTCACAGACCGGCAGGCCGAGCTTGCCGAAGATGTTCGACGTGTGCTTGGCCACCGCCCGCTCGGTGACGACCATCCGGCTCGCGATGGCCGCGTTCGACCGGCCCTGGGCCATCAGTTCCATCACCTCGCGCTCACGCGGCGTGAGACCGCCCAGCGGCTCGTCCCGCGCGCGGCGCGAAAGGAGTTGCGAGATCACCTGCGGGTCCATCGCCGTGCCGCCCGCCGCCACCCGGCGTACCGCGTCGACGAACTGCTCCGCGTCGAACACCCGGTCCTTCAGCAGGTACCCGATGCCCCCGTTGCCGTCCGCCAGCAGCTCGCGCGCGTACAGCTGCTCCACGTGCTGGGAGAGGACGAGCACCGGCAGGCCCGGCCGCTCCCGGCGGGCCTCCAGCGCGCACTGCAGTCCCTCGTCGGTGTGGGAGGGCGGCAGCCGGACATCGACCACCGCGACGTCCGGACGCAACTCGGCCAGCGCGCGGGAGAGTTCGGGACCGGTCTCCACGGCGGCCAGGATCTCGAAGTCGAAGGCTTCGAGCATCCGGACCAGCCCGTCGCGGAGCAGGAAGAGATCTTCGGCTAGGACAACGCGCAAGGGATCTCCATGGTCACCACGGTGGGGCCGCCCGCGGGGCTGCTGACGGCCAGGACGCCGTCGAATGTACCGAGCCGGCGTTCGACGCCGCTCAGGCCCGACCCTTTTCCGGCCGCCGCCCCGCCCCGTCCGTTGTCGGTCACGCCCACGCGCAGCATGCCGTCGGCGTGGTGGAGGTCGACGAAGACGCGGTCGGCCCGCGCGTGCTTGACCGCGTTGGTGAGGACCTCGCTGACCGCGAAGTACGCCGCCGACTCGACCGGCGCCCCGGCACGCCCCGGCAGGTCCACCGTCACCTCCGTCTCGACCGGCAGGCGCAGCGCCAACGCCCGCACCGCGTCCCCGAGTCCGCGCTCGGCGAGCACCGGCGGGTGGATGCCGCGCACCAGGTCACGCAGTTCGGTCAGGGCCTCGGCGGACGACGCGCGGGCCATGGCGAGGAGCTTCTTCGCCTGGGCCGGGTCCTTCTCCACGAGCGCCTCGATGGTGCCGAGGTTCATGCCCATGGCGACCAGCCTCGCCTGCGCCCCGTCGTGCAGGTCCCGCTCGATACGGCGCAGTTCGGCGGCCGAGGCGTCGACGGCGTCGTGCCGCGTTTCGGTGAGCTGGTCGACGCGCCGGGCGAGCGCCATCTCGTGGGTGGGGCCGAGCAGCGACCCGGTGAGGGTGGAGTGGGCCCGCAGCAGGACCGGGTTGAAGCGCAGCGCGCCCGCGAAGACCGCCAGAGCGAGGGGGAGCGTGAGGAGGGCCGTGGCCTGGCTGTGCACGGGGACGAACCCGTACCAGTACGCGCCGTCCGTGGTGAACAGCCGCCACAGCCCCGCCACCAGCACCAGGCTCTCCACCGGGTACAGGAACAGTGCGGCGGGCAGCACCGCGATGACGCAGCCCGCCGTCATGTCGACCGGCAGCCACAGCAGGTCCCGCCAGGTCGCCGGGTCCTTCAGCAGCAGCACGCACCGCTCGACCCGGCCGACGAGGCCGCCGCGCGGGTCGGCCGGCATCGGGCGGTAGGGGGCGGGGACGCGTACGCCGGACCAGGCGCCCGCGAGCAGCCGGCGCCGGCCGGCGTACCCGCGCAGCACGGTCAGCACGACGGGGGTGGTGAGGAGGCCGACCCCGACCGGAATGAGCGCGAGGGACACGAGCGTGAACGAGAACAGGGCGACGGACGCCGTGAGCGACAGGACCGTCAGGGCGAGTCCCCGGGCTCCGGCCAGGAACGCGCTGCGTATTCTCGTCTTGATCATAATGTCCAGCCTCTCCCCGTCGGCCCGTCCGCCGGGCACGCCCCCAGTCTCGCCGGTACGGGCCGCCCAGGTCATGGGGCCCGGCACCCGGGTCGGTGGTGTACCTACCACC
>NZ_VBVX01000353.1 GCF_005981925.1 Streptomyces albidochromogenes
CACCCCACCCCACCCGCGCTGGGCGTGCGACCGCCTGTCGCCGGTCACACGCCCAGCCCATGGGGGAGTTGCCGGTAAGTACGTACGGACGCCCCGGCACGTTCAACGGGCGGCGGCGGCCATGCCGGGCGGCGGCCCGGCATGGCACGCCCGCGCGGTGTCGCCCAGGGCGGGCGCGAACGGCGGCCCGGCCCGCCCGCCGGTCTCATCCACGCGAGCGCGCGCACGGCCGACCCGGGCCACCCGGTCCGCACTGGACCTGGCCGCCCTCCCCGTCCCGGACCACTGGACCTGGACCACTCGGCCCGGCCGGGACGACCGGACCTGGACCGCCCTCCCCGTCCCGGACCACTGGACCTGGACCACCCGCGCCGTATCGATCACCCCATATCGGCCACGCGGGCGATCTCTAGTCCCACCGGGGACCGGCACCACGGAAGTGACGACCCGTCATGATCTTCTGGGCCCGCGAGTCTCTCCCGCACCGATTGCCCCCTGAGCGCGAGCCGGAGGAGCCCCATGCCCCGCTTCCCACGTCTGGTCGGTATCGCCACGGCCGCCGTCGCCCTCGCGGCGCTCGCGGCGGCTCCCACCGCCGCCGAAGTCCCGACGCTGACGGACCCCCGGGTCGTCGAGCACTTCGACTTCGCCGCGGGGCAGACGCCGGAGAGCATCGCGCTGGAGCCCGACGGTTCGGCCAACGTGACGTTCGCGTTCGCCCGCCAGATCGCCCGTCTCGCCCCGCACCAGGAACCGCGCATCCTCGCCGAACTCCCCGCGGTGACGCGCCCGGACGCCCCGGTCACCGGCGCCCCGGTCGCGACGGGCATCGCACGGGCGCAGGACGGGACCCTGTACGTCAACTACGCGACCGGCACCAAGCTGACGGGCGTGTGGCGCGTCAACCCGAAGACGCACACGGCCCGGCAGATCGCGTGCCTGCCGAAGACCGGCTTCCCCAACGGCCTGGCGCTCGACGAGCGGCACGGTGTGCTCTACGCGGCCGACTCGGTGCTCGGTACGGTGTGGCGCACCCCGACGAAGGTCGGCTCCCGCGGCTGCGCCAAGCCGACGGCGTGGGCCACGGGCACCAAGCTCCAGCCCCCCACCGCACCGGCGGAGGCGCTGGGTGCGAACGGCGTCAAGGTGCGGCACGGCGCGGTGTGGGTGTCCAACGTCGACAAGGGCCTGCTGCTGCGCATCCCGGTGAAGAAGGACAGCACGGCCGGCCCGATCGAGACCAGGGCGACGGGCCTGCGCGGGATCGACGACTTCGAGTTCACCGGGCGCGACAACACGGTCCTGGCCGCGCTGGTCTACAGCAGCGAGGTCGCCGCGGTACGCCCCAACGGCACCCACGAGATCGTCCTCACCGCACGCGACGGCCTCTCGAACCCCACGTCGGTGGCGATCCACGGAAAGACGGTCTACATCCCCAGCGCCGCCTTCTTCACCATGAAGAACCCCAACCTCCTCCTGGCCACCCTCAACAAGCACCACCGCTAGCCACTTCTCGTCCGCACCGCGAATGACCGGGCTGCCGGACTGGTCACCACGATCAGCCCGGCAGCCCCCTCGGCTGCTCCGCGAGGACGACACCCCACGCTCAACCTCAGCGCCTCGACCGCCGCATCGCACAGCCCGCCCGAAACTGACCCGGGCCTCGTCCCGGACGGCAAGACGCGCCCTATCAGGCACCTCCGAATCACGCACGGCAGCGCACCCGCTAAAAAGCCGACACCTCGACGTACTCGGTCCCGCTGCCGCCGCTGTAGAAGGACTTGATCCAGTGGATGCCGTAGTGGTCCGTCAAAGCTCCTCGAAGCCTGATCCAGGAGTGCGGTCGAGGCGCTGAGGTCCAGTGCCTGAGCCTTCAGGCGCTGTATGATCGTCCCTGACGCCCTCGTCTTCGAAGGGTAGCGAGAGGTTCAACGACTGCGTGATCGGATCGGTGAGCGTACGCCGTCACTCTCGGATCTTTGCTTCCCTGGCCAGTTCATTAAGGTTTGGCGCTCCTGATCGGAAACAACAGATGCGCAGTAAGAGGTCTCCCCAGCTGCCTCTTCACCGATCCATCCTAGGATTGGCGGCGCCCTTTGTTTCCAGGGATCCGAGGGATGGTGCAGCAACTTCTGGGGCTGCCACCGCCATGGTCGCCTCCGAAGAGTCGCAGCACTCAATCGCTCTGCAAGGGCTACCGGTTGCGCCCCGCTGGAAAAGGTACGGCCTGCAGCGCAGTACCTCGAAGCTCTTGTAGCTGCGCCCGTCGATGGCCGCCACATAGATGGCTGTCCGGCCTCTTCTCCCGAGACCCTTATAGCCCCGGCACGGCACGCTTGGACGGACATCGAACCCCTTCGTGATGGCCAACTCGACTGGTTGGCTGATCGTGCGCGTTCGGGATGTCCGTTCCAATGCGTCGAATTTTCCCTTCGGCGGCAGCTTGCGGAGGCTTGAGATGCGTCGAACGCGTGCCCCCGACACCACATAGCGGTGCGCTTGGGCGTGACGTGTACCCGGTCGCGAATCTCGTTGTGCACGCCTGTGCAGGTGGGCGCGCTGGAGGTTGCAGCGTTTGGCGGGTGTTACTGCTAACGCCGGTGCACTTGCACAGCACGTGATTGCCAAGCCCCACGTCGCTTGCACATCTGACCGATGGCGGCCACGGGGATCGTAGAAGTGGCTTCCCTCGGTCTGCCCGAGACTCCAGAGCGCCGCTAGGGGAGCCTGTGTCCATCACCGGCTGCGTCGTCGGACGCGAGAGCTTGCCTCCACCGATGGTCGCGCTGCGCTGGCCTTCCATCAGAACTTGGCCCTTCCTCGCAACGGGCCCATATGTGCAGGAGTTGAGGTGAGGAGCGCCGGTGGATGTCCGATGGGCCAGTCGCCCGCGTCGGACGGCCAGGTGCCCGTCCGGATGCCTTGCCTCTCATGTTCTGCTGGTGCACGGCGACTCGGTTGAAGTAGGTAGACGCGGTGACCTGACCAGTCGTACTTTGGCAGGCACGCACGCCTGCGTTCCGTGCTGAGCCTGCGCGTGTGCGGTTAATGGGAGGGGACCCATGGCGAAGAAGCGGTACGACTACAAGTTGCCGGATCACGATGTTGAGTACGGCGTCGAGCTGGCTGTAAACAGCTTGAAGATTGATGTGGAGGCTCAGCGCACACTGAACAAACGGCGTGCCGAAGCCATCGCAAAGGGGCTTGTCAAGGAGGCTATGGGGGCGATCGTCGTCTCTCGGCGGCCCAACGGTGACACGTACATCGTCGATGGGATGCATCGCCACTACGCGTGTCAGTTTCTAGGCATCGAGAAGATAATGGCTGAGGTGCATCACGGCCTGAGTCAGCAGGAAGAGGCGATCCTTTTCCTGATCAAGAACAGAGAATCGTCCAAGCCGAGCGCGCTGGACGAGTTCAAGGTCGGTTTGACAGCCGGTGTACCACTGTTCGTTGACACATATGCGGTTCTTCAGCAGCACAACCTGGAGCTGGGTGCCTCTTCGACAAACTCCATTGGTGCGGTGTCTGGCGTCCTGCGTATCACGCAGGAACACGGACAGGTGACATTGGACCGTACGTTGACGGTGGTGGAGAAGGCATGGGGCCGCGACCGGTCGACATGGGATGGCGTGCTCCTGAGCGGGGTCAGCGAGTTTCTCGGACGCCATGGTGATGTGGTCGACGATGATGCTCTGCTGGCAGAGAAGATCGCCAAGGCTGGGCATGCTGCGGGCTGGATCGGCACTGTGCATGCCCAGGCGTCCGGTGGTGGGATGCATAACAGCGGTACTGGTTCGCGGATCAGTACCTGTTACAGACTCGTCGTGGATGCTTGGAACAAGGGGCGCAGGAAGGGTAGCCGAATCGAACTCCGGTGAGGCGTGGAGCTGGCCTCGTTCGCAGGTGGGCCGCACCCCTACCTATGCGCAATCCGCGCAACTGGGTTCGTATTCCACCAGGCGCGCAGAGGCAACGGGGTGATGTGAACAAGTGTCGGGATGTGAAGAGCTGTCGCTTCGATGGGGCACAGCAATGTGAGGTGATGCCCGCACGCGCATGAGCGCTATAAGGGGCACGGGCAGGTGGAGAGAAGGCAGTGACCGCCGAGTTTGCATTCGTCTGATCATTGGGGCGGCTCGGCTACGTGGCTTCTCTCCGTGCCTGCTCCACTGCGCGGCCAACGGTTTCGGCGCTCTCGTGCTCCCAGAAGCGCAGCACCGTCCACCCCTGTGCTTCGAGGTGCTGCGTTGTTTCGCGGTCGCGGGTCATGTTCTTGTCCAGCTTGGTTCGCCACCAGTCGGCGTTGGCCTTCGGATGCGTCGCGTGCTGCGGGCAGCCGTGCCAGAAGCAGCCGTCCAGGAAGACTGCGATCTTGGCGCGGCTGAAGGCGATGTCGATCGTGCGGCGGGGCATCCCCGGGACCGGCACGTTCACGCGGTAGCGCAGACCGGCGGCGTGGAGGAGTTTGCGTACGGCGATCTCGGCGGCCGTGTCGCGTGAGCCCTGGCGGCTCATGCGGGCCGAAACGGCGGCGGAGGAAGGGATGGGGTGGGGCACCCGCGCATTGTGCCGGACGGCTGCCCCACCCGGTGCCTCGCCGTGAGGCTCAGTGGTGCCCATGGCGTTGCGTCCAGCGGCGCGGAGGGTTCATCGAAGGTCCGGAGTGCCGTGGCAGTCGCGGTATTGGGTGTTCGAGCCGCACCAGCACGGGGCGTTGCGGGCCGGGGGCCAGGTGGTGGCTCGGCCTCGGGCTGCCAGGGTGGTGGCGTACTGGGGGAGGAGGTCCGGGTCGGCGGGGGACGCTGATTCCGATGCGGCGAACGCCTCGTACGACGGGACCGTGCCCCGCACGATGCCCAGGTTCCGGGTGCCCGTCGACGACAGGTCCCGCAGGGCCGACTCGATCGCGTTCAGGTGCGCCTCGTGCGTCGGGTAGTCCGTCGTCAGTCCCGGGTACGCCGTCAGCAGCTCGCGCAGCTCCTCCTGCGGCCAGTGCAGCATCGCCACCGGGAACGGGCGGGAGAGTGCCGTGCGGTACGTGCCCAGCTCGGCGCGCAGGCGGGCGATCTCGGCCCGGAGCTCCGCCGGGTTCTCCGACCCCAGCGACCACAGCCGCTTCGGATCGTGCAGCTCGTCGAGGGCGATCGGGCCGGCGTTCACCGTGTCCGCCGTGGCGTCCCACTCGTCGTGCGGCAGGCCCAGCATGCGGCGTACGCGGTGGCGGCCGGTCAGCAGCGAGTGCGCCGTGTACGGGATCTCCTCCGACGGGTCGATGAGGAGGTTCAGCGCGGTCGTGAACGCGTCGTGGGCGGCGTGGAGTTCGTCGTGGCTTTCCAGGGCTTCCGCGATGATCTCCCACGGAGCCGCCTCGCGCGGGGCCGCGGCGCGGATGCCGTCGATGATCGCGCGGGCCTCCGCCTCGTGACCGTACTCCCACAGGTTGGCGGCCTTGAGGGCCTTCACCAGCGGCGGGTTGTCGGGGGTCTTCGCCAGGAGGTGGTCGTACAGCGTCGCCGCGCGGGCGCGGTCGCCGGACAGCTCCAGGTGGGCGGCGGCCTGGAGGAAGAGCGGCTCCTGGTCCTCGGGGTACTGGGCCGCGGTACGCAGCAGGCGCTCGGCTTCGGCGGTGTGATCGGCGTGATCGGCAGGCGTGTCGGGGCGCATGGTCCACACCGTACTGCTGTACGGGGTGCGGGTGAGAGGGCCCCGGAGCCGCGAGGGCCGAAGTGCGGGCCGAGATTGCGGCCCGGTGCGGCGAGCGGCGAGCCCGCGCGGTGGCCGGAACGCGCCTGTCCGGCCGGTCTCGTCGGCCCTGCGGCCGGTGGGCAGCCGCGGAGAGTGTGGCGTACGTCGCTTCCGGTACGGGTCTGGAGAGTTGGCGGGGTTGCCCCTATCGTGCGCGCCGTGCGGGAGCGGAAGCGGCGGCGGAATCCGGTGGTGGTGCAGGGCGCCGGCCGGGGGCGCGCGCTGGCGGCGCGCGGGCTGTGGGCGGGTGCGGAGGCGGCCGTGACGTTCGGCGTCGTCGTGCTGCTCCTCGTCGTACACCAGCTGTGGTGGACCAACCAGCAGGCCCGTGACGGCGCCGAGCGGAAGGTCCGGGCGCTGGAACGGGAGTGGGCGGGCGGCGCGGCAGGCGAGCCGGCCGTCGCGCCCTCGATGCCGTCCCAGGA
>NZ_VBVX01000354.1 GCF_005981925.1 Streptomyces albidochromogenes
GAGCGCTAGTCTCGTGGGCTCGGAGAGGTGTATAAGAGACAGCCCCCGGCGCCCGTTCCCGGGCCGGACCCGTGCGGTGTGCCCGAGTTCGCGCCGCTGCGGGTGCGCGGCGGCAGGCACCGGCTCCGGCGTGCGGTGCGCCGCAGGAGGCGGGCGATGGCGGCCGGGCTGGCGATGACCGCCGCCGCGCTGGCCGCTTCGGGGGCGCGGGACGCGGGGCGTGCGGGCGGGACCGCTCCGGCGCGGCCGCAGGCCCAGGAGCGGACCGACGCGGTGGAGGCGCCAGGGCGGAAGCGGCCCCCGGCGCGGATGGTGTCGGCTCCGGTGCGGATCGCGGACGCCGCGACCGTACGGCTGCTGCGCCGGGGCGACCGGGTCGACGTGATCGCCGCGGCGGCCGGGCCGTCGATGCCGGGTGGGCAGGCCCCGGAGGCCCGGGTGGTGGCGGCGGGTGCGCGCGTGGCGGATGTGCCGCGGGCGCGCGAGAGCTCCGAGGGCGAGGGCGGCGGAGCGCTGGTGGTGCTGTCCGTGCCGCGCGCCACGGCGGCGGCGCTGGCCGGCGTGCAGGCGACGTCGCACCTGGCGGTGACGCTGTGCTGACCAGAACTGAGGAGCTGTCACGTCACCGGTACGGGCACGGGGATTGGACAGGGCGGTCACCTGCTGCCGTAGGTTTCGGAACTGTTTGCTCCGCCCCTGGTACATGCGAAAAGAGGCTCATCCGTGAGCGAGGAGAAGAAGCAGAGCGTCCTGGCCGGCTTCAAAGCCTTCCTGATGCGCGGCAACGTGATCGACCTGGCTGTCGCGGTGGTCATCGGCGCCGCGTTCACCAACGTCGTGAACTCCATCGTGAAGGGCGTGATCAATCCGCTGGTCGGTGCGTTCGGCACGCAGGACCTGGAGAAGTACAGCTCCTGCCTGAAGCAGCCGTGCGAGCCGGACGAGAACGGCGTGATGCAGGGCATCCCGATCAACTGGGGGCTGGTCCTGAGCGCGGTCCTCAGCTTCCTGATCACCGCGGCGGTCGTCTACTTCCTGATGGTGCTGCCGATGGCCAAGTACCTGGCGAGGCGGGCCGCGCGGGACAGGGCCAAGGACGCGACCGCGGAGATCATGGAGGTCACCGAGATCGAGCTGCTGAAGGAGATCAGGGACGCCCTGGTCGCGCAGCGCGGCTCGGGCCACGACACGACGCCGTAGCCCGGGTCGCTCAGAGGTGGTGCGGCGGCTTCTCGTCCAGGAACCGGGCGAGGTCGGCCGCGCTGCCGCCACTGCCGGGAGGCCGCTCGCCCCACCCCCGGTCCGTGTCGTCCGCTGATTGCTGGTCCAGCGGATCGCCGAAGTCCAGCGCCGGCTTGGGCCGTGGTGCGTGCTCGGCCTGCTGCTCGGTCGTCTGCTCCGGATCTCGCGGTCCGTGGGCGGGGGCGGTGCTCATGCTTCCAGGGTACGGCGGGCGGCCGGCCCTGATACCCCGGTGGCCTCTGGGCCGGGGGCGATCCGGCGTGATACGCAGTCCGCATGGGATACCGGACGAGGGCGGACGCCCTGACCGATGTGGCCGGGCTGCGGGTCGGCCACGCGCGGGTGCCGGGTGACCGGGCGCTCAGCGGCACCACCGTCGTGCTGGCGCCGGACGGCGGGGCGGTGGCCGCCGTGGACGTACGGGGCGGTGGCCCGGGCACCCGGGAGACGGACGCCCTCGACCCGCGCAACCTGGTGCAGCGCGTCGACGCGGTCGTCCTGACGGGCGGCAGCGCGTACGGGCTCGACGCCGCGTCCGGGGTGACGGCCTGGCTGGAGGAGCAGGGCCGGGGCTTTCGCGTCGGGCCGGACCCGGCACAGGTGGTGCCGGTCGTTCCGGCCGCCTGCCTCTTCGACCTGGGGCGCGGTGGCGACTGGCGGGCCAGGCCGGGCGCCGCGACCGGGCGGGCCGCCGCCGAGGACGCCGCCCGCGCCGGCGTGGGGGCGGCCGTGGCGCAGGGCGCGGTGGGCGCGGGAACGGGTGCGGTCGCGGGCGGTCTGAAGGGGGGCGTCGGCACGGCCTCCGCGGTCCTCGACTCGGGCGTCACGGTGGGGGCGCTCGTGGTCGTCAACGCCGCCGGGTCGGTCGTCGATCCGCTGACGGGGGTGCTGTACGGGAGTTACTTCCAGGGGCCGGTCGCGTATCCGCCGGCGCGGGTGCACGCGGCGGCGCGGGACACGCTCGCCGACGCGCGCGCGGAGACCGAGCGGCGTGCGGCGAGCTCCGCTCGCCCCCCGCTGAACACCACGCTGGCCGTCGTGGCCACGGACGCGGTGCTGACGCGCGCCCAGGCGCAGAAGCTCGCCGGGACCGCGCACGACGGGCTCGCGCGAGCCGTGCGTCCCGTGCATCTGCTCAGCGACGGGGACACCGTCTTCGCCCTGTCCACGGGCGCCAGCGCACTGGTGGGCGGCTCGGCGGAGCCCGCGTTCGCGGTGCACACGGAGGCGGCCGCGCTCAACGAGGTGCTGGCGGCGGGGGCCGACACGCTGACCCGGGCGGTGGTGAAGGCCGTGCTGGCGGCGGAGGGGGTCGAGGGTCCGGGCGGCGTTTACCCGGCGTACCGGGACCTCTACTGACGTACCGGCGTGGCCAGTTGGCCGGGCGGCGCGGGAACCTCGGGTGCGCCCCCTTCGTTTTGCTCAACCCCGGCGACGTTGTCAGACCCAGGGGCTACGTTGAGCACTCGGCAAGTAACAAGCGGCGACGGCCTGGAGAGACCCTTGAGCGATCCGTACGAGACAACCGAGGAGCACCTCGAGCGACTCCTGGGGCGCGCACTCAACTCGTTCGACCTGCCCGACGCGGCGGTGGAGCGGCTCGAATCGGCGCTGGCGCACAGCACGTCGCTGCACTCCTCGCACCACAGCGCGGGGCTGCACCGCGAGACGTTCAAGCATGTCTTCCTGCTGTCCGACGGCAGTTCGCTCACGCTGTGGGAGCTCGCCCACAACGCGGGCCGCGACGGCAGCACGCAGCACGAGCTCTACACGGAGGCCGCTGAGGTCCGGCTGGCCGCGTCCCGGCTGCCGCGCGCGGGCGGGTTCGGCTGGGCCCCGGGGGACGCGGACGGGCGCGATCCGGAGGGCGGCGACGCGCAGCTCGACGCCGACCTGGAGATCCTGGCCGCGCTCATGGCCGCCCGGCCGGCCACCGCGCCGCGCATCTTCATCCCGGACAACTCCGCCGACCACGCACGCCGGGTGCTCCGCCGGGCCGAGAACGCGGACCGGCCGGGGCCGGACGCCGGGCTGCGGCTGTCCACCGCCGTCGCCCACCAGATCACCCAGGCTTTCGGCCGCCAGTGCAGCGTGGAGGGCCGGGACGCCGGCTTCACGCTGTACGAGCACGCGTTCCTGCTGCGTGACGGGTGCGAGGTGAGCCTCTGGGAGGTCGAGCACACCGCCACGCCGGACGGCCGTCACATGTGCGAGGTGTACGGGACGGAGCGGGCGGCCCGTGAGGCGATGGAGCTGCGGGCCCGGGTGCGGTGACGCGGGCGCCAGGCGCGGCGGGGCGGGCGGCGGCCGTCCGCGCAACGGGAACGGCGCCCGGCCTCCGGCCGGGCGCCGTCGCGTGGGAGCGGGGTCAGGGCGTGAGTGCGGGCTCCTTGGACACGGAGGCCGGAGCCTCAGCCTCCGCCTCGGCGCCGATCTTCGGGCGCGCCGGGAGCGCGAACATCAGGCAGAAGATGGCCACCAGCACCGCCGTCGCCCACCAGAGAGCGTTCTGGAACGCCGATACGAACGCGGTGCCCACCTGACCGGGCGCCAGGTGGTCGTCCATGACACCGAAGAAGACGACCGAGACGAGGCCGAGGCCAAGGGCGTTGCCCATCTGCTGCATGGTGTTGATCAGGCCGGACGCCGAGCCCGCGTGCTCACGCGGCACCTCGGAGAGCACCGCGTCGGTCAGCGGCGCCACGATCAGGCCCATGCCGAGCCCCATCACCACGAGCGGAAGCGCCATCTGCCACGGGTGGATCGCCGTGCCGTACCGGTCGGCCTCCCAGATGTAGAGCAGCAGCCCGGCCACCATGGTCAGCGCACCGGCCTGGAGGACCTTGCGGCCGAAGCGCGGGACGAGCTGCTGTACGGACAGGCCCGCCGCCAGGGAGACCGCGATGGAGAACGGGATGCCCGTCGTACCGGCGCGCAGGGCGGTCCAGCCGAGGCCGACCTGCATGTAGAGCGTCCAGACGAGGAAGAAGATGCCCAGCGCCACACCGAAGGTCAGCTGCACCGCGATGCCGGCGGCGAAGCTCTTCACCTTGAACAGGGCGAGCTCGACCAGGGGCGAGCCGTCCTTGCGGGTCTTGTAGCGCTCGTACGCGACGAAGAGCGCGAACACGGCCGGGCTGGCGATCATCGACAGGTGGCCCCACAGCGGCCAGTCCAGCTCCTCGCCGCGCGTGAGCGGATAGATGAGCATGAGGAGACCGAGCGTCGCGAGTGCCACGCCGACGAGGTCGAGGCGCAGCGCCTTGGGGGCCTTGGACTCCGAGATGAAGCGCGCGCCCAGGATCAGGCCGGCGACGCCGACCGGGAGGTTGATGAGGAAGATCGGCCGCCACTGCAGGCCGAAGAGGTTCCATTCGGTGAGCAGCGCGCCCAGTATCGGTCCCGACACGGCGCCCAGGCCGACGATCGCGCCGAAGAGGCCGAAGACCTTGCCGCGCTCGTGGGCGGGGAAGGTGGCGTGGACGATCGACAGGACCTGCGGCACCATCAGGGCCGCCATCGCGCCCTGGAGGACGCGGGACGCGACGAGGATCTCCGGGTCGCCGGCGAAGCCGCAGAGCGCGGAGGCGAGTGTGAAGCCGCCGATGCCGATCAGGAAGAGCCGCTTGCGGCCGTAGATGTCTCCGAGCCTGCCGCCCGTGATCAGCCCGGCGGCGAAGGCCAGGGCGTATCCCGCGGTGATCCACTGGATGGCGCCGAAGGTGGCGCCGAGGTCCTGCTGGATGCTGGGGATCGCTATGTTGACGATCGTCACGTCGACCAGGTCCATGAAGGCGGCGGTCATCACGATGGCGAGCGCGAACCACCGGCGGCGGTCGGGCGGGGCTGTTGAAGTCATGACCGCGAGACTAGGGGCCATGTAGGACACATCTTGTCCTAGGGAGACGGCATCCTGAGAAACATGACGACCGATACTCCGGCCCGGCTGCTGCAACTGCTCTCGCTGCTCCAGACGCCCCGGGAATGGCCGGGCAGCGAGCTGTCCGAGCGGTTGCGGGTGAGCCGACGCACGGTCCGGCGGGACATCGACCGGCTGCGGGAGCTGGGCTATCCCGTGCAGGCGACCATGGGCGCGGACGGCGGATACCGCCTCGTCGCGGGCAAGGCCATGCCGCCGCTGGTGCTCGACGACGAGGAGGCCGTCGCGATCGCCGTGGGGCTGCGCGCGGGGGCCGGGCACGCGGTCGAGGGGATCGAGGAGGCGTCCGTACGGGCGCTGGCGAAGCTGGAGCAGGTCCTGCCGTCCAGGCTGCGCCGGCAGGTCTCCACGCTTCAGGCCGCCACCATCCCGCTGACCAGCGGCGACGGGGCGACCATCGATCCCCACACGCTGACGGTGATGGCGGGTGCGGCCACCGGGCAGGAGCGGCTGCGGTTCTGCTACCGGTCGGGCGACGGGTCCGAGAGCAAGCGTCTGGTCGAGCCGCACCGGCTGGTCAGCACCGGGCGGCGCTGGTACCTCGTGGCCTACGACCTGGACCGCGACGCCTGGCGGACGTTCCGGGTCGACCGGGTCAGCGAGCCGTTCGCCACGGGGGCGCGGTTCACGCCCCGGGGGCTGCCGAGCGGGAACGCCGCCGAGTTCATCCGGCGGTCCCTCAACCGCTTCCAGGAGCGCTACCGCGTGGTGGCGACGTTCGACGCGCCGGCCGCGTTCGTCGCGGCCCGGCTGCCGTCGTCGCTCGGCGCCCCGGAGCCGGTGGCGGACGACGACGGCCGCTGCCGGCTCGACGTCACCTGCACCGACTCGATGGAGTGGCTGGGGATCCGGCTGGCCCTGGTGGACTGCGAGTTCACGGTGTCCGAGCCGCCGGAGCTCGTCGATTTCCTGGCCGGGCTGGGCGGCCGGGCGAGCCGGGCGACCGCCGGACGCGGACGTTAGAGGGCTCCGGGC
>NZ_VBVX01000355.1 GCF_005981925.1 Streptomyces albidochromogenes
GGTCCCGGCCGAGGCGCACGGGCTCCCGGCCGTCGCACCCTTCCGGCAACCGCGCACGGATCCCGGCCGCGCCCCACCTGCGCACCCGCATCGCCGCCCCGCTCGGCCCGCACCCCCTCCTCGTCGAGGCGCTGTACGCCCGCCTCACCGAGGCGGGCTGGCGGACCTCCGACTCCGCGCACCGGGGCAGCGGCATCGTCCTGGCCGCCGCCGGCTCCCGCGACCCGCAGTCGGCCGTCGACACCCGCCGCACGGCCGCCCTGCTCGGCGAACGCCTCGGCGGCGTCCCCGTCGTCCCCGCCTACGCGTCCGCCGCCGCGCCCACGGTCCGCGACGCCCTGCGGGCCCTCGCCGCGCGCGGCCGCCACCGGACGGCCGTGGCCTCGTACTTCACCGCGCCCGGCCGCTTCGCCTCGCAGTGCGCCGCCGCCGCGCCCTGGATCGCGTCCGCGCCGCTCGGCGCCCACCCGGCCCTGGCACGGCTCGTCCTGCACCGGTACGACCAGGCGCTCGCCACCCGCTCCCCGGCGCCCCGGCGCCAACTGGCGTCCGCCTGAGTCCCGACTGTCACCGCCTGCGTCTACTGTCGGTGCATGGCAGGCACAGCGCACGAAACCCCCCACACGGACGACCGGCACACCGAGAACCGCCCCGGGCCCCGGCTCGCCGACGCCCAGTACCAGGCCGTCCTCGACCCCGCCCACTACGACGGGGCCGCCACCGAGCGCTGGGCCGCCGAACCCGACAAACGGCCCGGCAGGACCGCCTTCCAGCGCGACCGGGCCCGCGTGCTCCACTCCGCCTCGCTGCGCCGCCTCGCGGGCAAGACCCAGGTGGTCACGCCCGGCTCCAGCAGCCAGGTCTGGGACGCCAGCCCGCGCACCCGCCTCACCCACTCCCTGGAGTGCGCCCAGGTCGGCCGCGAGCTGGGGGCGGCCCTCGGCTGCGACCCGGACCTCGTCGAGGCGGCCTGCCTCTCGCACGACATGGGCCACCCGCCCTTCGGGCACAACGGCGAGCAGGCGCTCAACGACTTCGCCAAGGACTGCGGCGGCTTCGAGGGCAACGCCCAGTCGCTCCGGCTCCTGACCCGCCTGGAGCCCAAGCGGTTCGTACGGTCGGAGGCGAGCGGCGAGATGGTCAGCGTCGGCCTCAACCTCACCCGCGCCGCCCTCGACGCCGCCACGAAGTACCCGTGGCCGCGCGGCGGCCATCCCACCGACCCCGGCTCGGTCAAGTTCGGCGTCTACGACGACGACCGGCCCGTCTTCGACTGGGTCCGCCAGGGCGCGCCCGCCCACCGGCAGTGCTTCGAGGCGCAGGTCATGGACTGGTCCGACGACGTGGCGTACTCCGTGCACGACTTCGAGGACGGCCTGCACGCCGGACACCTCGACCCCAACTGCCTGCTCGCCGAGCCCGAGCGCCAGGAGGTCTTCGCGGTGGCGATCGGCAGGTACGTACCGGCGGAGACCAGTCCCGAGGAGCTGGCGGCGGCCCTCGACCGCCTCCTCGACGAGGAGTGGTGGCCGCACGGCTACGACGGGTCGGCCGCTGCCCAGGCCCGGCTGAAGGACGCGACCAGCCAGCTCATCGGCCGCTTCTGCCTCTCCGCCGAGGGCGCGACCCGCCAGGCGTACGGAACGGGCAGGCTGACCCGGTACGCCGCCGAACTGGTCGTCCCCCGCGAGGTCCGCCACGAGTGCGCCGTCCTCAAGGCCGTCGCCGACCGCTATGTCATGCAGCGTGACGAGCAGGAGCGGCTGCGCGCCGACCAGCGGGTGGTCATCGCCGAGCTCGCCGAGGCGCTCACGGCCCGCGCGCCGGAGGGCCTGGACCCCCAGTTCCGCGCGCTCTTCGCCGAGGCGCCGGACGACCGGGCCCGCAAGCGCGTGATCGTCGACCAGATCGCGTGCTTCACGGACGCCGCCGCCCGCTCCCTGCACGCCCGGCTCACGGCGGCGAGGGGCCCCCGTTCATGAGGGCGTCGCCGAGCGCCGTCCGCCGGTGCAGGACGCGGCTGCCGCGCCGCTCCGAGACGACCAGTCCGGCCTCCCGCAGCACCGTCGCGTGCCGGCTCGCCGTCGACAGCGTCAGCCGCAGCGCTCCGCCGAGCTGGGTCGTGGTCATCGGCCGCCCCAGCGCCTCCAGGACGGCCGCCCTGGTGTGGCCGATGAGCTGCGCCACCGGCAGCCCGGCCGACCGGGGCCCCGCGTCGCCCCCGGAGCCGGGCCCGCGGGCGAGGGCCAGCCACCCGGGGTCCGGCGTCACGGGGTGGACCAGCACGGGCGGCAGCTCCTCGTCGGCGAGCGCGACGGGGTGCCGGATGCAGAAGAACGAGGGGATCATCGTCAACGACCGCCCGCGCAGTTCCAGTTCCTTGTCCACCGGGTAGCCGGTCTCCAGCACCCCGTCGTCCCGCCAGGCGAAGTCCTCATAGGTGGCGAGCAGCCCCTCGGGTCCCCGGGACAGCGCCGCCTCCGCCCGCACCGGACGGTCGGCGTCCACCGCCGACACGATCACGTCCCGGTACGGTTCGACCGCCACCGCGTAGTACCGCCGCAGCGAATCGGCCAGCCGCTCCAGCGTCTCCACGTCCCCCTCCGCGAGCCGCCGGGCGACCGGCGGCACCGGACCGTCGGCGAACAGCCGCCCGAGTTCCGCGCTCATCCGCGTGGCGGGGGTGGAGAGCACCTGGTCGAGGCCGGTCTCCAGGTCCGGGATGCCCCGGCCCGGCGTCAGGAAGTCGGGCAGGTACGCCGCGCACGGGTACAGCCGGTGCAGCGAGGCCACCGTGCGGGTGAGCCCCGCGCGGGCGATCGCCGCGCGGACCTCGCGCCGCCAGGGGTCGAACACCAGCGCCCCCTGCCGGTTCTGGAGCAGGTGGAGGCTGTTCACGATCTCCCAGAGCGGGTCGGGCCGTGCGGCCACCCGAAGCCGGTTCAGATCCCCGGTGGTGAAGTGGATGCGTAGCATGCGCCCCCCACGCCGCGCCGTGTCCCGCGCGCCCTGTCCGCCTGTCCGTCCGTTCGCCCGTTCGTCCGCCCGTACGCCGGTGCGACGTCGGTACGTACCTTCTTGCGAGCGTACGCACCAGCCGCCGGAACGGTGCGTTCCTTTTGCGTTGTGCACGAAAGCCCCGCGCGGTGTCCACATCGGCGTGACGCTTGTCGCGTGGTGGCCGCGGGCTGTCAACGGGGGAGACGTCCGCGGCCACCTCTCGTCCGCCCCGGTGGCGTCCGCCCGGGGCCCGCGGCCGGCACACCCTCACGCACCGCGCTACCGTCCCCGCCGGCCATCTCGGGGCCACCTCCACGACACGCCCACGGCACACCCCCTCTTCCCCCATCACGCTCCGTGCGGGACGCTCGAATACGGCGGCGTAGCGTGTGGGCAGGCACAGAGGAGGCACCAAGTGGTCGACGCAGATCTGACGTTCGTCATCGTCGGTGGGGGACTGGCGGGGGCGAAGGCCGCCGAGACCCTCCGCAGCGAGGGCTTCACCGGACGGGTCATCCTCATCGGGGACGAGCGTGAGCATCCGTACGAACGCCCGCCCCTGTCCAAGGGGTTCCTGACCGGCAAGGAGGAACGCGACAGCGTCTTCGTCCACGAACCGGCCTGGTACGCACAGGCCGACATCGAACTCCACCTCGGGCAGCCCGTCGTGCACGTCGACCGCGCCACGAAGACGGTCCAACTCGGCGACGGCACCGCCGTCCGCTACGACAAGCTGCTGCTCGCCACCGGCGCGGAACCGCGCCGTCTCGACATCCCCGGCACCGGACTCGCCGGTGTCCACCACCTGCGCCGCCTCGCGCACTCCGAGCGGCTGCGCGGTGTCCTGGCCTCGCTCGGCCGCGACAACGGGCACCTGGTCATCGCCGGGGCGGGCTGGATCGGCCTGGAGGTCGCCGCGGCGGCGCGCGGTTACGGCGCCGAGGTCACCGTCGTCGAGCAGGAGCCGACACCGCTCCACCAGGTCATCGGACCCGAACTGGGACAGCTGTTCACCGACGTGCACCGGGAGCACGGCGTCCGCTTCCACTTCGGCGCCCGCCTCACCGAGATCACCGGCCAGGACGGCATGGTCCTCGCCGCACGCACCGACGACGGCGAGGAGCACCCCGCCCACGCCGTGCTCGCCGCCATCGGAGCCGCCCCCCGCACCGCGCTCGCCGAGGCCGCCGGCCTGACCCTCGTCGACCGCGTCCACGGTGGCGGCATCGCCGTGGACGCCGCCCTGCGCACCTCCGACCCCGACATCCACGCGGCCGGCGACGTCGCGGCGGCGCACCACCCGCTCCTCGGCGCCCGGCTGCGCGTCGAGCACTGGGCCAACGCCCTGAACGGCGGTCCGGCGGCCGCCCGCGCCATGCTGGGCCAGGACGTGTCGTACGACCGGGTCCCCTACTTCTTCTCCGACCAGTACGACCTCGGGCTCGAATACTCCGGCTGGGCGCCCCCGGGCACGTACGACCAGGTCATTGCCCGCGGCGACGTGGGCCGCCGCGAGTTCGTCGCCTTCTGGCTGAAGGACCGGCGGGTCCTGGCCGGCATGAACGTCAATGTGTGGGACGTCACCCAGCCGATCCAGGAGCTGATCCGCACCGGCGCCAGGGTCGACCCGAACGCCCTCGCCGACCCGTCCGTGCCCCTGGAGTCCCTGCTGGGCTGACCGCGGCCCGGCCGTGACCCGGCCGGGCGGCGAAGCCGCACCGACAGGACTGTCCGAGCACCGCCGTACACTTCACGCGTGGCAGGCAGGATCAACGATGACGACGTGAAGGCGGTCCGGGACGCGGTCCCGATCGACGCCGTCGTTTCCGAGTACCTCCAGCTCCGCAGCGCCGGCGGTGGCAACCTGAAGGGCCTGTGCCCCTTCCACGACGAGAAGTCCCCGTCCTTCCAGGTCAGCCCGAGCAAGGGTCTCTTCCACTGCTTCGGCTGCCAGGAGGGCGGCGACACGATCGCCTTCGTGATGAAGATCGACCACCTCTCCTTCTCCGAGACGGTCGAGCGCCTCGCCGCTCTGGCGGGCATCACCCTGCGGTACGAGGAAGGCGGCTACAACCCCACGCACCAGCGCGGCGAGCGGGTCCGCCTGGTCGAGGCGCACAAGGCCGCCGCGCAGTTCTACGTCGAGCAGCTCGGCTCCGCCGAGGCCGAGATCGGCCGCGCGTTCCTGGCCGAGCGCGGCTTCGACCAGAGCGCCGCCGAGCACTTCGGCGTCGGCTACAGCCCCGCCGGCTGGGACCACCTCACCCGCTACCTGCGCGGCAAGGGCTTCTCCGACAAGGAGCTGACCCTCTCCGGCCTCTCCCAGGAGGGCCGCCGCGGCCCCATCGACCGCTTCCGCGGCCGGCTGATGTGGCCGATCCGGGACATCACGGGCGAGGTCGTCGGCTTCGGCGCGCGCAAGCTGCGCGACGACGACAACGGCCCGAAGTACCTCAACACCCCCGAGACGGCGATCTACAAGAAGTCCCAGGTCCTGTACGGCATCGACCTGGCCAAGAAGGAGATCGCCAAGACCAGCAGGGCGGTGGTCGTCGAGGGGTACACCGACGTCATGGCCTGCCATCTGGCCGGTGTCACCACCGCGATCGCCACCTGCGGCACGTCCTTCGGCGGCGACCACATCAAGATCCTCCGGCGCCTCCTCATGGACAACGCCTCCGCCGAGGTCGTCTTCACCTTCGACGGCGACGCGGCCGGCCAGAAGGCGGCACTGCGCGCCTTCGAGGACGACCAGAAGTTCGCCGCCGAGACGTCCATCGCGATCACGCCCGGCGGCATGGACCCCTGCGACCTGCGGCTGGCCAAGGGCGACGCGGCGGTGGCTTCCCTGGTCGAGACCCGCACGCCGCTCTTCGAGTTCGCGATCCGCCATGTCGTGTCCCGGCACAACCTGGAGACTCCCGCCGGCCGGGCCGCAGCGCTCGACGAGGCCGCGCCGATCGTCGCGAACATCAAGAACATCGCGATCCAGCACGAGTCGGCGGTCCAGCTCGCGGGCATCCTCGGCATCCTCGACACCCAGTTCGTGGTCAAGCGCGTCGCCCAGCTCGCCCGCTGGGCACGCGACCGGGGCGGCCGGGGCCCCGCCGCGCCGCAGGACCGCCGCCCCACCCCCTCGTAC
>NZ_VBVX01000356.1 GCF_005981925.1 Streptomyces albidochromogenes
CCATCGCCCCGCCCGAGCGACCCGCCCACATCGACGTCGACCACTTCACCGGTGTGTACGAGCGCGCCGGCAGCAGGATCCACGTGACAGCGGGCGAGGGCGGCCGACTGAGCCTGCGCACCGAGCCGACCGGCATCCTCGTGGGCCTCGCCCGCTCCCGCACCCTCGACCTCGTCGCCGTCGACGCGACGACCTTCGTCGGCCGCGACGAGGGGGACTCGGTGTGGGACGCGGTGGTGTTCGAGCAGCGCCCGGACGGCCCCTCTTACCTCCACTACAGCGGCCGAGCGACCCCGAAGATCAGCTGACCTCAGCAGGATTGGAACCCCCATGGCGTCACCCACCACGGTCGACGAGGTCACCGCCGCCCTTCAGGCGGTCTTCGACGAAGCCGGAGTCGAGGGCTTCGTCCACGCCCGCGACATCGACGATGACGGCCAAGGCGACGCCCGCGAGGTCGCCTTCCGCGCCGACGCCCCCGTCATCGTCGCCTCCATCCGCAAGATCGTCGTCGCGGTCGCCTACGCCCGTCAGGCCGCCGCCGGAGCCCTCGACCGGGCCGCCCGGCACACCATCACCGCGGCCAATCGTGAGGGCGGCGGCATCGGCACCGACAGCTGTCTGCACGACGTCACCCTGAGCACCCGCGACCTCGCCTTCTTCATGCTCTCCATGAGCGACAACGCGGCCACCGACAAGCTCATGGAGATCCTGGGGGTGGACGAGGTACGCGCCGTCGCCGCCGAACTCGGCTGCCCACGCCTGCCGGTCGGGCGCTACCGAGAGCTGTGGGACCCGGTCTGGGAGGAGCTCGGCCTCGACCCGGACGGCGACATCGACGCTCAGCTCGACCAGGTGAGCGAGGACCGGATCAGGGGACTGGCCATGCTCGACCCCACCCGTTCCGCGTCCAGTACGCCACGGGAGATCACCTCCCTGCTCACGGTGATCTGGCGTGACCAGGCCGGCCCCGCCGAAGCATGCGCAGAAGTACGCGAACTGATGAGCCATCAGCTTTCCGTCCACCGCCTCGCCGCCGGCTTCGACGACGAGATCCGCGTCGCGGCCAAGAACGGCTCCCTGTGGGGCGTGCTCAACGAAGCCGCGGTCGTCGAATACCCCGACGGCGGCCGCTACGCCGTCGCGGTCTTCCTGCGTACTCCCGCCCTCGGCGGCCGTAACCCGGCCGCCGACGCCGCGATCGGCCGTGCGGCGCGGACCGCCGTCGACCACCTGCGCCGCCAGCCGGCTGCCACCCCATCCGAGGAGACGACATGACCACAGCCGCAGCGCAGTCGGCAGGAGCCGACCAGGTACACACCGTACTCGCGTCCACCTTCACCCAGGCCGGTGTCGAAGGCTACGTCCATGCCCGGGACCTCGACACAGGAGAGGAGCTCGGCCACGGCGCCGACAGCCAGGTCGTGCTGGCCTCCGTCTTCAAGATCCCCATCGCCCTCGAGTACGCCCGGCAGGCGGCGGCCGGGGAGCTCGACCCGGCCCGGCGCCACACGGTCACAGCCGCCTACCGGGCCGGCGGCAGCGCTACCGACGGTTGCGCGTACGACGTCGAGATGAGCGCCCGCGATCTCGCCTTCATGATGATGACGATCAGCGACAACGCGGCGACCGATCTGCTCCTGGACGTCGTCGGACCCGACCGGGTCCGCGCGACGCTCGACGGCCTGGGCTTCCCTGGCTTCGGGTTCTCATCGTCGGCCGCCCTGGACGACGACATCCGTCAGGAACTCGGCCTTGCGCCGGACCGCTCCCTCGACGACCAGTTGGCCGGTATCCCCGACGAACGACTCCTCGCCCTCCGCGCTTGCGCCCCCGGCAGCAGTCCGTCGAGTACGCCCCGTGAGGTGACCGCGCTCCTTGCCGCCATCTGGCGCGACGAAGCCGGCCCGGCGAGCGCCTGCGCCGAGGTCCGGGACATCATGGGCCAACAGGTCTGGCAGCACCGCCTGGTCTCCGGCTTCCCCGAAGCGGGCGTGCGGCTCGCCGGAAAGACCGGCACGGACTTCGCCGTACGCAACGAGGCCGGCGTGATCGAGTACCCCGACGGCAAGCGGTACGCCGTGGGCGTCTTCCTGCGTACGTCGACCCCGGCCACCCGCCAGCCCCTCGCCGACCGTGCGATCGGCCGCGCCGCCCGGCTCGCCGTGGATCATCTCCGCACCCGGACCTGAACGAGCCCCCGTGCCGTCCACCCATCCGCTCGCGCACCTCACGCCCCGGATCGAGTCGCCCACGGTCCGGGGCCGTCGTGTCTTCGAAACCGCCGCCCGGCTTGGGACCCCCCACCTAACCGGAGCGGCACCTTTCGTCGTCCCGTCTGAATCATTTCCGGCCACGAGCCGCGACTGTGGGGCAACTCTCCAGCCCCAAGGAGCTCCCCTATGAAGCCCCCGATGAACAGAGCCAAGGCGATAGCCGCCTGTGTCGCGGTCTCTCTGCTGGCGGCCGGCTGCGGCAGTGGCCAGGCCGGGTCGGCCGGTGGTGACGCCTTCAGTTTCGCGATCAAGAGCGATCCCGGTCTGCTCGATCCGGCCCAGTTCCAGAACTCCAACACGTACACCGCGCTGTCGCTCGCCTACGACACGCTGGTGAACATCGACCCCGACGGCCGCGTCGTCTCGGGCCTGGCCCAGAAGTGGGATGTCAGGCCGTCGTCGGTCACCTTCACCCTGCGCCGCGACGTCACCTGTGCGGACGGCAGCCCGGTGAGGCCGAGCACGATCGCCGCGAACGTCGACCACATCACCGATCCGGCCACCAAGTCGCCCGCCGTCGGTGTCGTCATTCCCGAGGGCCTGACCGCGAAGGCCGACGACACGGCCGGCACGGTGACCCTCGCCACGCCCAAGCCGTTCGCGCTCATGCTGCAGAGCACCCGGCACCTGTTCATGGTCTGCGGCAAGGGGCTGAAGGACCGCTCCCTGCTCGAGAGCGGCACCTCTGGGTCGGGCCCCTTCCAGCTCACGGAAGCCAGGCCCAACCAGAGTTACACCTTCACCCGGCGCACCGACTACACCTGGGGACCCGGCGGAGCCACCGCATCCGACCCCGCCATGCCGGACTCGGTCGTCCTCAAGGTGGTCGGCAGCGAGTCGACCGCGGCCAACCTGCTGCTCTCCCACCAGCTGAACGCCGCGCAGTTCGCCGGCCCCGACCGTGCCCGGGTGACCAACGTCCCCGGGGTGACCACCACCGTCCAGGCCAACGGCACGCAGGAGTTCTTCTTCCACCAGGGCAAGGGGCACCCCGGACACGATCCGGCGGTCCGCAAGGCCCTTGTCCAGGCGGTCGACCTGCACGCTCTCGGTGCGATTTCCACCGGTGGCACCGGACAACGGCCCACCGGCCTGGTGCTGCAACCGAACCCCTGCCCCGGTGACACGGTCACCGGCCACCTGCCCCCCTTCGATCCCATCGCGGCCGGCTCGGCGCTCCACGCCGCCGGTTGGCGCCGAGGCCCCGACGGCTTCCGCGTGAGGGAGGGCAAGAGGCTCACCATCCGCATGATCTACGGCACCTTCGGGGGCGAGAGCATGGCCGCCGCAGCCGAGTACCTGGCCGACGCGTGGAAGAAGGTCGGCGTCGACGTGCGGCTGCGGGCCCTGTCGGATGCCGCCTACGACGAGGTGGAAGCGGTCACCCAGGACTGGGACGTCGACTGGGTGTCGCTCGGCGTAACCCTGCCCACGCAGCTGATCGGTTCGCTGTCCGGCCCCTTCACCCCCGACGGCGGAAACTTCGCCCACCTCACCAACACCACGTACGAGGAACTCACCGCCGAGGCGAGCAAGCTCCCGGGTACGTCGGGCTGCACCCTGTGGGCGCGGTCGGAGAGTGCGCTGCTCGACAGTGCCGATCTCGTCCCCGTCGTCGACAAGACGCTCACTACCGCCGCCTACAACGCCTCGTTCCGCATCACGGCGGGGCTCTTCGACCCGACGTCGATCCGTATGACGGGAGGAGAGAAGTGACCACCCCATCCGACGTGCTCGCCCCGCACGACACGCCCGCCGTTGCCGCACCCCGCCGTTCCCGCCGCCTCACGCCGGGCTTCCTCGTCCGGCAGCTGTTCCGCCTGGCCGCCTCCCTCGCCGTGCTCGTCGTGGCCTCGTTCGCGATGATCCACCTGATCCCTGGCGACCCGCTGCGCAAGATGCTCGGCCCGACCGCGCCGAAGGAACTCGTCGCGCAGCGCCGTAGCGAACTCGGCCTCGATGATCCGCTGTTCACCCAGTTCACGCACTATGTCCGGCAGCTGCTCTCCGGCGACCTCGGCACCTCGTTCTTCTCCTCCCAGCCAGTGACCGACATCATCGGCCAGGGCCTCCCCAACACCCTGGCCCTCGCGGTCCTCGCCACCCTCGTCGCCCTCGCCGTGGCCGTGCCGCTGGGCCTGTGGGCAGCCGTCCGCACCCACAACGGACGCCGGCGCGGCACCGAGACCGCCTTTACCACCCTCACCGGAGCCGCCGTCGCCATCCCCGAGTACCTCTACGGTCTCGCCCTGATGCTCGTCCTCGCCCTGGGCCTCGGCCTGCTCCCGCCGGCCGGCCTCACCGGTCCCGCCTCCTTCGTGCTGCCCGTCACGGCCCTCGCCATCGCCCCGGCGGCGATGATCGCCCGCCTGGCCCGCGTCGAGACCCTGCGTGAACTCGACACCGACTACATGCGCCTGGCCCACGCCAAGCGGCTGCCCGCTTGGCGGCTGTACGCGGTCCACCTGCTGCCGAACACCCTCACCGCGACCCTGACGATGGGCGGCCTACTGCTCAGCGGGCTGATCACCGGCAGCGTCCTGGTCGAGAACGTCTTCGCCTGGCCCGGTCTCGGCCTGCGCACGGTCGAGGCCATCACCCAGAAGGACTACCCCGTGGCGCAGGCCATGATCCTCGTCTACGGCGCGCTGGTCCTCGTCGTCAATTTCCTCGTCGACATCCTGCTCGGGATTCTCGACCCCAAGTCCGCTCTGTCCGCCCCGTCCGCTTCCACCCGCAGGGAGGGCTGATGCGCCGTCTGCTGAGAAACCCCGCCGGTCTGCTGGGCGCCGTGATCGTCGCCGTCATGGTCCTCCTCGCGATCGTCGGCCCGCCGATCTGGGAGGACGCCGCCACCCGGATGAACCCGAAGGAGATCAGCCAGGGAGCCTCCGCCTCGCATCTGCTGGGCACCGACGCCCTCGGCCGTGACCTCCTCGCCCGGACCCTGGTCGCCACCCGGCTGACCCTCGGTCTCGCCTTCCTGGCCACCCTGATCGGCACCGTCACCGGCATCCTCCTGGGAACCCTGCCGCAGATCCTGCCCCGGCGTGCGGGCCGAGCGGTCATCGCCGCGGTCGACCTCCTGGTGGCCTTCCCCGCCCTGCTGCTCGCCATGTTCACCGCCGTCGTCGCCGGACTCGGCGCACAGGGCGCCGTCCTCGGCATCGGCGTCGCCCTCGCACCGACCTTCGCCCGGCTCACCCACACCATGACGGCGTCCGTCGCAGGGTCCGACTACATCGCCGCGGCCCGCATGCTGCGTGTGCCCCGCCACCGCATCCTCACCCGGCACGTCCTGCCCAACATCGCCGAACCGCTTATCCTCAACACCGCCCAGGCCATGGGCGGCGCCCTGCTCGGCCTGTCCGCGATGTCCTTCCTCGGCATGGGCGTCCAGGCCCCCTCGTACGACTGGGGCCGGCTGCTCAACGAAGCCTTCGGGCACGTCTACGTCACCCCGTCCGTCGTCGTCGCCCCCGCCCTCGCCGTGAGCCTCTCCGGCCTCGGCTTCATGCTGCTCGGCGACACCTTCGCCAAGGCCGCCGCCCACACCCGAGAAACGGTCGGCAAGCCCGTCGCCCCCGAGGCGACCCCCGCCCGGGACGAGCCCGCACCGGACGCCGTCCTGGAGGTACGGGACCTCACCGTCGCCTTCCCCGGCGACATCACCCCCGTACGGCAGGTGTCCCTGACCGTCCGCGCCGGAGAGATCGTCGGCCTCGTCGGCGAATCGGGCAGCGGCAAGAGCATGACGGCCGCCGCCATCGGGCAGATCGTGCCCTATCCCGGCCTCGTCGGCAGCGCCCGCATGCGGCTCGGCGGGGCCGACCTTGACGGCCTGACCGACTCCGAGC
>NZ_VBVX01000357.1 GCF_005981925.1 Streptomyces albidochromogenes
CCTCACCCTGGCGCTGCACACCTACCGCGGCCTCTACCGCCCCCGCCTGTCCCCGTCGGCGCTCGCGGAGATCCCGCCGGTCCTGCTCCTCGCGCTGATCCAGTGGTACGCCGCCGCCGAAGCCCTCGCGGCGTACACCCCGCACCTCGCCCTCCCCTGGAGCACCCTCGCCCTCGCCGCCGCCGTGCAGACGCTGCTGCTGTGCTCCGCCCGGGGCGCTGTGTACGGGGCCCGCCGCCGGACCGCGGCCCGCCGCCCGCAGTCGGCGCTGATCGTGGGCCGGGGCCCGGTCGCCCACCGGATCACGGCGGCCCTCCAGGCGAGAGCCGAGTACGGACTGCGCCCGGTCGGCCGGGTCGACGAGGCGCCCGCGGACCCGGAGCCCGCCCCGGACACGGACCCGGACACGCTCCCGGTGCTGACGACCCCGGAGGACGTGACCCGCGCGGTCATCCAGAACTCCGTACGCCACGCCGTCTTCACCCACTCGCCCGAGCAGCTCCCCGACGCCCGGCTCGTCGCGCTCCTCGCCGGGCACGACTGCCATCTGTGGCAGGTCGAAGGGCGTGCTCCCGGCAAGGACCCGGACCACCTGTGGGGCTTCGCGGTCCGCCCCCTGCACCCCGGCAGACCGGTGTCCGCGGCCGTCAAACGCGCCATGGACGCCCTGGTGGCCGCGGTGGCGCTGCTGGCCGCCGCGCCGGTGATGGCCGCGTGCGCGCTCGCCGTACGCCTGTCCGACGGCCCCGGCGTCATCTTCCGCCAGGAGCGGGTCGGCCGTGACGGCCGCCCGTTCACCCTCCTGAAGTTCCGTACGCTCCGCCCGGCGGACGAGCACGAGTCCGCCACGCGCTGGAGCGTGGCCACCGACCGCCGCATGAGCCACACGGGCAACCTCCTGCGCCGCACGTCCCTCGACGAGCTTCCCCAGCTGTGGAACGTCCTGCGCGGCGACATGAGCCTGGTGGGCCCCCGCCCCGAGCGCCCGTACTTCGTCACGAAGTTCAGCCACGCCTACCCCGGCTACCAGGCCCGCCACCGTATGCCCGTGGGCATCACCGGCCTGGCCCAGGTCAACGGACTGCGCGGGGACACCTCGATCGAGGACCGCGCCCGCTTCGACAACCACTACATCGAGACCTGGTCGCTCTGGCAGGACGTGTGCATCCTCACGCGCACCGCCGCTTCCCTGTTCCGGCTCGGAGGCAGCTGAGCATGACCGTCCTGTGGACGACACCGGCACCCCGCGTCCGCCTCCCGCTCCTTCCCCTGATCGCCACCGTGCTGCTGCTGGCGGTCCCCGTGCAGGCGGCGGCAGCCGGTACGTCCGCCAACATCACCCCGGCGGACCTCGCCTCCTGCGCCCTGGTGCTCGTCGCCCTGGCCGGGGCCGTCCGCCGACGCCCCCTCACACCCGCCGCCGCCCTGATCCTGGGCCTGCCGGCCCTGGGCATCGCCGTGGCGACGGCGACCGCCACCGACCCCACCGCGGCCCTCACCGGATTCGTCCGCTACCTCCAGGTCTTCGTCCTGGTCCCGGCGGCGGTGGTCCTCCTCCTGCGCACCCCCCACCACTTCCGCGTCGTCACCGCGGCCCTCGTCGTCCTGGCGCTCGTCCAGGGCGCGACCGGGGTCTACCAGTACGCCACCGGCACCGGCGCGTCGTACATGGGCGAGGACATCAGAGCGGTGGGCACCTTCGGCCCGACCGACGTCATGGGCATGGCCACGGTAGTCTCCTACGGCCTGCTGGCGACGCTGGCCCTGGCCCTGCGCACCCCCAGGTCGGCGCCCCGCTGGCTGCGCCCCTGCGCGATCGCCGCCTCGGCGGCGCTGACCGTCCCCCTGGCCCTGTCCTTCAGCAGGGGAGCCTGGATCGCCACGGTGATCGCGGCCGTGGCGATGATCCTCCTCACCGGCGCTCGTCAGGCGGCCAAGGCGCTGGCCGCCGTGACGGCGGCCGCGGTCGTCCTCGTGGGCGGCTTCGGCGTCGGCTCGCAGATGATCTCCGAACGCCTCACCAGCATCACCGAGGTGACCGAGGCCCCCGACCGGTCGGTCAACGACCGCTACACGATGTGGGCCGCCGCCGCGAGCATGTGGCAGGACAATCCCGCCACCGGAGTGGGCCTCAAGGGCTTCCCGGTCCACCGCGACGCGCACGCGTCGATCGGCCTCTCCTCGGGCAGCGACACGGCGGGAGCGGGCCAGAGCTTCCACAAGCAGCCCCTGCTCTCACCGCACAACATGTACCTCCTGGTCCTGAGCGAACAGGGGCTGATCGGTCTCACGGCCTTCGTGGGCACCTGGGCGGCGATCCTGACGGCGTCCCTGCGCCGGCTGCGCCGGGGCCACCCGGCGGCGGACTGCGGCCTGGCGGCGATCGGCCTGACCGTCTACCAGACCGTCGACTTCCTGTACGCCGACATCGGCGGCCCCTCGACGGTCCTCACCGGCGTCATCCTGGGCCTGGCCGCCTGGTGGGCCCTGGCACCGGGCGAGGCGCCGCGATGACCGACACCCCCGTACAGGCACAGCGCCCGTCCCCGGCCGCCACGGCGCCGCACCCCGCCGCGCCGACCCGGCGAGGGCCGGGCGGGGCGCCCCCCGGGCTCGGCCGCTTCCTGGCCAGGGCCGCCGCCGTCACCGCCGCCCTGACCGCCGTGAGCGCACTGCTCGGCCTCCTGCGCGACCAGACCATCGCCCACCTCTTCGGCGCGAGCGTGGAGAGCGACGCCTTCCTGATCGCCTGGACCGTGCCGGAAATGGCGGCCACCCTGCTGATCGAGGACGCCATGGCGCTCCTCCTGGTCCCCGCCTTCAGCCACGCCCTGGCCCGCCGCGCCGCCCGCCGCGCCCAGGACCCCGACCTCGCGGAAGACGCCGTACGGGCCCTGGTCCTGGCCACGCTGCCCCGGCTGTGCGCCGCCCTGGCCGGCGCCGCCGCGCTCCTCGCCTGGGGCGCGCCCTGGCTCGTACGACTCCTCGCGCCCGGCTTCGGCGACCCCCAACTGGCCACCGACTGCACCCGCCTGACGGCGGTCACCGTCTTCACGTTCGGGATCACCGGGTACTTCAGCGCCGCCCTGCGGGCCCACGGCCACTTCCTGCTCCCGGCCGGCGTCTACGCGGCGTACAACATCGGCATCATCACCACGACGCTCGCCCTGCACTCGCTGTGGGGCGTACGAGCGGCGGCGGCCGGCGTGGCCGTGGGCAGCCTGTTGATGATCCTGACCCAGCTCCCCACGTTCCTGCGCCTGACTCGCACGCACACGCCCGTGAGCGCACCCGCGCCCCGCCCGAGCCGTCCGCCCCCTCGCTCCTGACGACCCCTCTGCTCACGACGTCGCTGCTCGCCCCCGTGGTCCTGTTCGCGGTGGGCCGCCAGGCGCAGGTCCTGGTCGAGCGCTTCCTGGCGTCACCGCTGCCCGGCGGAGCCATCTCGCATCTCAACTACGCGCAGAAGGTCGCGCAGATGCCGATGGTGCTGTCGCTGATGATCTGCACGGTCACCTTCCCCGTGGTCGCGCGGGCGATGGCCGAAGGAGACGAGGAAGGGGCCCGCCTCAGGGTCGAGAGGGACCTGGCGCTGGCCGCGATGGTGGTCCTGCTCGGCACCGCGATGGTCCTCGGCTACGCGCCGCAGATCATCGAAGTCCTCTTCCAACGCGGCGCGTTCGACGCCGAGGACACCGCCACGACGGCGACCGTCATGCGCGTGTACGCCGTGGGCCTCCTCGGCCACTGCCTGGTGGGCGCGCTGAGCAGGCCGTTCTTCTCCGCGAGCCGCCCGACCTGGTACCCGGCCGCCGCGATGGCCGCCGGCCTGGTCGTCACCACCGCGGCGGGCGCGGTGGCGGCGGAGCGCTTCGGCGTGCACGGCATCGCGGCGGCCAACGCCGTCGGCATCAGCACGACGGCGCTGCTCCTCCTCGGCGGCCTCGGCTCGCGCGTGGTCCCCATCCGGGTGCGGACCGTCGCCGCGTCCCTCGCCCGCCTGGCGGCGGCGGCCGCCGCTGCCGCCGCCGCGGGCTGGGCGGCCGCGCCGCTGACACCGGGCGGCCCCCTCCTCGGCGTGGCCGCGGGATGCGTCCTGGTCCCCGCCGTCTTCGTCCTCTGCGGGCTCGCGGTGCGCGCCCCGGAGGTCGTCCACCTGCTGGCCCTCACCCGACAGAGGTTCCGTCATGGCCGCTGACACGGCGACCCGCAACACCCCACGCCCCGTAGGGGGGCTCCCCGCCCCGCCGTGGATCCTGATGTACCACTCGGTGGGCGACCCGGCGGACGACCCGTACGGCATCACGGTCGCCCCCGGCCGGCTCGACCGGCAGCTCGGCTGGCTGCGCCGCCGCGGCCTCACCGGAGTCGACGCGGGCACCCTGCTCCGCGCCCACGCGGCGGGCCGCTCCGGCGGCCTGGTCGGGCTGACCTTCGACGACGGGTACGCCGACTTCGTGCACGAGGCCCTGCCGGTACTGCGCCGCCACGACTGCACGGCCACCGTGTTCGTGCTGCCCGGCCGGTGCGGCGGCTCCAACGGGTGGGACCCGCTGGGCCCGCGCAAGCGGCTGCTCACCGAGGAGGAGATCGCCGAAGCGGCCCGCGCGGGCATGCACATCGGCTCGCACGGCCTGTACCACCAGCGCCTGGCCGGCGTCCCCGACGACGTACTGCGCCGGGAGACGTCCGACAGCCGCGAGAAGATCCGCGAGATCACCGGCACCGCCCCGGACAGCTTCTGCTACCCGTACGGCACGGTCGACGCGCGGGCGATCGCAGCCGTACGGGCCGCCGGTTACCGCTACGGCTTCGCGATCGCGCCCGGCCCCCTCCTCGGCCCGTACGCCCTGCCCCGCACCCACGTCAGCCAGGCCGACCGGGACCTTCGCCTGTGGGCGAAGCGCACCCGGCACCGGTTCGCGCGGCACGGCGCCGCGCGATGAGGGCGCTGCACGTCATCACCGGCCTCGGCATCGGGGGAGCCGAGCAGCAGCTGCGCCTGCTGCTGCGTCACCTGCCGGTGTCCTGCGACGTCGTGACTCTGACGAACCCCGGCCCGGTGGCCGACGGACTGCGCGCGGACGGCGTCCGGGTCACCCACCTCGGGATGGGGGGCAACCGGGACCTCAAGGCGCTGCCCGCCCTGACCCGGCTGGTGCGCCGCGGCCGGTACGACCTCGTCCACACGCACCTGTACCGCGCCTGCGTCTACGGGCGGATCGCCGCCCGGCTGGCCGGAGTCCCGGCCGCGGTCGCCACCGAGCACTCCCTGGGCCGGGCCGAGATCGAGGGCCGCCCGCTCACCCGGGGCGCCCGCGCGCTGTACCTGGGCACCGAACGCCTCGGCTCGGCCACCGTGGCCGTCTCCGCGACCGTGGCCGGGCGGCTGCGCGACTGGGGCGTACCGGCCGCCCGCATCCACGTCGTCCCCAACGGCATCGACGCCGCCCTCTTCCGCTACGACGCCACCCGGCGCGCCGCCACCCGCGCCCGCCTGGGCATCCCCGCCGACGCGTTCGTGGCCGGCGGCGTGGGCAGGGTCGTCCCGGGCAAGCGTTTCGACGTCCTGGTCCGGGCGGTGGCGGCCCTGCCCGGCGCGTGGCTCCTGCTGGCCGGCGACGGCCCCGGGACGGACGCGCTGCGCACCCTGGCCGCGCGCCTGGGGGCCACGGACCGCATCCGCTTCCTGGGCGAGTGCGGCACCGACCCCGACGACACCGGGCGCACCCCCGTCCCCGACCTCCTCTGTGCCATGGACGTCTTCGTGTCGACGTCACGCGAGGAGGCCTTCGGCCTGGCCGTGGTCGAGGCGCTGGCCGCCGGGCTGCCCGTACTCCACCGCACCTGCCCCGCCATCGACGACCTGCCCCACGACCACGCGCCCGGCGCCCGGCGCATCAGCGGCAGCGTCGGGGAACTGACGGCGGCCCTGCGCCGGCGCCGGGAGGGCGGAGCACGCCGCCTGGTACCGCCGCCGGCCGTCGGCCACTACGACATCGCACGCAGCAGCGCACGCCTCATGGACGTGTACGCACACGCCCTCGCCTCCGCTCCCCCGACCAGGAGAGAAGCCCACCGATGACCGAATCCCCCGACCAGCACGAGCCCGAGCAGCCCCAGCGG
>NZ_VBVX01000358.1 GCF_005981925.1 Streptomyces albidochromogenes
GGCCCGCCCGCCCCGGCCTCCGACCGACGCGACCGGTTGCTCACGCCGTATCCGGACAGCCTTGCGGCGGCGGAAGCCGCGAAGGTGACGCAGTAGGCCGTGCCTGCGAAGCAGACCTCGCCGGCAAGCAGCATCTCGCAGGGGCGGATGGCATGCCCCATCCCCCGATGTCGTCGCTGGGCCGGTACGCGGTCAAGTGCCGCGCAGCCATGAGGTGTGGCGGCCCTGGGGAGCTTGGCTACGGCGGTCAACGGGCGGGCGTGTCGGCCTTTTGGCGGTGGTGAAAGGAAGCGCCCGCTGGACTCCGAGCGCCGTACCGTCCGCCCTTGCCGGCACTGGTCCGCGGGGGAAGAGTCGGCGCCCGTACCGGGGCTCGAAACCGTTCGCCAGGCATCCAACGAAGGAGCTCGAGCATGAAGAGATCACGTCTCAGAGCATGGATCGTCGCAGTGGGCTCGACCGTGCTGGCCGCAGGAGTGGCACTGTCACCCGTGCACACAGCCGTGGCCGATCCCGCCGGGGTACAACGCACCCTCGACTGGGAGCAGTCGTCCGACCGCACCCTCCCCGCCGCAGCACCCCCCAACCTCAACAAGCAGTGGGCCACGTCGTACGGCGCCACCAACGTCACCAGCCCCACCCGCGACGGCTCCCACGCGGCGCGCTTCGAGCTGCGTAAATCCGATCCGGTCGTCTCCGGCAGCAAGCGGGCGGAGATATCGCAGCGTGATGAGCAACCCGCGGGCGCCGACCGCTGGTACGGCTTCAGCATCAACCTGGCGAGCACTTGGACCCACGACAGCTCGGCCGAGATCGTGAGCCAGTGGCATCAATGCGACGTCGGCTGCCCCGGCGGCTCGCCCCCCTTGGCACTCCTGACCGACGAAGGGCGCTGGAAGCTCGACTTCCGTGGTGAGCCCATCGATCTGGGGGCCTACACCACGGGGACCTGGGTCGACTGGGTCTTCCACGTGACCTGGCGGACGGACAGCACCGGTCTCCTTCAGGTGTGGAAGAACGGTCAGCGCGTCGTGCACCAGACCGGCCCAACCCACGACGGGGGACCACGGTCGCCCTACTTCAAGTTCGGCATCTACAAATGGGACTGGAACACCGGAGCTCCCTCCAGCACCACGCAGCGGGTGGTGTACTACGACGCTCTGCGTCTGGGTGACGAGCGCGCCGTCCACGGGGACGTCGCGCCCCAGCGCACCTGCGCGCGAGCCCCAGCGGTCGCCGCCGCGTCCGCCACCACGTACGAGCCGGCGAACCCACCCTCGAACGCCATCGACGGCAACCTGGCGACCCGCTGGTCCGGCCAGGGATTCGGCGCCGCACTGATCCTCGACACGGGCGCACCCCGCCAGCTCTGCGGCGCCACCGTGGCCTGGCACCGTGGTGACCTGCGGTGGAACGACTACACCATCCACGCGTCGCAGGACGGCGTCTCGTACACCAAGGTGTGGGAAGGCCGCAGTTCCGGTACGACCACGGCACCCGAGACCGTGCTCTTCACCTCGGGCCCGAGGGACGCGCGGTACCTCAAGATCTCGTTCTGGGCGAATCCGGAGAACGACTGGGCGAGCATCACCGAAGCGAAGCCACTCGGCCTCTAGCCGAGCGCGCACCGCCCACCCGGGCCCGCTGCCCTGCCGCGGCGGGCTCACCTCCGGTCGCGCTCGCTCACGGGCCCCGGTCGGCCAACTGCTCCGCGAAGACGGGCGCGCGCCGCGGTGCGTCACTGGTGTCAGCCGCCGAGGCGCGGGCCGGGGCGGGCCTGGGAGCGGAAGGTGCGGCGGTAGGTGTCCGGGGGAACGCCCACAGTTCGGGCGAAGTGGCGACGCAGGGTGGTGGCGGTGCCCATACCGGTGGCCGTGGCGATGGCGTCGACGGTGTTGTCGGTGGTCTCCAGCAATTCCTGGGCGTGGCGTATGCGCTGGGTGTGGAGCCACTGCAGCGGGGTGGTGCCGGTCACCTGCTTGAAGTGGCGGCCCAGGTGGCGTGAGCTCATGCGCGCCCGGCGGGCCAGGTCCTCCACGGTGAGCGGCTCGTCCAGCCGCCCCAGCACCCAGGGGAAGAGGTCGGCCAGCGGATGGTTGCCCGGCTCGGGGACGGGGGTGGCGATGAACTGGGCCTGGCCGCCGTCCCGGTGGGGTGGTACGACCAGGCGCCGGGCGATCTTGTTGGCGATCGACGAGCCGTGGTCGAGGCGGACCAGGTGGAGGCACAGGTCCATGGCCGCGGCCTTGCCGGCGGAGGTGAGCACGCTGCCGTTGTCGACGTAGAGAACGTCCGGGTCCACGGTGATCTTCGGGTGGCGCAGAGCCAGTTGCCGGGTGTGCGCCCAGTGCGTGGTGGCGCGCTTGCCGTCGAGGAGGCCGGCGGCGGCCAGGATGAAGGCGCCGGTGCACAGGGAGGCCACGCGTGCGCCCGCCTCATGGGCCGCGCGTACCGCTTCGACGAGTTCGGCGGGCGGGTCCTGGTCGGTGTCGGCCCAGCCCGGGACGATCACAGTGTCGGCGCGTGCCAGATGGTCGAGCCCATGGTCGGGTTCGATCGTGAAGCGGCCGACTTGCACGGTGTTCGGTCCGCAGAGCGAGAAGCTGTACCACGGGTCCGCGATGTGGGTCAGGTCGGCGCCGAAGACCTCGATCGCCAGGGAAAGCTCAAGGTGCAGCACGCCATCGGTGACGGCCAACGCGACAGTAGGCATGTCCGGAAGTGTATGGGTCATGTCGTTGCGGACACTCGTGCGGATCAGCGCTCCGCGACAGGATCCTCCTGACAGAGCGCGGCAGGTCGAAGGGGACCGGCTGCGGGTCATCCGCGTACGGACGAGTGCAGGGGAGTGGGCTCATGGGATCGGGTCAGACGGTGGCGGTGTTCGGCGCGTACGGACACACCGGGCGGTTCGTCGTGGCGGAGCTGGTGGAGCGCGGGTTCGTTCCGGTGCTGTCCGGCCGCGATGCCGCCAAGCTGAAGGCGCTGGCGTACGAGACGGGGCTGGAGGCGCGGGTGGCGTCGGTCGACGCACCGGACTCGCTCGACCGCGCGCTGGCCGGCGCCGCAGCCGTGATCAACTGTGCCGGGCCGTTCGCCTCGACGACCGCCCCCGTGATCGAGGCGGCCCTGCGGGCCAAGATTCCGTACCTTGACGTGGCGGCCGAGATCGAGGCCAACATCGACACCTTCGCGCACTTCGCCGACCGGGCACGGGAGGCGGCCGCGGTGATCGTGCCGGCGATGGCCTTCTTCGGTGGGCTGGGCGACCTGCTGGCCACCGCGGCCATGGGTGACTGGACCCAGGCCGACGAGGCGCACATCGCCTACGGCCTGAGCAGTTGGCACCCCACCGCCGGGACACGGCTTTCGGGCGCGGTCTCGCGGGAGCGGCGCGGTGAGCGGCGCATGCGCTTCACGAACGGTCAGTGGGACTACCGCACCGACGCCCCGCCGACCCTTGAGTGGCGCTTCCCCGAACCGATGGGTTCCCGGTCCGTGATCGGGGAGTTCACGATGGCCGACGTGGTGACCGTGCCCAGCCATCTGGCCATCCCGGACGTGACCACCTACATGACGGTCGAGGCCGTCCGTGACATAGCGTCCCCGGACACGCCGGTTCCGTCCGCGGCCGACGAAAGCGGACGGTCCGACCAGACCTTCCTGATCGACGCGGTCGTGCGGTCGGGCGGCGCCGAACGCCGCGCGGTGGCCCACGGCCAGGACATCTACGCCGTCACGGCCCCCCTCGTCGTGGAGGCCCTCGACCGCGTTCTCACCGGCCGCACTCGTACGGTCGGCGTCGCCGCCGCAGGCGAGATCTTCGACGCCCCCGACTTCCTGCGCGCCCTGTCCCCGCACATCACCCTGGAACTGCTCCCGTAGCGAAGGGGCGTCGGTCCTCAGGCGCGGAACCGGGCGCGGGACCGGGCGAAGTGGACTCAGGCGGTCGGACACTGCTCGGTGGTTCGAGCGGCGCGGTGCGTTCCTGCGATACGACGGCAGGTCCCGGCGGAGCTCGGGAGGGGCCGTCAGCAGCAGCCGCCTTCCGCCGTGCCCGCGACCGCTTCGAGGCGGCAGAAGCAGGACGCGTTGATCGGTACGTCCGCCATGGCGGACGCCAGCTTCAGCTGCTGGGCCACGATCTGCGCCTCCGCGCTCTTGCCCAGGCGCAGAAGACACTCGTGGAAGCCGTGCAGTGCCCATACGTTGCCGGGGTGCTGTGAAGGACGCGGCAGCGTGTCGTCGAGGCCCAGGTCGGCCCGGTAGACGGCCTCCGCCTCTTCCAGGCGTCCCTGTTCGAGCAGCAGGGCGCCGTACGCGTGCCGGGTGGGCTGCATCCAGCCCCACGGCTCGTCGTAGGGAAGGCCGTCGTCGAGTGTGATCGACCGCTCCAGCGCGGCGAACGCGGCGTCGTGATTCCCCTTGCGGTACTCGAGTTCGCCGTCGAGCATCTCGGACGCGATCGTGAGAATGTCGACGCAGGTGTTGTTGAACAGCATGCGTGACCCGGGTACGCGGGAGGCGGCCGCACGGAACAGTTCGCGTTCGCTCTCCGCCTCAGGAATCCGGCCGGTCGCCGAGAAGGCGACGCCGCGGGCGTAGCGGAGCATCGCCGTCGTCACGCAGTACAGCTCCGGGTCGGCGGGCAGCGGCAGTTCCAGGATGTCGGACCAGCGGCCGAAGCGGATGAGCACGTGCACCCGCATGGCGAGGAATCCCTCCAGCCAGTCGGCCATGGGGGGACTCTGCACCCTCAGCAGGTCCTCCGGGATGGAGGCCTCGAGCTGTGCGGCGGTCTCCAGGGCGGTCGCCGACTGGCCGAGGAACATCGCACCGTAGATCTTGAAGTGGTAGTTGTGCGAGCGGTACAGCGTGTAGAAGTTCATCGCGCCGGCCCGCGCACAGTACTTCTCGTCGGCGGCGATCGCGGCGGTGTTGTCCGACACCACACGCCGGTAGTCCCCGCAGAGCACCTCCAGGTGGGTGGGCATGTGCTGCAGATGCCCGGCGTCGGGTACGAGGCCGCGGAGCCGGTCCGCGACGGGCAGGGCGGCCTCGGGGGTCGGGGACATCTCCATGAGGTGGACGTACATGTGCAGAAGGCCGGGGTGCGCCTTCCCCCGCCCGGTGCCGATCGCCCGCTCGAGGACCGCCTTGGCCTCCAGCGTGCGGGAGCCTGCCGCCGGCAGCCCGGTCCGCAGGTCCCACAGCTGCCAGGGCGTGAGGTTCATCTGCGCGTCGGCATGGAGGGTGACGACATCGAGGTCGTCGGGAGCCAGCTCGTACACGGCGCGCATGCCGTCGGCGTAGGGCTCGTTCCACACAGAGCAGTCCTCGACCGCTTCCGCCTGCGGATACCGGTACCGCAACGCCTGGATCAGGGCCTGCTCGACCGGAGTGGCACCGGCCGCCTTCTCGTGCGCGCGTTCGACGGCCGCGTGGGTACGCTCGACGGTTCGCGCGAGGTCCTCGCCGTCGAAGAACTCCCAGGGCTTGTTGTAGTTCGGGCCGAGCGCGTAGGCGATGCCCCAGTAGGCCATCGCGCAGTCCGGATCCGCCGCGGCGGCGGCTTCGAAGCAGGACACGGCCTCCTCGTGGTGGAAGCCGTACGACCAGAGCAGCCCGCGGTCGAACCACATCTGGGCGACCGGGGAGGACGTCGTCACGGGACGGGTGTGGGTGCCGAGGTCGTAGTAGTCCATCCTTCTCTCCTCACGATACGGTCCGGTCGGCAACGGGTGCGTACGAGCCGTACGGACCGGCCGGACAGGGGGACGCGCCGAGACCGGCACGCACTGTCCCAACGCGGTGCAGGCCTTCGGGGACACCTGTGGCCGAGGATGGAACCGGTCTCGCCCGGCCTGGAACCGCGACACGCCGTGCCCGAGCCCGCCACTCGGACCGGGAGGTCGCCCGGCCCTCGTGATGACCCCGCCGCGCCAACGGCAACCCGATCAACGCCGCCCGGCGACCGGCGCGCCCGGCGTGCTCGGCGCGGGGCTGCCTGTGGGGGATGCGCTGACACTTCCGGTAGGACTCGGCGAAGGGCTGGTGGTCGCCGGGGGTGGCGACTGGCTGGGGCGGCCGGTGGAGGGGCTGGGAG
>NZ_VBVX01000359.1 GCF_005981925.1 Streptomyces albidochromogenes
GCCCTACGCAGTCCCCCCGCACCTTCGTCCCCGCCCGGGCGGCGTGGGCCCGCAGGGCGGCGCGCGCCGTTCAGCGCGTCACCTCCACCGCCCTCGGGCCGTACCAGAGCGCTGTCGTGCGCATCGGCTTCTCGCTGACGTGGCTGCTCTTCCTGCTCTTCGAGTACCCGCACCGCCGTGAGCTGTACGGGCCCAACGGGCCGTGGGACTGGGACATGGCCCAGCAGCTCATAGGGAACAACCACGCCTTCACCGCGCTGATGTGGTCGCAGAGCACGGTGTGGTTCGAGATCGTCTACGGGCTGGCGGTCGTCTCGGCGGCGCTGCTGATGGTGGGCTGGCGCACCCGGACGATGTCCGTCCTCTTCATGGTCGGCGTCCTGTCGCTGCAGAACCGCAGCATCTTCATGGGCGACGGCGGCGACAACGTCATCCACCTCATGGCGATCTACCTCGTGCTGACCCGGTGCGGGCAGGTGTGGTCGCTGGACGCGCGGCGCGACGCCGACCGGGCCGACCGGGTGGGGCCGGTCCTGTGGGTGGCGCTGGGGGCCTGCCTGGCCGCCGTGACCTTCATGGGCGAGATCCGCGCGGGCTGGCTGCTGATCTTCTGGGGGCTGCTGGCCGTACACGCCCTGTGGTGGGCGGCCGGGCGCTACGCCCCCGGGCAGCCGCGCATCCTGCTGGACGTCGTCACCAATGCGGTGCACAACGCCGCCCTCGTCGTGATCATGGCGGAGGTCTGCCTCGTCTACGCCACCGCGGGCTGGTACAAGATCCAGGGCTCGCGCTGGCAGGACGGCACGGCGCTCTACTACCCGCTGCACCTGGACTACTTCTCGCCCTGGCCCGGGCTGTCCGGACTGCTCGCGTCCAGCGGCGTGATCGTGATGCTGCTGACGTACGGGACGGTGGTCGTCCAGGTCGCCTTCCCCTTCACGCTGTTCAACCGGCGGGTCAAGAACGTCCTGCTCGCGGTCATGATCGCCGAGCACGCGGCGATCGCCGTCCTGCTCGGGCTGCCCTTCTTCTCGCTCGCGATGATCGCCGCCGACGCGGTCTTCCTGCCGACCGGCTTCCTGCGGCGCCTCGGCCACCGGGCGGCGCGAGTGGGCGCCCGGGTGCGGCCGCGCGGCGATGTGGAGGCGGCCCCGGCGGAACGGGGACCGCGCGAGGAGCCGGTCCGTACGCTCGTCGAGTGAAAGGCCCGGCCACGGGCTCCCCGTAGGCTGAGGCCATGACTGAGGACGTGGCCGAGGCCGTGACGCGGCAGTGGCGTGAGGCTGCTCAGGACGCCGTGGTGCTGGACGGCTTCCATGCGCTGAAGCACGCCCTGCGCTTCGGCGCGGACGTGCGGCTGACCCTCGCGAGCGACCGGCGCGCGGTACTGGCGCTCGCCCGCGACCTGGCCGACGACCTGTCCGGGGTCCTCGCCCGGTCCGTCGTCGAGATTCCGGCCGACGCCCTGCGTGAGCTGGTGCCCCGGATCCACACGACGGCGGTGGCCGCGCTGGCGGTCCGGCGGGACGCCGAAGCGAACGCGCGGGCGCTGTCCCGGCTGCCGAGGCCGGCCCCGATCGTCGTGTTGGACAACCCCCGCAACCTCGGCAACGTCGGAGCGGTCGTCCGGCTGGCCGCCGGTTTCGGCGCCACGGGCGTCGTCACGACCGGGGACATGGACCCGTGGCACCCCAACGTCGTGCGCGCGGGCGCGGGGCTCCACTACGCCACGGCCGTCGAGCGCAGGGACCTCGACGCGCTGCCGCCGGGCCCGCTCTACGTCCTGGACCCGGAGGGCGAGGACATCAGGTCGGTGGACATCCCCGACGACGCCCTGCTGGCCTTCGGCTCGGAGCGCCACGGCATCTCACCGGAGCTGCGCGCCCGCGCGACCAGGCTGGTCGCCCTGCCCATGCGACCGCAGGTCTCCAGCTACAACCTGGCGACCAGTGTGGCCATGGCGCTGTTCCACTGGGGCGGGCCGCCCGCCGCCGCCGCCGCCACCGCGTGAGCGGGGCGGCGACGGGCCGCTGACCCGGCCGGGAGCCGGGGCGGTTACGCCTGGCGGCGTACCTCGACCATCCGGAAGCGGTTGGCGACGAAGGCCGCGTCGCACAGCGCGGCGTTGGCCGCCGGGTTGCCGCCCGAGCCGTGGAAGTCGGAGAACGCCGCCGTCTGGTTGACGTAGACGCCGCCCGTGAGGTTCAGCGAGAGCTGCGCCGACTCCTCCAGGCAGACCTCCTCGACGGCGGCCTCCGTGACCTGCGAGGTGGTGTACGCGCCGACGGTCATGGCGCCCTTCTCCCGCACCGTACGGCGCAGCAGCTCCAGGCCGTCCTCGGTGGAGTTGACGGCGACCGCGAAGGACACCGGGCCGAAGCACTCGGACATGTAGGCCGCTTCGGCGTCCGGCTTGGCGCCGTCGAGCTTGACCATGACCGGTGTGCGGACCACCGCCTCGGGGAAGTCCGGGTGGGTGATCTCCCTCGACGGCAGAGCGACTTCGCCGAGCTCCGCCGCGGCTTCGAGGCGGGCCTTCACATCGGGGTTGACCAGGGCGCCCAGCAGTGCGTTCGCCCGGGCGTCGTCGCCCAGGAGCCCGGCGACCGAGGCCGCGAGGTCGGCGACCACCTCGTCGTAGGACTTCTCGCCCGCGTCGGTCGTGATCCCGTCCCTCGGGATCAGGAGGTTCTGCGGGGTGGTGCACATCTGCCCGCTGTAGAGGGACAGGGAGAACGCCAGGTTGGACAGCATTCCCTTGTAGTCGTCGGTGGAGTCGATGACGACCGTGTTGACGCCGGCCTTCTCCGTGTAGACCTGGGCCTGGCGGGCGTTGGCCTCCAGCCAGTCGCCGAAGGAGGTCGACCCGGTGTAGTCGATGATCCGGATCTCGGGGCGGGTCGCGAGGGTCTTCGCGATGCCCTCGTCGGGGCGCTCGGCCGCCAGGGCCACCAGGTTCGGGTCGAAGCCGGCCTCGCCGAGGACCTCGCGGGCGACCTGGACGGTGAGGGCCAGCGGGAGGACCGCGCGGGGGTGCGGCTTGACCAGGACCGGGTTGCCGGTGGCCAGCGAGGCGAAGAGGCCGGGGTAGCCGTTCCAGGTGGGGAAGGTGTTGCAGCCGATCAGGAGCGCGATGCCGCGCGGCACGGCGGTGAAGGACTTGCTGAGGCTGAGCGGGTCGCGCTTGCCCTGCGGCTTGGACCACTCGGCCGCGACGGGGGTGCGGGTCTGCTCGGCGTACGCGTACGCCACGGCCTCGAGGCCGCGGTCCTGGGCGTGCGGGCCGCCCGCCTGGAACGCCATCATGAACGCCTGGCCGCTGGTGTGCATGACCGCGTGCGCGAACTCGTGGGTGCGGGCGCTGATGCGCGACAGGATTTCGAGGCAGACCAGGGCGCGGTTCTCGGGGCCGGCCTCCCGCCAGGCGCCCATGCCCGCGCGCATCGCCGGCAGCAGTACGTCGAGGTCGGCGTGCGGGTACTCGATGCCCAGGTCCGGGCCGTACGGCGAGACCTCTGTGCCCGTCCAGCCGTCGGTGCCGGGCTGGTCGAGGGCGAAGCGGCTGCCCTGGAGGGCCTGGAAGGCCGCGAGCCCTTCGGCGGCGCCGAGGCTGCCGTTCTCGCCGTACGCCTTGGGGTGCTCGGGGTGCGGGGACCAGTAGGCCCGTGTGCGGATCACGTCGAGCGCCTGGTCGAGCGTGGTCCGGTGCTTCTCGGACAGCTGGGAAGTGGTGAGTTCGGCGGCCACGGCGGACCAACTCCTCGTCGAGCTGGGCAGGGACAGGCGGACACGAGATACAGTAACCGAACGATCGGTCGGGACAAGAGGGCCCGGTAAACCTGTGGACAACTCATACGGGAGGATCGGGGTCATGACAGCTATCGATCGAGCCCGCACCGTCGCCGTCGTCGGCACCGGCACCATGGGTCAGGGCATCGCCCAGGTCGCTCTTCTGGCCGGTCACCCGGTGCGGCTGTACGACGCGGGCCCCGGCAGGGCCGCCGAGGCCGCCGAGGCCGTCGGCGCCCGGCTGGACCGGCTCGTCGAGAAGGGCAGGCTCGACGGGCGGGACGCGGACGCCGCGCGGGCCCGGCTGCACACCGCCGGGGACCTCGCCGAGCTCGCGGACGCCGCGCTCGTCGTCGAGGCGATCGTGGAGCACCTTCCGGTCAAGCAGCAGCTCTTCACGGCGCTCGAAGCGGTCGTCGCCGACGACTGCCTCCTCGCCACGAACACCTCCTCCCTCTCCGTCACGGCCATCGCGGGGCCCCTGAAGAACCCCGGCCGTTTCGTGGGCCTGCACTTCTTCAACCCCGCGCCGCTGCTGCCGCTCGTCGAGGTCGTCAGCGGTTTCGCGACGGACGAGACGAGCGCCACGCGCGCGTGGGCGACGGCGGCCGCCTGGGGCAAGACCCCGGTCCGCTGCGCCGACACCCCCGGCTTCATCGTCAACCGCATCGCCCGCCCCTTCTACGCCGAGGCTTTCGCGGTGTACGAGGAGCAGGGCGCGGACCCGGCGACGATCGACGCCGTGCTGCGCGAGTCCGGCGGTTTCAGGATGGGTCCGTTCGAGCTGACCGACCTGATCGGGCAGGACGTGAACGAGGCCGTCAGCCGGTCGGTGTGGGAGTCGTTCTTCCAGAGCCCCAAGTTCGTGCCCTCCCTCGCCCAGCGCCGGCTCGTCGAGTCGGGCCGGCTGGGCCGCAAGTCGGGTCACGGCTGGTACCCGTACGGCGCGGACGGGGCGGCCCGGCCCGCTCCCCGTACCGCCGCCCCCGAGGAGGCTCCTCAGGCCGTCACCGTCGTCGGGGACCTAGGCCACGCCGAGGTGCTCGTGGCGATGATGGAGGAGGCCGGCGTCGCGGTGGAGCGCGTGGAGGCGGGCGGCCCGTACATCGAGCTGCCGGGTGAGGGCCAGCTCGTGCCCGCCGACGGACGGACCTCCGTCGAGTACGCCGACGTCGTGTACTTCGACCTCGCGCTCGACTACCGGGGCGCCACCCGCATCGCGCTGTCCGCCTCCGAGGACACGTCCGCGCGGGCGGTCGCCGAGGCCACGGGGCTCTTCCAGCGGCTCGGCAAGGACGTCAGCGTCATCGGTGACGTGCCCGGCATGATCGTCGCCCGTACGGTCGCGATGCTCGTCGACCTCGCGGCGGACGCCGTCGCGCGGGGCGTCGCCTCGGCCGAGGACATCGACACGGCGATGCGGCTCGGTGTGAACTACCCGCTCGGGCCGGTCGAATGGAGCCGTGCGCTCGGCCGGGACTGGGCGTACGACCTGCTCAAGAACCTGCACGAGTGCTGCCCGACCGGACGCTACGCCCCGTCCCTGGCGCTCCACCGGCAGGCGTTCGCCGCCAAGGAGGAGGGCGCCTGATGACGACCGCCAAGCGCGACACGTACACCCCCGAGACGCTTCTGACGGTCGCCGTCCGGGTCTTCAACGAGCGCGGCTACGACGGCACGTCCATGGAGCACCTCTCCAAGGCCGCCGGTATCTCGAAGTCGTCGATCTACCACCACGTCGCGGGCAAGGAGGAGCTGCTGCGCCGGGCCGTCAGCCGGGCGCTCGACGGGCTCTTCGGCATCCTCGACGAGCCGGGGGCCTCGCGCGGCCGGGCGATCGAGCAGGTCGAGTACGTCACCCGCCGCACCGTGGAGGTGCTGATGGCGGAGCTGCCGTACGTCACGCTGCTCCTTCGCGTACGCGGCAACACGAAGGCCGAGCGCTGGGCGCTGGAGCGGCGGCGCGAGTTCGACCAGCGGGTCGCCGATCTGATGAAGGCGGCGGCGGCCGACGGCGATCTGCGGGCCGATGTCGACATACGCATGGCGACGCGGCTGCTGTTCGGGATGATCAATTCGCTGGTGGAGTGGTACCGGCCGCAGGTGGCCGGGGGCGGTGGCGGTACGGACGGGGAGCAGTTGGCCGAGACCGTGGTGCGTCTGGCCTTCGACGGGCTGCGCACCAGCCGCTGAGTCCGCTCGCGGTCCGTTCGGCCGACGGCGCGCGAGCCCGTGGCCTACGGCTCGGGGGGCGGTGGGG
>NZ_VBVX01000035.1 GCF_005981925.1 Streptomyces albidochromogenes
GTCCCCGGCCAGCCGCCCGGCCAGGTCCCGCCGCCCGGCGGCTATGGTCAGCCCGCCCCGTACGGCCAGCCGCAGGGCATGCCCCCGGGCGCCCCCCAGGGCATGCCGCAAGGCGTCCCCCAGGGCGCCCCGCAGGGCGGCGCCGGGCTCAAGGCGGCCCTCCAGCCGTACCGCGAGGCGGCCACCGGCCAGCGCTGGACCCCGCAGAACCAGCAGCTCATGCGCGTGGAACTCGGCATGGGCGGTACGCCGATCCTCGCCCGCCAGGGCAGCATGGTGATGTACCAGGGCAAGGTGGACTTCAGCCACAAGGGCGCGGGCTTCACCGGCCGCATCGTCGGCAACGCGACCGGCCAGGAAATGCAGCTGATGCGCTGCTCCGGCCGCGGCCAGGTCTTCCTCGCGGAGAACGGCGCGCACCTGCACCCGATCGAGCTCCAGGGCGACGGCATCTGCGTCTCCGCCGAGAACGTGCTCGCGTTCGACGAGTCGCTCCAGTACGAGGTCCGCCGTATCGAGGGCCACGGCATCCCCGGCGGCGCCCTGTTCACGATGCAGTTCCAGGGAACGGGCACGGTCGTCGTCAAGACGCACGGCGTCCCGGTGGTCCTGCCGGTCACCCCGACCACGTTCGCCGACGCCAACGCCGTCGTCGCGTGGTCCTCCGCCTCCCAGGTCATCCTCTCCAGCCAGGTGCGCCTGCGCCGCAACGCCTACCCGGGCCACAGCGGAGAGACCGTGAACCTCCAGTTCCGGGGAGCGCCCGGAAACTTCATCGTCGTCCAGCCCTACGAGGTCTGAGGGAGCCCGTCATGAATCAGCAACTCGCGGGCTTCGCCCCGACCCCGATCGCGGCCCGTATGGAGAACCACGGGCGCGCGATGCTCAAGGTCGCCATGGCCACCGGCCAGGACCTCTACGCACGCACCGGCTCGATGGTGGCGTACGAGGGCTTCATCCAGTACGAGCCGAACCCGCCCGCCGTCCGCCAGATCGCCTCCCAGTGGGTCACCGGCGAGGGCGCGCCCGTCATGAAGTGCAGCGGCGACGGCCTGCTCTACCTCGCCGACTACGGCGCGGACGTCGTCGTCATCAACCTGAACAACGACTCGCTCTCGGTCAACGGCAGCAACGTCCTCGCCTTCGACGCCCACCTCCAGTGGGGCGTGGAGAAGGTCAAGGGCATGGCGAAGTTCGCCGGACAGGGCCTGTGGAACGTCGAGATCGCGGGCACCGGCTGGGTCGCGCTGACCTCGCGCGGCACGCCGATCGTCGTCGAGTGCGGTCGCGGCGAGGACGAAACGTACGTCGACCCCGACGCCCTCGTCGCCTGGTCCCCGAACCTCAAGGTCAAGGGCAAGCGCAGCTTCAAGGCGTCCGCCCTGGTCGGGCGCGGCAGCGGAGAGGCCTACCAGATGGCTTTCTCCGGCGAGGGAATCGTCGTCGTACAGCCGAGCGAGGACAGCACCGACCGCCTGCGGGTCCGGGGCTGAGGGGGAGCGAGAACACACCATGCAGAGCCCGCTTTTCAGCCACACCGAGCAGCAGTCCCAGGACCGGTACGCCGTGCAGAACCCGCAGCTCCTGCGGGTCTCGCTGACCGGCCACGACGACATCCTCGCCCGCAAGGGCGCCATGGTCGCGTACCAGGGGCTGATCGACTTCGACGGCGAGTACCAGTCCAGCGGCCAGCGCCGCGCCCGCGCCAACACCGGTGAGGGCCTCGACCTGATGCGCTGCTCCGGGCAGGGCACCGTCTACCTCGCCAACCTCGCGCAGTACGTCCACCTCGTGGACGTCGACCGCGAGGGCATCACCGTGGACAGCGCCTACGTCCTGGCGCTGGACTCCTCGCTGTACACCGAAGTCATCGCCGTGGACAGCCAGTACGGCATCTCCGGCACCGGCAAGTACCAGCTCAACATCACCGGGCAGGGCAAGGTCGCGCTGATGACCTCGGGCCAGCCCCTCATGCTCCAGGTCACGCCGGACAAGTACGTCAACGCCGACGCCGACGCGATCGTCGCCTGGTCCAGCTCCCTGCGCGTGCAGATGCAGGCCCAGACGCACTCGTCGAACGTGCGCCGCCGGCGCGGCAACACCGGCGAGGGCTGGGAACTCAGCTTCCTCGGCCAGGGCTTCGCGCTCGTCCAGCCCAGCGAGGTCATGCCGCCGCAGGACGCTCAGCTGGGACAGGGCGTCGCCGCCCAGTTCGGCGCCGGACAGCAGGGCGCCCGCGGTCAGAACCAGAACAACGCCTGGAACTGAACCCCTCGGGGACACAGGTAAGGGGCGGGCTCCGGGGAGCCCGCCCCTTACTCACCCGCGGGTGTACGCCGTTACAGCGCCGCCCGGGTACGTTCCACCAGCCGCACGACCGACGCGTCGGCCACGCCCGCCACCTCGTCGTACGCGAACCAGCGCAGATCCAACGACTCCTCGCTGATCGCCTCGACCGCCCCGCCCGGCGCCAGCGCGGCGTACTGCACGTCCAGGTGCCAGTTGCAGGGCGCCGGGATCGGATGCCGGTCCAGCCGCACCGGGCCGCCGGGCAGCAGCGTGAGCCCCGCGATGCCGGACTCCTCCGCGGCCTCGCGCAGCGCGGCGGCGCTCAGCGTCGCGTCCCCGGGCTCGCAGTGGCCGCCCATCTGGAGCCACATGTTCAGCTTCCGGTGCAGCGTCAGCAGCACCCGCCCGCGCTCGGGGTCGACCACCAGCGCGCTCGCCGTGACGTGCCCGGCCTCGCAGGCCTTCCACATCCCGTCGGGGTGCGCCGACAGGTGGTCGAGGTACGTACGGCGCAGGTCGTCCTGGTCCTCGTAGCTTTTCAGTACGAGGACCGCGTCGTCGTGCAGGCTCACTTGTCGCTGTCGCCCTCTGCGTCGTTCTTCTCCTCGCCGTCCGCGTCCTTCGTCAGGTCCGGCTTGCGCGGGCTGCCCCCGGCCGCCTCGCCGAGCATCTTGTCGATCTCGGAGAAGTCCAGCTGCTCGCGGTGCACGAACCCGTCCGGGTCGTCCAGGTCCTCGGCCGTCGGCAGCATGTCCGGGTGCTCCCACAGCGCGTCGCGCCCGTCCAGGCCGCGCGCGTCCGTGAGCGAGGCCCACAGCCGCGCCGCGTCCCTCAGCCGCCGCGGCCGCAGCTCGAGGCCGATGAGCGTCGCGAAGGTCTGCTCGGCGGGACCACCGGAGGCGCGGCGCCTGCGCAGCGTCTCCCGCAGCGCGTCCGCCGACGCGAGCCGCGGCTTGGCCGCCTCGTGCACCACGGCATCCACCCAGCCCTCGACCAGCGCGAGCGCCGTCTCCAGGCGGGCCAGCGCCGCCTTCTGCGCCGGAGTGTCCTCCGGCTGGAACATGCCCTGCTGGAGTGCCTCCTGCAGCTGCTCCGGGTGCGACGGGTCGAGCTGGCCGACCACGTCCTCCAGCTTCGAGGTGTCGACCTGAATGCCGCGCGCGTACCCCTCGACCGCGCCGAACAGATGCGAGTGCAGCCACGGCACGTGGGCGAAGAGCCGCTGGTGAGCGGCCTCGCGCAGCGCCAGGTACAGCCGCACCTCGTTCTTCTCGACGCCCAGGTCCTTGCCGAACGCCTCGATGTTCAGCGGCAGCAGCGCGGCCTTGCCCGCCGGGCCCAGCGGCAGCCCGACATCGGTGGAGCCGACCACCTCGCCCGCCAGCACGCCCACGGCCTGCCCGATCTGCTGGCCGAACATCGCGCCGCCCATGGACCGCATCATCCCGAGCAGCGGGCCCGCCATGGCCTGCATCTCCTCGGGCAGTACGTCGCCCATGGCCGCTCCGACGCGCTCGGCGACCGGGTCCACCAGCTGCTGCCACGCGGGCAGGGTCGCCTCGACCCACTCCGCGCGGCTCCACGCCACCGACGTGGCGGCACCGGAGGGCAGCGAGGTCACGCCGTCCAGCCACAGATCGGCCAGACGCACCGCCTCTTCGACGGCGGACCGCTCGCCGGGGCTCACGCTGGAATCCTTGGAGCCGTCGGCCGTGCCCTGCGCGACCGTCTGGCGGGCGATGTCCTTGGCCATGTCCCAGTTCACGGGACCGCCCTCGTAGCTGAGCATCTGCCCGAGCTGCTGGAAGGCCGCGCCCAGGTCGTTCGGGTTCAGCGAGCCGAACATCGCGGCGAACGGATTGTCGCCGCCGCCCGGGCCCCCGGCGCCGCCCGGCAGACCGAACCCGCCGAACGGGTTCGCCGGACCCTGGCCACCCTGGCCACCGCCCTCGCTGCCCTTCTTCTTGCCATCGTCGCCGTCCTCCGGCTCCTCCGGCGGAAGGCCGAATCCGAATGGGGTGTCACTCACGGGTTTCCTCGGCTCGTAAGGCCGCCGGCTCAGGCCGGCGGCAGCTGCCCGACATCACCACCCAGCGTAGACACCGGAGCCCGAGAAGGGCTCGGTGCTCCGCCAGGACTCTGCCTGCGGCAGGATGGACGCCACCTGGTCCGTACGCGCCAACGCGTGTACGTACTGAAGACAACCGCTGGAGACGCCTGGTGAGTTCCCCAGATCCGCAGGTTCGCGCATCGCAGAGCGCCGAAGTTCGCCAGAGGCGAAACGACTCGGCCCGGGCCGGCCGTGGCCCCGTCGTCGCGGTCACGGGCGCCGCCTCGGGCATCGGCGCGCTGCTCACCCAGCGCCTCGCCGCGTCCGACGAGATCAAAAAGGTCGTGGCGATCGACGAGCGCCGCGGCGACGTGGCCGAGGCGCACTGGCACATCCTGGACGTGCGCGACCCGGCCATCGCGGAGAAGCTCAGAGGCGCCGACGTCGTGGTGCACCTCGCCCTCGACCTCGACCTGGAGTCGGACCCCGCCGCGCGTACGGCGTACAACGTGCGAGGCACCCAGACGGTGCTCACCGCCGCCGCGGCCGCCGGGGTCCACCGGGTCGTGCTGTGCACCTCGGCCATGGTCTACGGCGCCCTGCCCGACAACGACATCCCGCTCTCCGAGGACGCCGAGCTGCGCGCCACCGCGGAGGCCGCCGGCGTCGGCGACCTGCTGGAGATCGAACGCCTCGGCCGCCGCGCGCCCCGCGCGCACCCCGGCCTGAACGTCACCGTGGTGCGCCCCGCGGTCCTGGTCGGCGGTACGGACACCGCCCTCACCCGGTACTTCGAGTCGCCCCGCCTCCTGGTCGTCGCAGGGTCCCGCCCCACCTGGCAGTTCTGCCACGTCGAGGACCTGGTCGCGGCGCTGGAGTACGCCGCGCTGGAGAAGGTCGACGGCGAGCTGGCGGTCGGCTGCGACGGCTGGCTGGAACAGGAGGAGGTCGAGGAGCTCAGCGGCATCCGCCGCATGGAGCTGCCCTCCGCGGTCGCCCTCGGCGCCGCCGCCCGGCTGCACCGGATCGGCCTCACGCCGTCCCCGGCCGGCGACCTCGCGTACACGATGCACCCGTGGGTGGTGAGCGTGAGCCGGCTCCACGCGGCCGGCTGGCGGCCGCGGTGGACCAACGAGGAGGTACTGACCGAACTGCTGGAGGAGGTCGCGGGCCGGCACACCGTCGCGGGCCGCCGCCTGGGCCGCAAGGACGCCACGGCCGCGGGCGCAGCGGGCGCCACCGTCGCCCTGCTGGGCACGGCCGCGCTGGTACGCCGTGTGCGCAAGGCGCGGGGCCGCATGTAGGACTCTCCATACCAGGGGCCCGTACAGCCGGTCGAAAGCGCTATTCCGCAATGTCAGTGCGGTACGGCACGATGGCAGCATGGCAGGAACGCATTCCCACCCGGGCGAGCAGGCGGCGCAGGACCCCATCCGGCTGCTGGCGATTCGCGACACCCCGCTCTCCGTCGACGAGATCTTCAGAGCCGTGGGGGACGACGCCGCGGGCGGCACCGCGCTGTTCGTCGGCACCGTGCGCAACCACGACGGCGGCGCCGACGTGGACCGGCTGGGCTACTCCTGTCACCCGTCCGCCGAGGACGAGATGCGCCGGGTGGCCGAGAAGGTCGCCGCGGACTTCCCCGTGCGCGCCCTGGCGGCCGTCCACCGTGTGGGTGACCTGGAGGTCGGTGACCTCGCCGTGGTCGTGGCCGTCTCCTGCCCACACCGGGGCGAGGCTTTCGAGGCCTGCCGCAAGCTGATCGACGACCTGAAGCACGAAGTGCCGATCTGGAAGCACCAGACGTTCTCCGACGGCACGGACGAATGGGTCGGAGCCTGCTGAGAAGATCTCCGTCGAAACCCGGCCGGCGCGCAAGCGCCCCGATTTGCGTAACCGGGCCCCTGCCGTGAGCGTTGGACGCACCAGTGGCTAATCTGCTGATCGGCCCAACGCGGTCGGTCCCTAGGGGTCGGGAGGTCGGGATGGCGGCACTCGCGTGGTTGCTGATTCCGCTTTTCGCTGCACTCGGTGCAGCGATATGGGCGAGCTGGACAGCCAGAAACCGGACGGCCGGCGATGTCTCCGAACTCGCCGGCTACGCGCGGTTCCGGGAGGCGATGGAGAAGTCCCATTCCGGTTCCGGCGCCGTCTGACGCGGCATGGAGCCGGCCCGACCGTACGTCCGGCGCCCGTGGCCCCGTACGGACCGGCCCCAGCGGTGTACTGACAGACCCGTCCCGTACTGTCGTTCCATGCCACGCCGCACAGTGACGATGCTCGCCTCCACCCTCATCCTGATCGCGCTGCTGTGCGCGGGCGTCTTCATCAAGGTCCCGTACTCGGAGATGTCCCCCGGGCCCACGTTCAACACGCTCGGCGAGGCCAAGGGCGAGCCGGTGCTCCAGATCTCCGGTCGCAAGACGTACCCCACGAGCGGCCACCTCAATATGACGACGGTCAGAGTCACCGGCGCGGACTACAGGATGAACCTGGTCGAGGCGGTCTACGGCTGGCTGGCGCACGACAGCGTGGTGGTCCCGCACGACACGCTCTACCCGGACGGCAAGACGGAAGAGCAGTCGACGCAGGAGAACGCCGAGGAGTTCAGCCAGTCCCAGGAGAGCGCCAAGACCGCAGCGCTGCGGGAGCTGGGCATCCCGGTGAAGACCCGGGTCGTGGTGTCGACGGTCCTCAAGAACAGCCCCGCCGAGGGCAGGCTGCACGCGGGCGACGTGATCAAGGCCGTGGACGGTACGCCCGTCAAGGACCCCAAGGACGTCGCCAGGCTCGTCACCCGGCACAAGCCCACCGAGAAGGCCGTCTTCACGATCGTCCCCGCGCAGGACGCGGCCGCGGCGGAGAAGGCCGGCAAGGAGCCGGTCGGCAGCAAGGACGTCGTCGTCACGACGAAGAAGGCCGACGACGACGACCGTGCCGTCGTCGGTATCCAGGCGGGGCCCGACCACACCTTCCCGTTCAGCGTCGACATCAAGCTGGTGGACGTCGGCGGCCCCAGCGCCGGTCTCATGTTCTCGCTCGGCATCGTCGACAAGCTCACGCCCGGCTCGCTGACCGGCGGGAAGTTCGTGGCGGGCACCGGCACGATCGACGACGCCGGCAAGGTCGGCCCGATCGGCGGCATCGAGATGAAGACGGTCGGCGCGCGTCAAGCGGGCGCGCAGTACTTCCTCACGCCCGAGGACAACTGCGCGGCGGCGGCCGCCGACGTCCCCGACGGCCTGACCCTGGTGAAGGTCGAGGCGATCGACGACGCGAGGAAGTCGCTGGAGAAGATCCGTGGCGGGGACACGGCCGGCCTGCCGCGGTGCACGACGGGCTGACCGCCGGCGACCGGGGCCGTGCCCCCGGGCCGCTACGCCTCGAAGGTCGCGGCCAGTGCCTCGGCCAGCCCGGGAACGAGCATGGCGCCGGTGAGCACCTCGGTGGGGGAGTCCTTCTCCCGCAGCCGCAGCGCGGACTCGCGCACGCCGTTGCGCAGCACGGCCACCGTCATGCGGACCTCCTGGCGGTCGGGGTGCTTCGCGACCCACTTCGCCAGCTGGGCCTCGTTCAGGCCCTCGGGCACGGACGCCTCGGCGGACGGCGGGAGCATCAGCCGCTCCACCGTGAGCGCGCAGCCGGCCACCGCGTCGGGCCAGGCGATCGTCGCGAGGAACTCGTCGAGCGGGGTGCCCGACGGGATCTCTTCCTGCTCGACCGGCGTCAGCGTGGCCGCCGGCTCGCCCTCGGCGAGACCGAGCTGAGCGGCGAGGCCCGGCTCCTGGGCGCGCAGCTGGGCGGTGTCGACGAGGGCGAACAGCCTCGCCGGCTGGTCCCAGCCGAGGCCGGAGGTGTATTCGTCGATTTCGAGCACGGCTCGGGTGAGCGGGCTCGTGGCCATGGGGGGCCCGGAGGGGGAAACGTTGGACATGGTCGACATCCTGCCTCCTTCGGACCCCAAAGCGGGAACTGAGTAAAGCTTCAGTAAGTTGCATGAGTGGGCTCTACGATCGCGGAGCCTGCTTCTACGACAGCGAACTTTCGAGGTGCGCACCTTGGCTTTCCAGATGCCGGACCGCGGCGGAGGCCCGACAGGGCCACGGATCAGAGTCGGCCGCCCGTCCCGGCGTGTCCGGACCCTGCTCATGACTTTGGGCGTCCTGGCCGTCCTGGCCATGGCGTTTGTCATGTTCGCCGGGTTCTGGACGGACTGGCTCTGGTACCGCTCGGTCGACTATTCGTCCGTTTTCACCACCACACTGTGGACCAAGATCGGGCTCTTCGCCGTCTTCGGGCTGCTGATGGCGCTCGCCGTCGGTGTGAACATCTGGCTCGCGCACCGGCTCCGGCCGCCGCTGAGCGCGATGTCCCTGGAGCAGCAGAACCTGGACCGTTACCGGATGGGCATCGCCCCGTACAAGAAGTGGGTGCTCCTCGGGGTCACCGCTCTGGTCGGGCTGATCGCCGGGGCCTCCGCGTCGGGGCAGTGGCGCACCTGGCTCATGTGGGTCAACGGTGTGTCCTTCGGCCAGAAGGACCCGCAGTTCCAGCTGGATGTGTCGTTCTTCGCGTTCGACCTGCCCTGGTACCGCTTCCTGCTCGGTTTCGGCTTCGCGGCCGCCATCCTCTCCCTGATCGCCGCCGCCCTCGTGCACTACCTGTACGGCGGGCTGCGGATCACCAGCCCGGGCGCCAGGGCCACCGCCGCGGCCACCGGGCACCTGTCGGTGCTGCTCGGCATCTTCGTGGCGCTCAAGGCCGTCGCGTACTGGCTCGACCGGTACGGGCTCGCGGTGAAGTCGAGCGACTTCAAGGCGACGGGCAACTGGGCCGGCCTGCGCTACGTCGACGCGAACGCCTACCTCCCGGCGAAGACGATCCTCTTCTGCATCGCGGTCATCTGCGCGCTGCTGTTCTTCGCGACGCTGTGGCGCCGCACCTGGCAGCTTCCCGTCATCGGCTTCGGCCTGATGGTGCTCTCGGCGATCCTCATCGGCGGGCTCTACCCGGCGATCGTGCAGAAGTTCCAGGTCCAGCCGAACGAGCAGGCCAAGGAATCGCCGTACATCAAGAAGAACATCGACGCGACGCGCAAGGCGTACGGCATCGACGACGCCAAGGTGGACGACTACCAGGGCGTCGGTGACAGCAAGGACAACTCGCAGCTGCGCGAGGACGCCGACTCGGCGGCCAACTACCGGCTGATCGATCCGAACGTCGTCCCGCCGACCTTCGACCAGCTCCAGCAGGAACGTAAGTACTACCAGTTCCCCACCACCCTGGACGTGGACCGCTACAAGGGCCAGGACACGGTCGTCGGTCTGCGCGAGCTGGACCTCCAGGGCATCCCCAAGCGCAACTGGATCAACGACCACTTCACGTACACCCACGGTTACGGCGTGGTCGCGGCCAAGGGAACGGCGGTCAAGCCGGACACCGAGGGCGCCCCGGACTTCACCGAGTCCGGTCTGCCGACCGAGGGCACGCTCGGCGCGTACGAGCAGCGGATCTACTACGGCGAGAAGACCCAGCAGTACTCGATCGTGGGCGGCCCCCAGAAGGAGCTCGACTACGAGAAGAACGGCGAGCCCACCAAGACCACCAGCTACCAGGGCAAGTCCGGGGTCAACCTGTCGAACCCGCTGAACCGCGCCGCGTACGCGGTGGCCTTCAGCGAGCCGCAGATCCTCTACTCGGGAGCCATCGGCGAGGGCTCGCGGATCCTGTACAACCGCACGCCCAAGGAGCGCGTCGAGGCGGTCGCGCCGTGGCTGTCCCTCGACGGCGACGCCTACCCGGCGGTTGTCAACGGGCGCGTCCAGTGGATCGTCGACGCGTACACCACCACGAACGGCTACCCCTACGCGTCGCGCACGACGCTCGGGGACACCACGGCCGACTCGCTGTCGCAGACCGACAGCCAGCGCGCGGTGATCGCCCAGCAGAACCAGGTCAACTACATCCGCAACTCGGTGAAGGCCACCGTCGACGCGTACGACGGCACGGTCAAGCTGTACCAGTGGGACACCGAGGACCCGGTCCTCAAGACCTGGATGAAGGCGTTCCCGGACACGGTGAAGCCGAAGGGCGACATCGCGCCCGCGCTGATGGAGCACCTGCGCTACCCGCAGGACCTCTTCAAGGTGCAGCGTGAGCTGCTCACCCGGTACCACGTCGAGAGCCCGTCGCAGTTCTACAGCGGCAGTGACGCGTGGCAGGTGCCGGACGACCCGACGACGGGCGAGAAGAGCTCCGTACCGCCGTACTACCTGAGCCTGAAGATGCCGCAGGAGCAGGGCAGGAAGTTCTCGCTCACGACGACGTTCACCCCCAACGGGCGCCCCAACCTCGGTGCGTTCATGGCGGTCGACGCCGACGCTTCGAGCAAGGCCTACGGCACGATAAGGCTGTTGAGAGTCACGGGCGACGTGCCGGGTCCGCAGCAGGTGCAGAACCGGCTCAACAGCAACGCCGAAGTCGCCGAGTTCGTCAGGAACATGAAGGGCGCCAACTCGGACATCGAGTACGGCAACCTGCTGACGATCCCGCTGAACGACGGCTTCCTGTACGTCGAGCCGGTGTACGCCCAGGGCAACAACGCCTATCCGCTCCTGAAGAAGGTCGCCGTGTCGTACGGCAGGGAGACCGTCTTCAAGAACACGCTCGGTGAGGCGCTGAACGCCGTCTTCGGCGAGGAGGGCGAGACGCCGCCTCCGCCGGGCGACGGCGACGGTGACACCACCACGCCGCCGACGGAGGGCGACGAGTCGCTGCAGAAGGCCATCGAGGACGCCCAGAAGGCGTACGACGAGGGCGAGGCCGCGCTCAAGGAGCAGGACTGGACCGCCTACGGCAAGGCCCAGGAGAAGCTCCAGGACGCGCTGCAGCGGGCCGCGGAAGCGGATGCCGAGACCGAGGCGCCGGCCAGCCCGGGCGCCGAGGGCGAGAAGCCCGAGAAGCCCGCCGGGCAGGACGAGAAGGGCGACCAGAAGGGCAGCTGAGCTGGGACGTCCCCGCGCCGTGGTACTGTTTGAACACAACGGCGCGGGGTGGAGCAGCTCGGTAGCTCGCTGGGCTCATAACCCAGAGGTCGCAGGTTCAAATCCTGTCCCCGCTACTCAGAAGAAGACGAGGGCCCGGATCTCGAAAGAGATCCGGGCCTTTGTTGTGCGCCCGGACCGTCCGTGCGCCCGTGCGAAGCGTCCTTCATGCGGGGGGAGTTGGCGATTAGGCGTTTGGAGTGTCTCTCTGTGGGCATGTCGACAAAACGCTGAAGTGACCTCACTGGCTGCGGTATACCAGGTGTACGCGGGTTGCGGGTGGTGCGACGATGGTTTTTATGGGGGACAGGACAACTCTGTTGGAGACAGGGCGGTTTGTGCAGCGACATCAGGAGCACGCTGTGGACACCGTGGACACCGCTGAGGACGAGTCCGAGGCGAGGCACCGCCGCGCCGCCGAGAACGGCGACACCGAGTCGATGAGCGTGCTCGGCTCGCTGCTGCTGCGCCGAGGGGACCTCGACGGCGCCGAGCCGCACCTGCGCGCCGCGACCGCCGACGGCGACCGCGCCGCCGCGAACAACCTGGGCGTGCTCCTGCACCAGCGCGGATACGCCGACGAGGCGGCCGGCTGGTGGCGCATCGCCGCCGTGGCCGGGTCCGCCGCCGCCGCGCACGCGCTCGGCCGGCACTACCGCGAGCGCGGCGACGAGCCCGCCGCCGAGTACTGGCTGCGCCAGTCCGCCGAGCAGGGGCACGCGCTGGGCGCCTACGCCCTCGCCGACCTCCTCGAACACCGCAGCGACGTGGGCGCCGAGCGGTGGCTGCGCGCCGCCGCCGAGCAGGGGCACCGGGAGGCGGCGTACCGCCTGGCCCGCACGCTGGACCGCCGCGCGTCGGCGGAGGCGCGGACCGGCGTCGGCGCCGCCGGGATCCTCCCGGGCGACGCGGGCACGGCCGGCGGCCGCCGGGACGCCCGCCCCGGCACGGGCGCCGTCCGGGGGCGCGGCCACCTGGACTTCGACACGGGCACCCGGCACCCCGCCGCGGCCCCGCGCACCGGCCCCGGGCTCGGTCCTTCGGGCACGCGCTACCCCGGCTACGGATACGCGGAGGCCGAGGACGGCTCCGGCGCGGGCACCGGGGAGCTCGAGGGCCCCGTCACCGGTGTGCGCCGAGAGGGTACGGACGCCGACCCGCCGGCCGCGAAGGCGGCCCAGGGCCGGGCCGCCGACACGGGCCCCGGCACCGGCACGCGCCACGCCACGGGAAACGGCCGTACCGGCGCGGGCCCCGGCACCGGGACCCGGCACACCGGGACCGGGGCCGGGGAGCTGCCCCCGGCCGTCGAGGCCGAGCAGTGGTACCGCCAGGCCGCCGCGCGCGGTCACCGGCGCGCCGCCCTGCACCTCGGCGCCATCCTGGAGGAGCGGGGCGAGCTCAAGGAGGCCGGGCGCTGGTACCTCACGTCGGCCAAGGACGGCGAGCCCCGGGCCGCCTGCGCACTGGGCTTCCTGCTGCGCGACGCCGGGGACGAGGAGAGCGCCGCCGTGTGGTGGCTGCGCGCCGCCCAGGACGGCGACGGCAACGCGGCCAACGCGCTGGGCGCCCTGCACGCCGCGCGCGGCGAGCAGCAGACCGCCGAGCGCTGGTACCGCGCCGCTCTGGACGCCGGTGACGTCAACGGGGCGTACAACCTCGGGCTGCTCTGCGCCGCCCAGGGGCGTACCGCCCAGGCCGACCAGTGGTACCGCCGCGCGGCCTACGCGGGCCACCGCGAGGCCGCCAACGCTCTCGCGATCCTGCTGCTCCAGGGCGGGGACGCGGCCGGCGCCGAGCCCTGGTTCTCCAAGGCAGCCGAGGCCGGCAGCGTCGACGCCGCCTTCAACCTGGGCATCCTCCACGCCGGGCGCGACGACGACCGTACGGCCTTCGTCTGGTACGAGCGCGCCGCCGCCGCCGGGCACACCGAGGCCGCGCTCCAGGTCGGCATCGCCCTGCTGCGCGACGGCGAGGAGCAGGACGCCGAGCGGCATCTGCGCTGCGCGGCCGGCAGCGGCAGCGCCGAGGCGGCGTTCCGGCTCGCCACGCTGCTCGACAGCCGGCAGCCCCCGGCGGGGCCGCCCGGGCTCGGCGAGACGCTGAACGAGAAGACCGAGTGCGAGGAGTGGTACGAGCGGGCCGCCGAGCAGGGGCACCGCCGCGCCCAGGTACGGGTGGGCATGCTCGCCGCGGGCCGGGGCGACCTGGAGGGCGCCGCGCGCTGGTACCGGGAGGCGGCCGAGGCGGGCAGTCGCAACGGCGCCTTCAATCTCGGGCTGCTGCTGGCCCGCGAGGGCAGCGAGCCCGAGGCAGCCCTGTGGTGGTCCCGCGCCGCCCACGCGGGCCACGGCCGCGCCGCGCTGCGCCTCGCGCTGCTCGCGGCCCGCCACGGCGAGCTGGACGAGGGCGAGCGGTGGTGCGCGCGGGCCGTCGAGCTGGGTCCGGCCGAGGTCGCCGAGCGGGCGGCGCGGCTGCGGGAGGCCCTGCACCAGGAGCTCACGGCGTAGGGCCGTGGGGCCACGGCTGGCGGCGGATCGTTTCGCCACTGGCCGCCCGCTGTTTCGCCACCGGTCACCGCGGAGAGGGAACGGATTTGCGCCGGTCGGCAGGGCGACGTACAGTCGGGTTTACCGACGCGGGGTGGAGCAGCTCGGTAGCTCGCTGGGCTCATAACCCAGAGGTCGCAGGTTCAAATCCTGTCCCCGCTACTGATGAAGTAGCCGAAGGCCCGGATCTCGAAAGAGATCCGGGCCTTCGGCGTGCAGTCGTGCAGTGACGCGAACGGCGAAGGGCCCGGCACCGGATTCCGGTGCCGGGCCCTTCGGCCGTGTCGAGGCGGGTCAGGCGGAGGCGCAGGTGGGGCACGTGCCCCGGTAGGTCACCTCTACGTCCGAGATCGTAAAGCCGAAGCGCTCGGAGTCGGGCAGGTCCGTGAGCGGATCGCCGACCGGGTGAACGTCGCGTATGGCGCCGCAGCGCGCGCACACCAGGTGGTGGTGCGGGCGGTGCGCGTTCGGGTCGTACCGCTTCGCCCGGCGGTCCGTGGACACCTCGAGCACCTCGCCGAGGGACACCATCTCACCCAGCGTGTTGTAGACGGTCGCCCGGGAGATCTCGGGCAGCTTCGCGACGGCGCGCGCGTGCACCTCGTCGGCAGTCAGGTGGATGTGGTCCCCGTCGAGGACTTCGGCCACGACGCGCCGCTGAGCGGTCATGCGCCAGCCGCGTCCGCGCAGTCGTTCCAACAGGTCACTCATGCGATCCAGCCTAACAGTGGTGGGACCCAGGTCCCGAACGGGTGTGACTTTGGATGTTTGCTTGACTTAGACAAAGTCTATTGTAGGATCGAGAACGGCAAACGCCAAGGGACAGGACTTGCAGGTATGACGCAGGAGGCGCACGTGACGCAGGGACCGCTTACCACGGAGGCCGGCGCGCCGGTCGCCGACAACCAGAACAGCGAGACCGCTGGCGTCGGCGGTCCCGTTCTGGTCCAGGACCAGGCGCTGCTGGAGAAGCTCGCGCACTTCAACCGCGAGCGCATACCGGAGCGCATCGTCCATGCGCGCGGTGCCGGTGCCTACGGCACCTTCACCGTCACCCGTGACGTCTCGCAGTGGACGCGGGCGAAGTTCCTCTCCGAGGTCGGCAAGCAGACCGAGACCTTCCTGCGCTTCTCGACGGTCGCGGGCAACCTCGGCTCCGCGGACGCGGTGCGCGACCCCCGCGGCTTCGCGTTGAAGTTCTACACGGAGGAGGGGAACTACGACCTCGTCGGGAACAACACCCCCGTCTTCTTCATCAAGGACGCCATCAAGTTCCCGGACTTCATCCACACGCAGAAGCGCGACCCGTACACCGGCTCGCAGGAAGCCGACAACGTCTGGGACTTCTGGGGCCTGAGCCCCGAGTCGACGCACCAGGTGACCTGGCTGTTCGGCGACCGCGGCATCCCGGCGACGCTGCGCCACATGAACGGGTACGGCTCGCACACGTACCAGTGGAACAACGAGGCCGGCGAGGTCTTCTGGGTCAAGTACCACTTCAAGACCGACCAGGGCATCAAGAACCTCACCACCGACGAGGCCAACCGCCTCTCCGGCGTCGACCCCGACTCGCACCAGCGCGACCTGCGCGAGGCCATCGAGCGCGGTGAGTTCCCGTCCTGGACCGTGCAGGTGCAGATCATGCCGGCGGCCGAGGCGGCGACGTACCGCTTCAACCCGTTCGACCTGACCAAGGTCTGGCCGCACGCGGACTACCCGCCGATCGAGATCGGCAAGCTGGAGCTCAACCGCAACCCGGAGAACATCTTCGCCGAGGTCGAGCAGTCGATCTTCAGCCCCGCGCACTTCGTGCCGGGCATCGGCCCGTCGCCCGACAAGATGCTCCAGGGCCGCCTCTTCGCGTACGGCGACGCCCACCGCTACCGCGTCGGCATCAACGCCGACCACCTGCCGGTGAACCGTCCGCACGCCACCGAGGCGCGGACGAACTCCCGTGACGGCTTCCTGTACGACGGCCGCCACAAGGGCACCAAGAACTACGAGCCCAACAGCTTCGGCGGCCCCACGCAGACGGGCCGGCCGCTGTGGCAGTCCGTCCCGGTCAACGGCGGCACGGGCAACCACGAGGCCCCGGTCCACGCCGAGGACAACGACTTCGTCCAGGCGGGCAACCTCTACCGCCTGATGTCCGAGGACGAGAAGGGCCGCCTGATCGACAACCTGGCCCAGTTCATCTCCAAGGTGTCGCGCGACGACATCGCGGAGCGCGCGGTCAACAACTTCCGTCAGGCGGACGACGACTTCGGCAAGCGGCTGGACGCCGCGGTCCAGGCCCTGCGCGGCTAGTACGGACGCTTGTCGTGGGCAGAGGGCCGGATCCCCCGAGGGGGTCCGGCCCTCTTTCGCGCTCAGGCCACGAGGGCTCCCGGTTGCGGCCGCGACCGACTGCGGCCCGGTGCCCAGCAGCGGATGATGTCGCGTACGGAGACGACGCCGACGGGGCCGTCTCCGTCCAGCACGATCAGGTGCCGGAAGCCGCCGTGCGCCATGGCGTCGGCGGCTTCCTCCAGCGTCCAGCGGGGGGCCGCGAAGACGACGTCGGTGGTGGTGTGGGTGCCGGCCGTCTCCCGGTCGGGGTCCTGGCCCGAGCCGATGGAGACGAGGATGTCGCGTTCGGTCAGGATGCCGAGGCCGCCGGCGTCGGTGTCGAGGACGACGGCCGCCCCGACGCGGCGCTCCGCCATCAGTCGGGCTGCCTGGCGGAGTGTGTGGGCGGGGCCGATGGTGAGGACCACCGTGCTCATGGCGTCACGGACGAGCATGGACGGAGCCACCTCCTTGGTGAAGCGGGCATCTGCTACGAGAACCGATTCACAAGTTCACAAGTGGGGGGACTCACAGAGTGGCAGTTGACCGGCGAGGCAACAAGGGGGCGCGGGAGGGGGAGTTGGGCGACCGGACGCCCCCGCACGCCGGTTTTCCGGGCGCGGGGGCCACGGGCACTAGGCGCGCAGGTAGTTCAGCATCTCCTCGTGGAGCAGGCCGTTGGACGCCGCGGCGTTGCCGCCGTGGGGGCCCGTCACTCCTTCGAGGCTGGTGAAGACGCCACCCGCCTCCTGCACGATGATCGCGTTCGCTGCCATGTCCCAGAGCGAGAGCTCGGGTTCGGCGCAGATGTCCACCGCGCCCTCCGCGACCATCATGTACGGCCAGAAGTCGCCGTAGCCGCGCGTCCGCCAGCAGTCGCGGGTCAGGCCCAGGAAGCCGTCGAGCCGGCCCCGCTCCTCCCAGCCGCTCAGCGAGGAGTACGCGAAGGACGCGTTCTCGATCCGGTCGACCTTGGAGACGTGGAGGCGGGTGGCGGAGGTGAGGCTGCGCCCGGTGTACGCGCCGCCGCCCTTCGCCGCCCACCAGCGGCGGCCCAGCGCGGGCGCGGACACGACGCCCATCACGGGCTGGAAGCCGTTCTCGCCGGCCTCCATGAGCGAGATCAGGGTCGCCCAGACCGGCACGCCCCGCACGTAGTTCTTGGTGCCGTCGATCGGGTCGACGACCCAGCGGCGCGGGCCCGTGCCCTGGAGCCCGTACTCCTCACCCAGGACGGCGTCGCGCGGCCTGCCGCGGTGCAGGTGGCTGCGGATCAGCTCCTCGGCGGCCTTGTCGGCCTCCGTCACCGGCGTCATGTCCGGTTTCGTCTCGACCTTGAGATCCAGAGCCTTGAAGCGCTCCATCGTCGTGGCGTCCGCGGCGTCGGCGAGAACATGGGCAAAGCGCAGATCATCGTGGTAGTCGGGCATGACTGAACAGTATCGACCGCGTTCTGCGCGAACCACACGGTCTCGCGGTGCGGGCGCCGCCCGCGGCCCGGTACGCGCGGCGCGGGGCCCATTGACAGTGTCCGGCGGCGCGTCAACTCTGAAACCCCAGCCGTCGGGGAGGCGAACGCGATGCCCACAGCGCGAGAAGCCCTGCTGGACGCCGCCTTCACCGCGCTCGCGGTCCGTCCGTGGTCCGGGGTGCGGATGGTCGACGTCGCTGCGGCGGCGGGCGTCTCGCGGCAGACCCTCTACAACGAGTTCGGCACCAAGGACGGCCTGGCCCGCGCGCTGGTGCGCCGCGAGGCCGACGGATTCCTGGCCGGGGTCGAGCGGGCGCTGGCCGGCCGGCTGCCCGAGCGGGCGGCGGGGCGGGGAGCGGGCCGGGCCCACACGCCGGCGGCGGCCCGGACGGCGGGCCCCGAGGACCGGCTGGTGGCCGTGGCCGAGTGGACCGTCGGCGCCGCCCGCGCCAATCCGTTCGTCCGCGCGCTGCTCACCGGGTGCTGGGGCGACCGGCTGCCCGCCCCCCGGCCGGCGAGGACCGTCCCGTACACGGCGGTGTCCCCGGTGCCCGCCCAGCGCCGCGCCGACGCCGGATCGCCGGGGCCCGCCGAACTGATCGCGGCGGTACGGGACAGGGCGCTCGCCGCGCTCGGGACGGGACGTACGAAGGAGGAGGCGGCGGAGGTCGCGTACCGCTGCGAGCTGGTCCTGCGGCTCGCGCTCTCGTACGTCCTGACGCCCACGGCCCCGGCGGACGGCTTCACACGGCTGCTGCGCAGGGCCCTCGCCGGGGCGGGCCAGGGCGGACCGGGCCTCAGTGGGCCGAACCCGAGAGCTGGAGGCCGATGACGCCGATGATCACCAGCGAGATCGAGATCAGCTTCAGCGTCGAGACCACGTCGCCGAGGAAGACCATCCCGTAGATCGCGGTGCCCGCCGCCCCGATGCCCGTCCACACCGCGTACGCCGGTCCCACGTCGAGCTTGCGCAGCGCGAGCGTCAGCAGGCCGAAGCTGCCGAGCGCGAACGCGCAGAAGGCGACGGTGGGCCAGAGCCGGCTGAAGCCGTGGGACAGCTTCAGGCACACGGCGAAGCCGGTCTCCAGCAGACCGGCCACTATCACCAGCAGCCACGCCATGGTCGGTCGCCTCCCGCGTCGGTGACTGCTTTGCCTGACTTGGTGCGATTATGCACTTGCCGGGCGCCCGCAGAGGTGAACGCGGCGGGGTCAGTCGCCCTCGCGCCGCTCCCGGGTGGCGAGGAGCCGGCGCAGCGAGTCGAGCCGGGCCGGATCGGCGTGGCCGTCCGCGACCCACTGGTCCAGCGCGCACTCCGCCTCGTCGTGGCTGCAGCCGCGCGGGCAGCCCTCCGTACCCGGCTCCAGGTCCGGGAACGCGAGGATGACCCGGGACGGATCGACGTGGTGCAGCCCGAAGGAGCGCACGCCCGGGGTGTCGATCACCCAGCCGGCCACGCCCGTGAGCGGCAGCGCGAGCGCCGACGTGGTGGTGTGCCGGCCTCGGCCCGTGACCGCGTTGACCACTCCGGTCGTACGCCAGCGGTCCTCGGGCACCAGCGTGTTGACCAGGGTCGTCTTGCCGACGCCCGAGTGGCCGACGAACGCCGTGACCTTGTCCTCCAGGTGCTTGCGCACCAGGTCGGTCGCCGCCCCGTTCGCCAGGTCCTCGCGGCTGGTGACGACGTACGGGACACCGAGCGGGCGGTAGGCGTTCAGGAGGGCGTCCGCCGGGGCCAGGTCCGACTTGGTCAGGACGAGCAGCGGCGTGAGCCCGGCGTCGTACGCCGCGACCAGGCAGCGGTCGATCATGCGCGGGCGCGGCTCGGGGTCGGCCAGCGCGGTGACGATCGCCAGCTGGTCGGCGTTGGCCACGACCACCCGCTCGAACGGGTCGTCGTCGTCGGCCGTGCGGCGCAGCACGGAGGCGCGCGTCTCGACGCGGACGATGCGGGCCAGCGTGTCCTTGTCACCCGTCAGGTCACCGACGATGGCCACCCGGTCGCCCACGACGACGGACTTGCGGCCCAGCTCGCGGGCCTTCATCGCGATGACCGTACGGTCCTCGACGAGGCAGGTGATGCGGCCCCGGTCGACGGTCAGGACGAAGCCCTCGACGGCGTCCTCGTGCTTGGGCCGGGTGTGCGTACGAGGCCGGTTGCCCTTGCGGTTCGGGCGGATCCGGATGTCGTCCTCGTCGGGGTTCTTGCCGTAGCGGCGCATGTCGTCAGGCCCCGTCAGTTTCCGTCGAGCATTCCGGTCCACATCTGCGGGAAGTCGGGCAGTGTCTTGGCCGTGGTCGCGACGTCCTCGATCTGCACGTCCTTCACGGCGAGGCCGATGATCGCGCCGGCGGTCGCCATACGGTGGTCGTGGTACGTGTGGAAGGTCCCGCCGTGCAGGCGGCGCGGGCGGATGCGCAGCCCGTCGGCGGTCTCGGTGACGTCGCCGCCGAGCGCGTTGATCTCCCGGGTGAGGGCGGCCAGCCGGTCGGTCTCGTGCAGCCGCAGGTGCGCGACGCCGCGCAGGACGGACTCCGAGTCGGCCAGGGCGGCGACCGCCGCGATGCCCGGGGTGAGCTCGCCGACGTCACCGAGGTCCACGTCGATGCCGTGCACGGTCCCGGTGCCGGTGAAGGTCAGCCCCTGCTCGGTGAGCTCGCAGGAACCGCCCATCTCGGTGAAGATCTCCCGCAGCGCGTCGCCCGGCTGGGTGGTGCGCTCCGGCCAGTCGGGGATGGTGACGCGGCCGCCCGTGATCAGGGCGGCGGCCAGGAACGGCTGCGCGTTGGACAGGTCGGGCTCGATGGTCAGGTCCCGGCCGAGCAGGGCCCCGGGGGAGACCCGCCAGACGTTCGGCTCACCGCCCGACTCGGGGGTGTCCACCTGGGCGCCGACCGCGCGCAGCATGTCGACCGTCATCCGGATGTGCGGCATGGACGGCAGTACGGCGCCGGTGTGCCGCACCTCGACGCCCTGGTTGAAGCGCGGGGCGGAGAGCAGGAGCGCGCTCACGAACTGCGACGACGCGGACGCGTCGATGTCGACCGACCCGCCGTCCAGGGCCCCGTTGCCGTGCACGGTCAGCGGCAGGGCGCCGCGGCCGTCGTCGTCGATACGGGCGCCCAGCGTGCGCAGCGCGTCGATGACGGCGCCGAGGGGACGTTCGTACGAACGGGGGTCGCCGTCGAAACGCACGTCACCGTCCGCGAGCGCCGCGACGGGCGGCAGGAAGCGCATCACGGTGCCGGCGTTGCCGGCGTCGACCGCGGCGGGCCCGTGCAGCCCCGCCGGGATGACGCGCCAGGCCTCGCCCGAGCCGCTGAGCTCGGCCGTCGCCGACGAGCTGGACGAGACGGTCTCCTCGATGCCGACGCCCATCGCGCGCAGCGCGTCGGCCATCAGCAGGGTGTCGCGGGAGCGCAGCGGGTGGCGCAGCCAGCCGGGCTCGGCGGCGAGCGCGGCCAGGACGAGCGCGCGGTTGGTGACCGATTTCGATCCGGGCACGGTGACGGTCGCGTCGACGGCTTCGCCCGCGCGCGGGGCGGGCCAGAGGGCGGGGTGCACGGAGCTGTCGGTCATGGCCATCACTTTAGTGGCTCGCGGCGGAGCCGGATCTTGATCAAAAGCGCCGAAACCAGGGCGTAACCCAACGGTACGGGCGCCGTGACACACCGTGGCGGCCGGTCCTACAGTCCGAGCAGCCAGCGACCGCCGCCCAGCAGCGCGCAGAGCGACACCGTGTGGAAGAAGAGCAGCCACACCAGGGCCGGTACGTGCGTGAGCCGCGACAGCTGATCGGCGTCCGAGTCGGGGGCGCCGCCGTGGCGGCGCTTGGACTGGAGCTCGAAGGCGGGCCGGACACCGCCGACGAGAAGGAACCAGACGGCGGCGTACGCGAAGGCGGCCTGCACCTCCGGCGTCGTGAGCCACGAGATCAGCAGGAAGGCGGCGCCGGTGACGATCACGGTCAGGGCGCCGTACGCGTTGCGGATCATCACCAGCATCGCGAGCAGCAGGGCCGTCGCGATCCACAGGAAGAGCGTGATGCGGTTCGCCGCGAGCAGCCAGGCGCCGCCGAGGCCCAGGAGGGAGGGCGCGGTGTAGCCGGCGGCGGCGGTGAGGATCATGCCGATGCCGGTGGGCTTGCCCCGGCTGACGGTCAGGCCGCTCGTGTCGGAGTGCAGGCGTATGCCGTCCAGGCTGCGCCCCGTGAGCAGGGCGATCAGGCCGTGGCCGCCCTCGTGGGCGATGGTGATGGCGTTGCGCGCCACGCGCCAGAGGACGTGCGGGACGACGACGGCGAGAGCGGCGACGGCCGTGGCGATCACCAGCCACTGGTCGGGATCGGGCTGGGTACCGAAGACGCGGTCCCACAGGTCGCCGAGCTGGGTGCTGTCCATTTTCCGGGCGGCTCCTTGCGGTCGGGGCAGTCGTGGCAGTCTGGCACTCATGTGCGGACGGTATGCGGCGAGCCGGCGGCCCGAGGATCTGGTCGGGATGTTCGATGTGCGCAAGTGGGAGCCCAAGGAGGCACTCGCACCGGACTGGAACGTGGCGCCCACCAAGGAGGTCCACGTCGTCCTGGAGCGTCCTGTGAAGGACGCGCGGGACCCGCGCCCGGTTCGGCAGCTGAGGAAGCTGAAGTGGGGGCTCGTGCCCTCCTGGTCGAAGTCGCCCGACGGCGCGGCGCGGATGATCAACGCGCGGGCGGAGACGGTGCACGAGAAGCCGTCGTTCCGCCAGCCGTTCGTCTCACGGCGCTGCCTCGTCCCGGCCGACGGCTACTACGAGTGGGTCACCGGCGCCGACGAGCGGCAGCTGGAGGAGCAGGGGAGGAAGAAGCGGCCGCGCAAGCAGCCGTACTTCGTGACGCCGGCCGACGGGTCGGTCATGGCGATGGCCGGTCTGTACGACTTCTGGCGCGACCGGACGCTGCCCGACGACCACCCGCAGGCGTGGTGGGTGACGTGCTCCGTCATCACCACCGAGGCGGAGAAGGACCCGCTGGCGGTCGCGCCGGCCACCGGGCCCGGGTCGCTGGCCGACATCCACCCCCGGATGCCGCTGATGCTGACCCCGGACCGCTGGGACGCGTGGCTGGACCCGGCCCGTACGGACCTGGACGGCCTGCGGGAGCTGCTGGCGCCGCCGCCGGGCGGGCTGATGCGGGCGTACGCGGTGACCACCGCCGTGAGCAACGTGCGCAACAACGGGCCGGAGCTGCTGGAGGAGCTGGCGGCGCCGGAGGTGGAGACGCTGTTCTGAAGCGACGCGCGTGGGCGTTTGAGCACGCGGCGGCGCGGGCGCAGGATGGTGCCGTGACGCACAGCGAGATGGTGGAGACGCAGACCGGCCAAGCCCGCATCACCTGGGCCGAGGCCGAGACGCCCTGGCTCGTCCTGGCCGTGAGCCACGGCGCCGGCGGCGGGATCGGGGCACGCGACCTCCAGGGGCTCGCGGCCGCGCTGCCCGAACGCGGGGTGAGCGTCGCGCTGGTGGAGCAGCCGTGGCGGGTGGCCGGGAAGAAGGTCGCGCCCGCGCCCGGGACCCTGGACGCCGGATGGCGCGGACTGTGGCCCGCGCTGCTGCGGCCCGGCCTGCCGGTCGTGGCCGGCGGGCGCAGCGCCGGGGCGCGGGTGGCGTGCCGTACCGCCGGGGAACTGGGCGCCCACGCGGTGCTCGCGCTGAGCTTCCCGCTGCATCCGCCCGGCCGCCCCGAGAAGTCCCGCGCCGAGGAGCTGCTGGGCGCCGGGGTCCCCACGCTGGTCGTACAGGGCGGAAACGATCCCTTCGGGAAGCCGGCGGAGTTCCCGGACGGGGAGTACGACCTCGTGGAGGTGGAGTACGGGGACCACGGTTTCGCCGTACCGAAGAAGGCCGGACGCACCGAGGAGGAGATCGTCGCGACGATCACCGACGCCGTGCGGAACTGGATCGACGGGCTGCGGGAATGATGAGCGGGGACCTTCTGTTATTGCGTGCGTCGACATAGACCGCACGTACGTGGAGAGGGAGTCCGTCGCATGGGATCGACCATCTGCCCGAGCCGCTCGAACACCGCTGACCTGGAGTGGACGGTGCTCAGCGCGGCGAAGACCGCCCCACGTCGGGCGGCGGCCGGGCAGGATCGTCGTCTATCCTCCGATTCGAGCGGGTCCGCATTCGGCCCCGCCACGGCGTTGGAGGAGGTGGGTCCGGTCACTGGGACCGACACAGGGACCGACGACGGCCAGGCGGCGGAGGAGAGCACCGCCGAGCGCAACGCGCGTTTCGAGCGCGACGCGCTGGGCTTCCTCGACCAGATGTACTCGGCCGCGCTGCGCATGACGCGCAATCCGGCCGACGCGGAGGACCTGGTGCAGGAGACGTACGCGAAGGCGTACGGGTCCTTCCACCAGTTCCGTGAGGGTACGAATCTGAAGGCGTGGCTGTACCGCATTCTGACGAACACCTTCATCAACACGTACCGGAAGAAGCAGCGTGAGCCTCAGCGCAGTGGCGCCGAGGAGATCGAGGACTGGCAGCTCGCGCGCGCCGAGTCGCACATGTCGACCGGCCTGCGCTCCGCCGAGTCGCAGGCGCTCGACCACCTGCCCGACTCGGACGTCAAGTCCGCGCTGCAGGCCATCCCCGAGGAGTTCCGCATCGCGGTCTACCTCGCGGATGTCGAGGGCTTTGCGTACAAGGAGATCGCGGACATCATGGGAACACCCATCGGCACGGTGATGTCCCGGCTGCACCGGGGCCGCCGTCAACTGCGCGGCATGCTCGAGGACTACGCGCGTGACCGCGGGCTGGTTCCGGCGGGTGCCGGAGAGTCGAACGACGGGAAAGGTTCGGGCTCATGAGCTGCGGAGAGCCGCACGAGACTGACTGCTCTGAGGTCCTGGATCATCTCTACGAGTTCCTCGACCACGAGATGCCCGACAGCGACTGCACCAAGTTCGAGGTGCACTTCGAGGAGTGCTCCCCGTGTCTGGAGAAGTACGGCCTCGAACAGGCCGTGAAGAAGCTGGTGAAGCGCTGCTGCGGCAGTGACGACGTACCCGCCGACCTGCGGTCCAAGGTCATGGGGCGTATCGACCTGATCCGGTCGGGGCAGGCCGTGCCCGAACAGGACGTGACGGCCACGACGGCCGCCGACCGTCCGGCCGCGGCCAACGAGGCGTAACAACCCGCCACCCTGCTTGTCGCGAAGTCGGCCGATTATCACTCGAAGGTGGTAATCGGCCGCTTCGTCGTATCCGGCCTCCCCCAACTCGCTAGCCTGGCGCACGCATTGAGGCGAGCGGACCGGGACAACTGGAGCGACGCAGGTGAGAGCTCTTTCGGTGGCGGGGCGCGCGTACATCCTGTGCGCGCTGATCGCGGCCGTCTGCTGTGCCCTCCCCGCTCTGCGGCCCGGCGCCGGCACTCCCTGGAGGGCCGCCGCGCTGCTGGCCGCGCTCTACACCGCGTGCGAGGTGCTCGGACGCCGGCCGTTCCTCGTGAGCGCGGTACGGGTCGGCTCGGGTTCCTTCTTCCCGGTGCTGCTCGCCGCGGTCCTGCTGCTGCCCCCGTCGGCCGCCGCGCTGGTCGCCGTGCCCGGGGCCCTCGCCGGCCACGTCGAGCGGCGCCCGCGCGCGGTGCGCCGGGTCTGGCGGGCGGCCCAGCTGGCGCTGGCCGCGTGGTGCGCGGCGCACGTCCGCGCGCTCCTGGACGGCGGTGCGGCGCTGGGGGGCGGTGCGGCCGCGCCCGATTTCCCGTACGTCCTGCTGCCCGCCGGGGCCGCCGTCCTCGCCTTCTGCCTGGTCCTGACCGCCCTCGACGGCGGCATCCTCGCCACGGCCGAGCGGCTGCCCGCGCGGACCGCGTGGCGCGGGCTGCTGCTGCGGTCCGTCGCGCCGCACTGTGTGCAGGGGCTGGCGGGGCTGATGACGGCGGTGCTCTGGCGCAGTCCGTACGGGCCGCTCGCGGCGCTCTTCGTGCTGCTGCCGATGTACATCTCCTGCTGGGTCTTCGCGCAGTACCACCGCGAGCGCGCCGCCCACCAGGCGACCATCCGCGCGCTCGTGCAGGCGGTCGACATCAAGGACAAGTACACGCGCGGCCACAGCGAACGGGTCGGCCGCGCGTCCGTGATGATCGCGCGCGAGATCGGCATGGAGGAGGACCGCGTCGAGGTGCTGCGGTTCGCCGGGATCCTGCACGACGTGGGCAAGCTGGGCGTCCCGACGCGGCTGCTCCGCAAGGACGGGCCGCTGACCCCGGAGGAACGGCGGGTCATCGAGCTGCACCCCGAGTACGGGCACGAGATGGTCCGGGGCATCGGCTTCCTCGGGGAGGCGCGGGCGGCCATCCTGCACCACCACGAGCGGCTCGACGGGAGCGGCTATCCGTACGGGCTCGCGGGCGGCCAGATCCCCGAGTTCGCGCGGGTCGTCGCGGTGGCCGACGCGTTCGACGCGATGACCTCGACGCGGTCCTACCGGCGGGCGCGGCCGGTCGGGACGGCTCTGCGGGAGCTCGACCGGTGTGCCGGAACGCAGTTCGACCCCCGGATGGTGCGGGCGCTCGCGCGGGCGCTGACCCGGCAGGGCTGGCACCCCCGGGTCACCTCGGACGAGCAGGCCGACCCCAGAGGAAACGTCCCGCCACCGCGCGGGGGCGACGAGCCCCCCGCTCCCGCCCGGGGCGGCGAGGCGGGTTCGCCCCTCGCCGCCGCGCGGCCGAACGACCCGGGCCGGCCCGGGTGAACGCCGCTCCGGCCACCGGGCCCACGGGGTGTCCCGGCGAGCCCTACCCTCCGCCGCGCCCTCCCGAACCGGTGCGCGGCCCCGGATCCCGCTCCTCGGTGGCCGGCCGGGACGCGGGCCGCGGCATGCGGCCGGGGCGTGCCGGGTGAGCGGGCGCGGGCCCGCGTACGCCCTCGGCGGCGTGTACGGCGCAGCCGCCGTGCTCACCCTCTACGCGCTCGGCGACACCCTCTGGTACGGCGTCACCGAACCCGGCATCGCCCTGGCCTTCGGCGTGCTCATCACCCTCGGTGAGCTCTCCCGGTGGGGCGTACGGACCGGTCCCTGCGCGCTGCCCGCCGAGCGCGAGCCCGCACCGCTCGGGGCCGCCGGAGCCCTCGCGTACGCCCTGCTCGGCCAGATCGCCGGGCAGCCCACCACCCACGGCGTCCTCCAGGTCGTCGCCGTCGTGGTCGCCGCCGCCCTCGCCGGGGCCGTGCCGCACATCGCCGCCGGGCACGGGCCGGCCCTCGACCACGTCGTCCGCCGGGTCCTCACCGTCGCCTTCGCCGCCGTGTGCTTCCAGCCGCTCTACAACTCCGGGCTGTGGGGCGAGCGGGTTGGCCACGGCCCGTACCACGCCCTGTTCCTCGCGCTCCTGCTCGTGCTCACCGCACTGTGCGACGCCGTACTCGCCGCCGCCATGGCCCGCGCCCGTACCGGCTACCCGTACGGACCGCTCCTGCGCGACGAGCTGCGGGCGCTGCTGGGGATCGGGTCGGCGGTCTGCGCCACGGGGGCCGTCATGGCGCTCGGCGTCGCCGTCGCCGGGCTCTGGGCGCTTCCGGTCTTCTGCGTACCGCTGCTGCTGACCCAGCTGTCCTTCCGCCGGTACGCCGCGGTCCGTACGACGTACCGCCAGACCATCACCTCGCTCGCCCGCGCCACCGAGATCGCCGGCTACACCCCCCAGGGCCACGCCCGCCGCGTCGCCCTGCTCAGCCGGGCCGTCGGGCGAGAGCTGGGGCTCTCCGAGCCGGACCTGACCGTCCTGGAGTACGCGGCGCTGATGCACGACATCGGGCAGCTCTCCCTCCTCGACCCCGTCCAGGGCGGGGCCACCGCCTCGCTCCCGCCCGCCGAGCAGCGCCGCATCGCCCTGCTCGGGGGAGCGGTCGTACGCCAGACCGGGGTCCCCGCCGAGGTGGCGGTCGTCGTGGAGCGGCAGGCCGACCCCTACCGGGAGCAGCCGCTTTCCGCCCGTATCGTCCGCGCCGTCAACGCATACGACGATCTCTCGGGGGAAAGCGGAGGTGGACTGGGCGGGCCGCTCAGCGCCCTGGAACAGCTGCGTCTCGGGACCGGCCACGACTATCAGCCCGAGGTCGTGGAATCCCTGGCGCGCGTCCTGGCCCGGGGCGGTCTGACCCCGTCCCCACCTGGGTAACCCATGGGTAATGAGCGGCCCTCCGACCCGGCATGGTTGGATGCGAAGAAGAGGAACAAGAGGGCGTCCGGGGGGACTGACCTTCAGCGACCGGCAGGCGGGACAGGCGGGAATCGTGAAGATCTTCGGGAAGGTACGGCATCGGCCATCCGCCTCGTGGCGGCAGGCCACCGACCGCGCGTTCACGCTGATCGGCGACGGTCGGTACGAGGACGCGGGGGCTCTGCTGACGCGCGCGGCGGACCTCGAACCCTGGTTGTCCGAGTCCTGGTTCAATCTCGCGCTGCTGCACAAGTTCCGGCACGACTGGGAGCAGGCGCGCTCCGCCGGGCTGCGCGCCGTCGCGCTCCTCGACCGGGAGACGGGCGCACCGGACTGGTGGAACGTCGGCATCGCGGCCACCGCCCTCCAGGACTGGCCGCTGGCCCGCCGTGCCTGGCAGGCGTACGGCCTGAAGGTGCCGGGGGAGCCCACCGAGAGCGGCGAGCCGCACGGCATGGAGCTGGGCAGCGCCGCTGTGCGCCTCTCGCCGGAGGGCGAGGCCGAGGTCGTGTGGGGCCGCAGGCTCGACCCGGCGCGGATAGAGGTTCTGTCGATCCCGCTGCCGTCGTCCGGGCGGCGCTGGGGCGAGGTCGTCCTGCACGACGGCGTGCCGCACGGCGAGCGCGTGACCGCCGCCGGCCCGTCGTTCCCCGTGTTCGACGAGATCGAGCTGTGGGCCCCGTCGCCAGTGCCGACCTGGGTGGTGCTCCTGGAAGCCGCGACGGAGGCCGACCGGGACGCCCTGGAGCGGCTGGCCGCCGACGCGGGGTTCGCCGCTGAGGACTGGTCGTCGTCCGTGCGGCTGCTGTGCCGGTCCTGCTCCGAGTCGCAGATGCCCAGCGACGAGGGCGACGGCGAGCACCTCGACCCGCACGACCACAGCGAGCCCGGCCACCCCGGGCCGCTCGGGCACCGCACGGCCGGCGCCGGTGAGCTGTGGCTGCCGGAGCGCGAGTGCGGCATCGCGGCGCCCGCCGGGCTGGTGCGCGGGCTGCTCGACGGATGGGTCGCCGACAATCCCGACAGCCGTGAGTGGCGGGATCTGGAAGAAGTCTGCTGAGAGGTCCGCCCCCGCCTGCCCGTAGGCTGTACGGGCATCGGATCCGGTACTGCCGGGTTCTTGGGTTTCTTGGCTTTGAGGAAGGCGTACGGCGGACATGGCGCAGCAGGAGACGGACCAGCAGGAGACGGACCAGCAGGCCGGCGACGACGGGTTCGTCGTGGACACGGAGAACACCGAGGAGCGCGAGCAGGCGTACCGCGAGCGCGGCACCGCCCGTCCCATCACCGTCGTCGGGAACCCGGTCCTGCACAAGGAGTGCAAGGACGTCACGGAGTTCGACGACAAGCTGGCCGCGCTGATCGACGACATGTTCGCCAGCCAGCGCGCCGCCGAGGGCGTCGGCCTGGCCGCCAACCAGATCGGTGTCGACCTCAAGGTCTTCGTCTACGACTGCCCGGACGACGACGGCGTGCGTCACGTCGGCGTGGTCTGCAACCCGGTGCTTCAGGAGCTTTCGCAGGAGCAGCGCCGGCTCGACGAGTCCAACGAGGGCTGCCTGTCCGTCCCGACGGCGTACGCCGAGCTGGGCCGCCCCGACTACGCGGAGGTCCACGGCCAGGACGCCCAGGGCAACCCGATCAAGGTGCGCGGCACGGGCTACTTCGCGCGGTGCCTCCAGCACGAGACGGACCACCTGTACGGCTACCTCTACATCGACCGCCTGTCGAAGCGCGACCGCAAGGACGCGCTGAAGCAGATGGCCGAGGGCACGCCCCGCTACGAGACCGTCCCGAACGACTGATTGACCCGCCGTTGCCGTGGGGCGACCGCCATTGGTCCGACAAATGACCAGGGCGGCCGCCCTGTTGACGCGCGTCGACGGGCCCGTCAGTCTCGGGCGTGCCCCCCGCTCCCGCGCTCCTCGGTATGGAGGTCCCATGCTCCGACGTACGGCGAGAACCGTTCTCTGTCTTGTCATGCTCATGGTCGCCGGATTGGCCGGTACGGTCGCCACGGCCGGCACCGCGCACGCCGACGGCTGCTACACCTGGTCCCGCACCCTGTCCCAGGGCGCCACCGGGGCCGACGTCACCCAGCTGCAGATCCGGCTCGGCGGCTACCCCGGTTACGGCGCCGTACTCGGCATCGACGGCGACTACGGTCCCGCCACGACCGCGGCGGTCAAGCGCTTCCAGTCCGCGTACGGGCTCGCCGCCGACGGCGTCGCGGGACCGGCCACCTTCAGCAAGCTCTACGCCCTCCAGGACGACGACTGCACGCCCGTCCACTTCAGCTACGCCGAACTCAACGACTGCAACAGCACCTGGGCGGGCGGCGCCGTGAGCGCGGCCACCGCCAAGTCCAACGCCCTGCGCACCATGTGGAAACTGGAGGCGCTGCGGCACGCGCTGGGCGACCAGCCGATCACCGTCACCAGCGGATTCCGCTCCCAGGCGTGCAACGACGCGGTCGGCGGGGCGGCCGGCAGCCGTCACCTGTACGGCGACGCCGCCGACCTCGGCTCCGGCCCGCACTCCCTGTGCACCCTGGCCAAGCAGGCCCGCAACCACGGCTTCAACGGCATCCTCGGCCCGGGATACCCCGGCCACAGCGACCACACCCACCTGGACCACCGCGCGAGCCGCTTCTGGTCGGCGTCCGGCTGCGGCGTCTCCTGAGCCGTCTTCCGGGGGCCCGGCCACGAGCCTAGGCGGCCAGCGCCGGCCCCCGGAAGGTGCGGCGGTACGCGTTCGGAGTGGTCCCCAGGGACCGTACGAACTGATGGCGCAGCGCCGCCGCGTTCCCGAAGCCCGCGCGGCCCGCGATCGCGTCCACCGTGTCGTCCGTCGCCTCCAGCAACTCCTGCGCCAGCAGCACCCGCTGGCGCAGCAGCCAGCGGTACGGCGTCGTGCCCGTCTCCTGGAGGAAGCGCCGCGCGAACGTCCGGGGCGACATGTGCGCCCGGTCGGCGAGCTGCTCCACGGTCATCTCCTGGTCCAGGTGCCGCTCCATCCAGCTCAGCACCCCGCCCACGGTGTCGCAGCGCACGTGGGTCAGCGGGCGCTCGATGTACTGCGCCTGGCCGCCGTCGCGGTGCGGCGGGACGACCATGCGGCGGGCGATCGTGTTGGCCACCTCGGACCCGTGCTCCTGGCGGATCAGGTGCAGGCAGGCGTCGATCCCGGCCGCGGTACCGGCCGACGTGATGACCGCGCCCTCGTCGACGTACAGCACGTCGGGTTCGACCTTGGCGCGCGGATGGCGGCGGGCCAGCTCCGCGGAGTGCCGCCAGTGGGTCGTGCACCGGCGCCCGTCCAGCAGCCCCGCCGCCCCGAGCACGAACGCGCCCGAGCAGACGCTGAGCACCCGGGCCCCGCGGTCGACGGCCCGGCGCAGGGCGTCCAGGAGCGGCTCGGGGTAGGTGCGGGCCTCGCAGTGCTGGTCGGCGGGGATGGCGATGAGGTCGGCGCTCTCCAGCCGGTCCAGGCCGTGCGGCACGGAGATGGAGAAGGCGCCGGAACGGGCGGCGATCGGGCCCGGCTCGGCGGCGCAGACCGCGAAGTCGTAGACCGGCAGCCCCTGATCGCTGCGATCGATCCCGAACACCTCGCAGATCACGCCCAGTTCGAAGGGGTTCACTCCGTCGACGAGAGCCACGGCCACGTTTTTCAGCATGCACTCAGTGTGGCAGTAATTCGCGGTTCCATGACAGTCCTGCCACTGACTTTTCTTCGTCCCGAGGACCAGAGTGGACGCATGGCAACCTTCCTGAACTACCTCGTGGTCCTCGTACTCTTCATCCTCCTCACCCTCCCGTCGTTCCTCGGGCACGCCAGGGACCGCCGGATCGACCGGCAGCTCAGGCAGGCCGAGAACCCCCGCCCGCGCCGGCCCGAGACCCTCCGCGGCGCCCCCGGACGGCGGCCGGTGCGGCGGACCGTCGCGGCGGACGCGCTGTCGTCGGCCGGCAGGTGAACGATCAGCCCCCGGTTCACCGGTCACGGGGTGGTGCCGTGCTCGCCCGCGCCGGGCCGCCATCGCGCGACCCGGCGCCGGAAAGCGCGGAAGGACGGCCGCCGCCGCGGTTCCGGCGGGACGACGGCGTCGGGGACCGGTCGCGCGGGCCCCTGCGGCGCACCGGAGCCGGTGAGGGCCCGCAGCCGGACGACCCAGTCCGCGGCGTCCTCGTCACCCTCGGCGGCGCGGGTCTCCGCGACGGCGAGGGCGTCTTGGGCACGGCCCCGGGCGGCGAGCAGTTCCACGATCCTGTCGCACAGGCGGCCGTGGATGTGCCAGTCGTTGCCACCGGCCCGGACGATGTCGAGGGCGGCCTCGACCTGATCCAGCTCGGTGAACAGCGCCATCAGCCCCGCGTAGGTGTCGCCCGCGGCGGCGAGTTCGCGCAGATCGTCGATACGGCCACGCCTGGCCAGCAGCGGAACGAGACGCACCGACGAGATCACGTCACCGGCGTCCGTACGAGCGCGCAGTTCGTCGATCGCGCCGTGCTCCACCAGCCAGTCGGCGTACCGCCCGCCCGCCGTGCTGTCGCCGGCCTCCGCCCGGGTCCGCAGGTCGTCGATCCGGCCCTGGGCGGCGAGCAGGTCGACCAGCAGCTCCATGGCGTGCCGGTGACCGGCGGCGGCCTCGGTGTCCAGTACGGCCACCGCCTCGTCGACCCGGCCCTGGCCGGTGAGCAGTTCGGCGAGCAGGTACGGCGAGCGCCGGCCCCGGCGCCGCAGGACGGCGACGGCCTCGTCGGTGCGCCCGTGGTCCGCGAGCAGCCGGGCGAGCCGGTGGCCGGCGTCACCGTCCCGGGCGTCGGCCCGGACACGGAGTACGGCGACGGCCTGCTCGACACGCTCGTTCTCGATCAGCAGGTCGACCAGCCAGTCGAAGGCGTACGGTTCGCCGCGCTCGGCGCGCTCACGCAGGACGGCCACGCCCTCGTCCACGCGGCCCGCCCGGGCCAGTGACCTGGCCAGCAGCCGGGCCACGGAGGTGTGAGGGCGGCCGGCGGCCAGCAGCCCGAGTTCCTCGAAGCGGCCCTGTTCGGCGAACAGCTCGGCCAGCCATGAACGGGCGGTGATGTCGCCCGCGTAGGCCATCGCCCGCACTTCCTCGATGTGGCCCGCCCGCAGAAGCAGGCGGATCAGCAGGTTGCGGACGGCGGCCCCGGGCGGAAGCGCGCGAACCACCGCGATGGCTTCCTCGACGCGGCCCTGCCCGGCCAGCAGCTCGGCCAGCCGGCACCCCGCCGACCGGTCCCCGGCCCGGGCCCGGGCGCGCAACTCGTCCTGATCCCGCAGGTCGTTCATGCCTCCACCCCCACCGCGAACGCCGACGTTCCTGCCGAGGTCCGGCCGCTCCAGTAGAGCAGGCGGGGCGTCGGCGGTGAAGGGAGCGACGGGGGAGCGACGCGTGCGGGCCGCCCTCGCGCCTGCGCGAAGACGGCCCGCACCCGGGGACGGATCTAGAAGTCGTCGTCGAAGGCGACCGAGCCCTCGACCGCGACCTGGTACGCCGACGGGCGGCGCTCGAAGAAGTTCGTCAGCTCCTGCACGCCCTGGAGCTCCATGAAGGAGAACGGGTTCTGCGAGCCGTACACCGGCGCGAAGCCGAGGCGCTCCAGCCGCTGGTCGGCGACGCACTGGAGGTATTCGCGCATCGACTCGGTGTTCATGCCGGGCAGGCCCTCACCGCACAGGTCGCGGCCGAACTGGAGCTCCGCCTCGACGGCCTCCTTCAGCATGTCGGTGACCTGCTGCTGGAGAGCGTCGTCGAAGAGCTCCGGCTCCTCCTTGCGGACCGTGTCGACGACCTCGAACGCGAAGTTCATGTGCATGGTCTCGTCGCGGAAGACCCAGTTGGTCCCGGTCGCCAGGCCGTGCAGGAGGCCCCGCGAGCGGAACCAGTAGACGTACGCGAACGCCCCGTAGAAGAACAGGCCCTCGATGCACGCCGCGAAGCAGATCAGGTTTAGCAGGAAGCGGCGGCGGTCGGCCTGCGTCTCCAGACGCTCGATCTTCTCGACCGAGTCCATCCACTTGAAGCAGAACTGCGCCTTCTCGCGGATCGAGGGGATCTCCTCCACCGCGTCGAACGCCGCCGCGCGGTCGTCCGGGTCGGGCAGGTAGGTGTCGAGCAGCGTCAAGTAGAACTGGACGTGCACGGCCTCCTCGAACAGCTGGCGCGAGAGGTAGAGGCGCGCCTCGGGGGAGTTGATGTGCTTGTAGAGGGTCAGCACCAGGTTGTTGGAGACGATCGAGTCGCCCGTCGCGAAGAACGCGACCAGCCGGCCGATCATGTGCTGCTCGCCCGGCGAGAGCTTGGCGAGGTCGGCGACGTCCGAGTGGAGGTCGACCTCCTCCACCGTCCAGGTGTTCTTGATCGCGTCCCGGTAGCGCTCGTAGAAGTCCGGGTAGCGCATCGGACGCAGCGTCAGCTCGAAGCCCGGGTCGAGCAGGTTCTTAGAGATTGCAGCCTTTTCGCTCATGATTACTGGCACGCCTCGCAGGACTCGGGGTTCTCAAGGGAGCAGGCGATCGCGTCCGCGTCGGGGGCGGCGGGGGCCTGCTGTACGG
>NZ_VBVX01000360.1 GCF_005981925.1 Streptomyces albidochromogenes
CGCGGGGGCGGCCGCGCGTACCGTGATGTCGGCGGCGACCGGGCCCGGCAGCCAGTCCTCGGGGCGGCGCAGCACCGTCTCGGCGCTGGCGGACTGGCACAGGCCGATGACCTCGGCGACCGTGGGCCGGTCCGCCGGGTCCTTGGCGAGGCAGCGGCTGACCAGCTCCATCAGCCGCTCGGGTACGCCGGTGAGGTCGGGCTCCTCGTGGACGATGCGGTAGAGCACCCCGTGCGAGGTGCCCTCACCGAAGGCCGGGGTCCCGGTGGCCGCGTACGCCGCGACCTGGCCGAGGGCGAAGACGTCGGTGGCCGGGGTCACCTTCCTCCCGGCGGCCTGCTCGGGGGCCATGAACGACGGGGTGCCGATGGTGACGCCGGAGCCGGTGAGGGAGGTGGCGTCGGCGGCGTGGGCGATGCCGAAGTCGATGACGCGGGGGCCGTCGGCGGCGAGCAGCACGTTGGAGGGCTTGAGGTCCCGGTGCACGATGCCCGCGCCGTGGATGACGTGCAGGGCCTCGGCCATGCCGGCGATCAGCAGCAGGACGGCGTCGACGGGCAGCGCCCCGTGCGCCACGACGGCGTCGGCGAGCGAGGGACCGGGCACGTACGCGGTGGCCAGCCACGGCTGCGCGCCGTCGGTGTCGGCGTCGATGACGGGCGCGGTGAACAGCCCCTGGACGCGCTGCGCGGACTTCACTTCCTGGGCGAACCGCCGGCGGAACTCGGCGTCCTCGCCGAATTCCGGCCGGATCACCTTGATGGCGACGGGCCGGCCGCCCGGCGTGTACGAGAGGTACACCTTGCCCATGCCGCCCGCCCCGAGCTTGGCGGCCAGCCGGTATCCGGCGATGGTGGCGGGGTCGTCGCCCGCGAGGGGCTGGAAGACCGGGGACGCGCTGTCCCGGCCCGGCTGCTGACCACTCATCAACTCTTGTCTCCCCCGCAGAACACCGATATCGAACGGCACCCTATCCAAGGAGGCCGCTCCTCGGCGCCGATGCCCGGATGAGGTATGCAGGGCCCATGGAGCCCATGGAACGGACAACGGACGAGGCGTCCGCCGGCGTGGCGGGTCTGCTGCTCGCGGCGGGCGCCGGGCGGCGGCTCGGCGGCCGGCCGAAGGCGCTGCTGGAGCACCGGGGGCGGCCCCTGGTCGAGCACGCGGTACGGGTGCTGCGCGAGGGCGGCTGCGGCCCGGTGCACGTGGTGCTGGGCGCGGCGGCCGCCGAGGTGCGCGAGCGCGCCGACCTGCGCGGCTGTGTGGTGGTCGACAACCCGGAGTGGGACGAGGGAATGGGCTCGTCGCTGCGGGCCGGCCTGGCCTCCCTGGCCGGCACGGGGGCCGGGGCGGCGCTCGTCTCCCTGGTCGACCAGCCGGGGATCGGCGCGCGGGCGGTGGGCCGGGTGGTGGCGGCGTACCGCTCGCCGTCGAGCCTGGTGGCGGCGGCGTACGACGGGAAGCGGGGGCACCCGGTGCTCTTCGGCGCCGGGCGGTGGACGGACATCGTGAGGACTGCGACGGGCGACCGGGGGGCACGCGCCTATCTGAAGGAGCACGAGAGCGCGGTCACGCTCGTCGAATGCGGGGACGTGGCCGAGGCGTACGACATCGACACGCCGCAGGACCTGTTCCACTTGGAGTGACCGGGGTGGCACTGAGCGCCAGTTTCTGTCGACCCGGAGAATCTCGACATCAACAGACCGTTGAACTTCCACCATGAGGAAACTACTATCCACACGTCAGAAGCGCCCTGCACCACTCGGCGGCGCCCGCGACCGTACCTCGGAGCCATGGCACTTAGTGCCGTTTCCAGGCGTCCCGGCGGCCGGCAGGCCTCGCCCGCGTAAGGAGTGACAGCTCATGTCCGCACCAGCGCCGTCCCCGCTGGCCATCGTCGATGCCGAGCCCCTGCCGAGGCAGGAAGAGGTCCTGACCGACGCGGCTCTCGCCTTCGTGGCCGAGCTGCACCGGCTGTTCACGCCCCGCCGTGACGAGCTGCTCGCCCGCCGCGCCGAGCGCCGCGCCGAGATCGCCCGCACGTCCACGCTCGACTTCCTCCCGGACACCGCACAGGTCCGCGAGGGCGACTGGAAGGTCGCGCCGGCCCCGGCCGCGCTCAACGACCGCCGCGTGGAGATCACCGGTCCGACCGACCGCAAGATGACCATCAACGCCCTGAACTCGGGCGCCAAGGTCTGGCTCGCCGACTTCGAGGACGCCTCCGCCCCCACCTGGGAGAACGTCGTCCTCGGCCAGCGCAATCTGATCGACGCCTACACCCGCAGCATCGACTTCACCGACCCGAAGTCCGGCAAGACGTACGCCCTCAAGCCGGCCGAGGAGCTGGCGACCGTCGTGATGCGGCCGCGCGGCTGGCACCTGGACGAGCGCCACCTGCGGTTCGACGGCCGCCCCGTGCCCGGCGCCCTCGTCGACTTCGGCCTGTACTTCTTCCACAACGCCAAGCGGCTCATCGAGCTCGGCAAGGGCCCGTACTTCTACCTGCCCAAGACCGAGTCGCACCTCGAGGCGCGGCTGTGGAACGACATCTTCGTCTTCGCGCAGGACTACGTCGGGATCCCGCAGGGCACCGTCCGCGCGACGGTCCTGATCGAGACGATCACGGCGGCGTACGAGATGGAGGAGATCCTCTACGAGCTGCGCGACCACGCGGCGGGCCTGAACGCGGGCCGCTGGGACTACCTCTTCTCGATCGTCAAGAACTTCCGTGACGGCGGCGCGAAGTTCGTCCTGCCGGACCGCAACGCGGTGACGATGACGGCCCCCTTCATGCGGGCGTACACCGAGCTGCTCGTCCGCACGTGCCACAAGCGCGGCGCGCACGCGATCGGCGGCATGGCGGCCTTCATCCCGTCCCGCAAGGACGCCGAGGTCAACAAGGTCGCCTTCGAGAAGGTCAAGGCCGACAAGGACCGCGAGGCCGCCGACGGCTTCGACGGCTCCTGGGTCGCGCACCCGGACCTGGTCCCGATCGCGATGGCGTCGTTCGACGCGGTCCTGGGCGAGAAGCCGAACCAGAAGGAGCGGCTGCGCGAGGACGTGTCGGTCGCGCCGGGCGACCTGATCGCCATCGACTCGCTGGACGCGGTCCCGACGTACCAGGGCCTCGTCTCGGCCGTCCAGGTCGGGATCCGCTACATCGAGGCGTGGCTGCGGGGCCTGGGCGCGGTCGCGATCTTCAACCTCATGGAGGACGCGGCGACGGCGGAGATCTCCCGCTCGCAGATCTGGCAGTGGATCAACGCGGGCGTCGTCTTCGAGAACGGCCGGAAGGCCACCCCGGAGCTGGCCCGCGAGATCGCCGGGGAGGAACTGGCCGCGATCCGCGCCGAGATCGGCGAGGAGGCGTTCGCCGCCGGCAGGTGGCAGCAGGCGCACGACCTGCTGCTCACCGTCTCGCTCGACGAGGACTACGCGGACTTCCTCACGCTGCCGGCCTACGAGCAGCTGCGCGGCTGACCCGCCCCGCACCCCCTCTCCGCCCCCGGGACCGCACAGCACCGGGGGCGGAGCCGTGTCACCGGATCGGCTCGCTCAGCTCACCGCGCAACCGCTGGGCCCGTAACACCAGTTCGAGCTCGAAGCGCCGGTCCGGGTCGTCGACCTCGTCACCCCACAGCTCGCGGATCTGCCGCATCCGGTAGCGCACGGTCTGCGGGTGCACCCCGAGCCGGGCCGCCACCTCCGGCGCCCCGCCGCGCGTCTCCAGCCACGCCAGCAGCGTCTCCGCGAGCCGCCGCCCCTGGGTGGGGCCGCAGTCGGCGAGCGGGGCGAGACAGCGGCGCGTCAGATCCCCGATGAGCTCCTCGGGCGGCAGCAGCACCAGCGCCTCGGTGTACTCGGTGCAGTGCAGCAGCCGCCCGGACGGCAGCAGTCCCCGTTCCATCAGGCGCACGGCGGCCGCCGCCCAGCGCAGCGACTTCGCGGCCTCGGTCAGCGCGACGGCCGGGCCGAGCGCCCCGGACCAGCCCTTCATCGACCGGCGCAGCAGCTCGGTCCGCCCCGCGAGCGCGGGGTCGGGCACGACCATCAGCGGCTGCTCGCTCTCCATGTCGAGGAGCACGCCCTGCCCCACGACCGGGGCCACGCACTCGCGGGACGGCCGAAGCAGCACCCCGACGGCCACCCGCTCGGGCAGCGGCCAGCCGATCCGCGCGGCGTGCTCGGCGAGCGAACGGGTGCGGACCGGGTCGGCGGGCTCGCCGTACTCGGTGATCAGCGCCTGCGTCAGTTTGCGCTGCAACCGCAGGCGTTCGCCGGCCTGCCGGGCGGCGGCCTCGGCGTATCCGCGCACCGTCTGGTCCACCAGTCCGTCCAGGAAGGCGAATCCGGACTCGGCGAGCTCGTACATGGCGGGCGGCGGGATGCGCACCTGCTGCCCGATCTCGGCGAGCCGCCGCCACGCGAGCCGGACGCCCAGCCGGTACATGGCCTGGAGGGAATCCAGGGAGCGGCCGTGCAGCCCCTCGCCGCGCCCGAACTCCTGGAAGACTTCCAGGTGGACGTGCGGGCGCCCCTTCTCCAGCACCAGGTGCTGCACGAAGTCCTCCAGCGCGCGCCGGATGCCGACGAGGGCGATCAGCTCGCCCGACTCGTCGACGAGCAGCGGCAGCTTGGGGTGCTCGCGGCAGATGCAGTCGAGGATCTCCTGTGCCAGGGAAGGGAGTTCGCGCATGGCCAGGTCGGTGAACTGCCGGACCTGGAGCCGCGGCACGTCTCCCCAGGCCGAGCCCTCGCCCATGCCTCGCTCCCCCTTCACCGCGGCCGTCTCCACTCGGGGTACTCCCACGGCGGTCATTTCCGGGGCGTCGCCGACTCGTAGCTGATCAGCGGCACGTTGGGCTGGTCCGGGGTGGCGTTCAGCAGGGCCACGACGCCGAAGGCGGCGCCCACGGCGAGGGCGGCGGCGGCAACGACGGTCAGCGCTGCGGCGAGGAATCTGGACATGGCGGGTCAGCCTCTCTGACGCTGTGTCCCCACCGGTGTCCCGCCGGCCCCGTCCGGCAAAGGCCCAGTGTCCGCGTCGCATTGACAGTCCGTCAAGAGGACGCCTACGGTTCCCGGCCCATACCCATGCGCACGTATCCGCCGAGCCATCCCCCCGCCGGCCCTCCCTGGAGTCGCCCGTATGCGTCGCACCGCTTCCCCCTTGTCGCTGGCCCTGCTGGGCGCCGGCGTCTTCCTGCTGGTACTCGCTCCGATGCTGGCGTGGTACGTCGAGCCACGCGCGAAACGCACCCCCGTCGACGTGGACGTCACGACGGTCTTCACCGGCCCCGGCAGCTACTTCGACACCACCGAGATCAAGACCGTGAAGAAGGACCTCACGATCACCCGCCAGGTACGCGGCGACGTGGCCGACAGCGAGAGGAGCGGCAGGGCCGTGTGGGACGTGTCGACCTCGGTCGACACCGAGGACACCCTCCCGGCCGCGGACACCCACGACTCGCTCCAGTGGACGCTGGAGCGCTGGGTGACCGACCGGCGCACCAACGAGCCCGTGCACTGCTGCGGCGAGAAGCCGACGTTCGACGGGGAGGCGTACCTGAAGTTCCCCTTCGACGTGCAGAAGCGCTCGTACCGCTGGTGGGACAACACGCTCGGCTCGACCGTCCGCCTCCGCTTCGCAGGTGTGCGCAAGATCCAGGGGTACAAGGGCTACCGCTTCACCGGCGCCGTCGAGCCCGCGCAGACCGGCACCCGGCTCGTTCCCGGGCGGCTCGTCGGGCTGCCGAAGCGCAGCCAGGTGCTCGCCGAGGAGTGGTACGCCAACCACGGCATCGAGCTGGTCGTCGACCGGCGCACGGGCCGCATCGTGAACGCCGCGATCGGCCCGCGCAAGACGCTGCGCGCGCCCGGCGGCAAGCGGGACAAGGTGGTGCTGCTGGACAGCCGGCGCCTGGAGTTCACGCCCCGGACGCAGCGCGCCCAGGTGGCGCTGGCCTCGGCCGACAGCGACCGGCTGGAGCTGGTGGGCGAGACGCTGCCGATGGGCGGCGGCGGGGCCGGGGC
>NZ_VBVX01000361.1 GCF_005981925.1 Streptomyces albidochromogenes
TGTCACCACAGCATTGCCGCGCGCGCACCGGGGCGCCAGGGGTTGGCGGGGTCCTCGGGGAGAACAGCCGGCGCCGCTGAGGTGACGAGGCATCAGGCGGGCACCTGGGGCGGCGCGGTCGCGGCCTCGACCACGTTACGGCGCACCGCGACGCGGGGGCGGCAGCGTCCCGCGCGCGCCACGCCCCGGGGCAGGCGGGCTCCCAGGTGTGGCCGTTCACCCGGTCGGCACGCGCCGCCCGCTGCTGCATCCGGGGCTCCGGGTCGCCGGTGTGGTCTACCCGCCGCTCGACACGGCGCCGCCGCGACGGGCCGGGGCGCCCGGTTGCCTCACTCTGGACGACGGCGGGCCGGCCGTCGTCCCGGCCGGGCACGCGCTCCGGTCGTTCAGGGGGCGTGAGCCCGTCGCGGCCGGGACGTCCGCCCCCGGCCGCCCTTCGTCGCCGCCCCGGCAGGAGCCCCGCATGCGCAAGTCCATCGCCACCGTCTCGGTCAGCGGTTCCCTGACCGAGAAGCTTCAGGCCGTCGCCCGGGCCGGGTTCGACGGCGTGGAGATCTTCGAGAACGACCTGCTCGGCTGCCCGCTGCCGCCGGAGCGGATCCGCGAGCGGGCCGAGAGCCTGGGCCTGCGCGTCGAGGCGTACCAGCCCTTCCGCGACTTCGAGGCGGTCGCCACGGACCGGCTCGCGGACCATCTGCGGCGGGCCGAGCACAAGTTCCGGGTGATGGAGCGGCTCGGTACGGACCTGATGCTCGTCTGCTCGAACGTCTCCCCCGGCTGCGCCGACGACGACGCGCTCGCCGCCGAGCAGTTGCGGCGGCTGGCCGAGCGGGCGGCGGAACACGGCATCAGGGTCGCGTACGAGGCGCTGGCGTGGGGCCGGCATGTCGACACGTACCTGCACGGCTGGCGGATCGTACGGATGGCCGACCATCCGAACCTCGGCACCTGCCTGGACAGCTTCCACATCCTGTCGCGCGGTTCGGACCCCGGGGGCATCGAGGCCATTCCCGGCGACAGGATCTTCCTGCTCCAGCTCGCCGACGCCCCGCTGCTCGCCATGGACGTACTCCAGTGGAGCCGTCACTACCGCTGCTTCCCCGGCCAGGGCGGCTTCGATCTGACCGGGCTGCTCGCCCATGTGCTGCGCACGGGTTACGCGGGCCCGCTGTCGCTGGAGGTCTTCAACGACGGGTACCGGCAGGCGGACGCCGGGCGGACGGCCGTCGACGCGATGCGGTCCCTGATCGCGCTGGAGGAGTCCGTCGCGCGCGTGCTCGGTACCGGCTCTCCGCTGCCCCGGCCCGCGCAGCCCGAGGGGTTCGCCTTCGCCGAGCTGGCGACCCGTGACCACAAGCGCCTGGGCGGCCTGCTGGGTGCGCTGGGGTTCGCCCGTACGGGACAGCACGAGACCAGGCCGATCGAGCTGTGGGAGCAGGGCCGGGCGAGGATCCTCCTCAGCCGGGTGCACCCCGAGAGCCCCACCGACACCTCGCTGGTGGCCATCGGGCTGGAGTCGGCGGACCCGGCGCTGTCCGCCGAGCGGGCCCAGGCCCTGCTGGCGCCGGTCCTGGCCCGCCACCGTGCTCCCGGCGAGGCGCGGCTCGACGCCGTCGCGGCGCCGGACGGCACCGAGCTGTTCTTCTGCGACACCGGCCGGGCGGTCTGGCGCGAGCCCTTCGACGCGGTGTCACCGCCCTCGGGCCATGTCGGGCGCATCGACCATGTGGCACTGGGGCACCCCTGGGACCAGTTCGACGAGGCGGCGCTGTTCTACCGCACGGTGCTCGGGCTCCAGCCGCACGAGAGCGTCGAGGTGGCCGATCCGTACGGTCTGCTGCGCAGCCGCGCCATGTCCGACGCGGCCGGCGCGGTCCGTCTCACGCTCGACATCGCGCCGGTCGGGGCGCGGGCTCTGCCGGGGCAGCACATCGCGCTCGCCGACGACGACATCGTGGCGACCGCGCGCCGGCTGCGCGCGCTGCCCGACGACGTGCTGCTGCCCGTCCCCGGCAACTACTACGACGACCTGCGGGCCCGCTTCGACCTGGGCGAGGAGCGGCACCGGGAACTGCGCGAGCTGGGGCTGATGTACGACAGGGACGAGTACGGCGAGTTCCTGCACCTGTGCACGGTCACCGTCGGCCGGGTCTTCTTCGAGATCGTGCAGCGCGTCGGCGGCTACCGGGGCTTCGGCACGGACAACGCGCCGGTGCGCCTCGCCGCCCAGCACGCGTCGCCACCGTCGCCGGCCCCCGCCGCGGACCGTGACTAGCCGGCCGCCGGGCCGAGGTGGGGAGGGCCGAGGTAGGGGAACTCGGGGAGCAGGTCGGTGTGCGGGCCGATGTGGTCGCCGGCGACCTTCCCGCCCGAGATCATGGCGAGACGCGCGGACGTGACGTCGTCGGTCAGGGTGCGGCCGTTGGGGTAGGCGGCCGTACGTCCCCGGTCGTAGACCAGGATGTCCGGCAGGACCGTGCGCAGGACCTCCTCGGCGGTCCGCGCGTCGTAACCGCCGGTGTGCCGCAGGACCTCCGTCCACGGTGCGTGGTAGGTGTCCCAGTCCGCCACCGGCTCCCCCTCGTTGTACGCGTTCTTCACCTCGTCGGCGTTGAAGTACGCCGTCAGGGAGGGGTGCGCGCCGCGGTCGACGGACTTGAGCCGCCCTTCCTGACGCACGCTCACCCGGGCCCAGACCCCGATGGGGTCGGCGTCGAGCTCCTCGCTCGGGATCTCCAGGGCGATGCCCAGGACGTTCTTGTCGGCTCCCCAGTCGACGCCGGTCCACTGGAAGTCCTTGACGATCCCGTCGAGGTCGGCGAAGAACGGGTCGCTGCGCAGCCCGGCGAAGAAGAGGTAGGGCCCCGCTTCGATCACGTTCGGGCGCGGGCCGAAGGAGACCGGTGCCTCGGCGATGATCTGCTGTCCGCCCGGTTCGCGGCTGCGGGCCTGCGCCCCGGTCGCCCAGTACACGCTCGCCGTCTGCTGCCCGTCGGCGGGCGGCGAGAAGACGAAGCTGAACGCCGCGTCGGCCCGTTCGTCACCGTCGATGTCGACATCGATGCGGTACACCGCGTCCGGATGGAACGCCGCACCCTTGGCCGGGGCGATCGGGTGGACGTTCATGATCAGGGCGGTGCGGTCGCCGGGCACGGTGAACACGAACAGATCCGTCAGGTCCAGCCGGGCGTCGTCCATGGGCGAGCGCAGGTTCGGTCCGCTGAGGTGATGAGACATGGACTCAGCGTCGGCCCCGGGCCCCTCGCGCGCACGGCGGTGCCCGCCAAACGCGCCCCCGGTTCACTCCCCCGGCCACACGCCGGCGCCGCGAATCCCCTCCGGCCCGTGTACGGGGCGGCGCGGCCGCCGTACGGTATGGGGCGCACCGTCGGAACAGGCAGCGGCATCGGGAGGACCGGGCCATGACCGTACCCACGCACCGGCGCCCCAGGCGGCGTCTCCTGCCGGCCGCCCTGGCGCTCGCTCTGGTCTCGGTGTCCCTCGTGTTCGCGTGGCTGCTGCCCGCGTCGGGCGCGACCGCGCCCTCGCAGGACGCCTGCCGCACGGTCGGTGACAGCATGCCGCGCGGCGACTGCGGCCCCTTCCGGCAGGTCTTCGCCGAGGACTTCAACGGCGACAGCGTGCCGCTCGGCTCGTTCAGCGACTGCGACCACCACGCCGACACGAAGGACGCGTACTGCGCCGGCCTGGAGGGCGCCTACCGCGAGGACTGGTGGGCGTACCCGAGCAGCTGGCAGGACACCGCGACGTCCGGCGCCGACGGCAACGCGGTCCGGTCGGTGGGCGGCGCCTACCACCCCGAGGACACGGTCAGCGTCGGACCCGCCGAGAACGGCGACGGGCGCATGAGCATCCGCATGTGGCGGCCCGAGGACGGCGGGCCGGTGCACGCCGCGGCCGTCGTGCCGAAGAAGCTGATGGAGCGGACGTACGGGAAGTTCAGCGAGCGCTTCCGGGTGGTGAAGGCAGCGCCGGGCTACAAGTCGGCGCATCTCTGGTACGGCGGCGGGTGCGAGATGGACTTCCCGGAGCAGAACTGGACCGACACGATCACCGCGTTCACCCACCCGTGCGACGGCGGGCGGCAGGACAGGTTCGCCACGGGGGCGCGCTGGACCGACTGGCACACCACGTCCGTCGAGTGGACGCCGGAGGAGGTCCGCTACTACCTGGACGGCGTGCTCGTCGGGTCGAGCACGCGCGGCATACCGTCCGAGCCGCTGTCGTGGGTCCTGCAGAACGAGAGCGCGCTGTACGGCCCGGCGGCCGCGCCCGGTTCGTCCGCGCAGCTCGACATCACGTGGGTGACCGGTTACGCGTACGAGGAGCGGCCCGGATCGACCCGGACCACGCCCTGACGACCCGTGCACCCGCCGGGGCCCGGCCGGCCCCGGACGCCGTCACCCCTCGCTGAGTTCGCGCACCGTGGCCATGTCGCTGAACGGGATCAGCCGCTCGCCGACGATCTGGAACGGCTCGCTGCCCTTCCCCGCGACCAGCACGGTGTCGCCCGGTCCGGCGGCGGACAGGGCGTGGGCGATGGCCTCGCGCCGGTCGGCGATGCGCTCGAAGGGGGTGCCGGTCGCGACGAGGCCCGGGGTGATCTGGTCGAGGATCTCCTGCGGGGCCTCGTTCCTGGGGTTGTCCGAGGTCACCACGCACAGGTCGGAGTGGGTGCCGGCGATCTCGCCCATCTCCGCGCGCTTGGTGCTGTCGCGATCGCCGCCGCAGCCGAAGACGGTGATGATCCGGCCCTCGGCGTATCCCCGGATGGTGGTGAGCACCTTCTCCAGCGAGTCCGGGGAGTGGGCGTAGTCCACGATCACGGATGTGCCGCCCGGGGTCTCGAAGCGTTCGAAGCGGCCCGGGGCGGTCGGCATGCGGTCGAGTGCGGCGATCAGGCCGCACAGGTCGTGGCCGAGGACGTGGCAGGCCGCCACGGTGGCGAGGGCGTTGGCGACGGAGAAGCGGCCGGGCACCGGAATCGCCGCCGGGTGCGCGCGGCCGGCGTGGTGGAGCGTGAACCGGGTGCCGCGGCTGTCCATCACCAGGTCCGTGGCCCGGTAGTCCGCCTCCGTGTCCAGGGCGTACGTCGTCACCCGGCCCGGCATCATCGCCACGATCGAGGCGCCCACGGTGTCGTCCACGTTGACGACCGCGCGGCGGCAGAGCCCGTCGAACAGGCGCAGTTTGGCGTCGCGGTAGTTCTCCATGGTGCCGTGGTCGTCCAGGTGGTCCTGGGTCAGGTTGGTGAAGACGCCGACGTCGAGGAACGAGTCGTCCACCCGGTTGGTCAGCAGCCCCATCGACGTGGCCTCCAGGACGACGGTGGAGACCTCGCGGTCCCGCATGCGCCCCAGCAGGTACTGGAAGTCCGGTGACTCCGGCGTGGTCAGCACCGACCTCGGCATGGGGATCACCTCGTCGCCGATGCGGCTGCCGCCCGTGCCGATGACGCCGACCACGGCCCCCTCGGCGATGCGCAGCAGCGACTCGACCATGTAGGAGACCGAGGTCTTCCCGTTGGTGCCGGTGACGGCCACCATGTCCATGGCCCGTCCGGGCTCCCCGTAGTACCGGGAGGCGACGGCCGCCGCGGCCTTCCTGGTGTCAGGGACGCGGACGACGCATACGCCCGGGGCGGGCACCGGCGCCGGGACGGGCGGGTTCGTGGCGTCGACGAGCACGGCCACCGCGCCGCGCGCCAGCGCGGGTCCGACCGCCTCGGGTCCGCCGCCGACGTGCCCGGGTACGGCGATGAACAGGGTGCCCGGGGTGGCCCGGTGAGCGTCGAAGCAGGTGCCGGCGGTGATCGGCGTGTCCGGATCCCCCGCGAGGACCTCGTGGTCGTGGCCGGCCAGCAACTCGCTCAACTTCACAGGGGTCCTCTCGGGCGCGGTACGCCGACGCCGGTCGTCCGGAGTCGGCAGGGCCGCTCCCGGCG